>CAXNIK010000082.1:0-11235 GCA_964202115.1 Burkholderiales bacterium
GCGGTCCCGGCATCTGCAGCTGCTGCGGCAGCGGCCTCTTCCTCGGCGATCGCGGCCTTCGGAATCTGGGCGGTTGCCACGGCCGGATTTTCATTGGCACGCATGCCTATTTCGACCCCCGTAGGCAGCTTCAGATCACGGATATGCACCGAATGACCGACTTCAATGGTGGACAGGTCCACCTCGATGAACTCCGGCAGGTCCGCGGGCAAGCAGCGAACTTCCACGTCATTCATGATGTGGCTGATCATGGCGCCGCCAAGCTTCACCGCCGCCGAAACATCGGCGTTCACGAAGTGCAGAGGCACCTTCATGTGGATCTTCTCGTCCGCCGATACCCGCTGGAAGTCCACGTGCTGGACCTGCACCTTGAAAGGATGCATGTTGACCGCGCGCAGCAGCACCTGCTCCTTGGCGCCATCCAGCGTCATGTCCAGAATGGACGCATGGAATTTCTCGTTCCGCAACGCATGGAACAGCGCGTTGTGATCGAGCTCGATGGTGACTGCGTCCCTTTTACCGCCATAAACAATGCCGGGAACCTTGCCGGCGTTGCGCAGGCGGCGGCTCGCACCCGTGCCCTGCAGTTTGCGCGCTTGCGCAATGACTTCTAGTGCCATGATGGCCTCCAAAAATGGCTTGTCCGCGACCAGACATGCCGGTTGCAAAAACTGCTATTCCACAAACAGCGAACTGACCGAATCCTCGTTGCTGATGCGTAGTATCGTCTCCGCCAGCAGCCCGGCCACGGACAGCACGCGTATCTTCTTGCAGGCCTGCGCTTCCTTGGACAGCGGTATGGTGTCAGTCACCACCAGCTCGTCCATGGCCGACTCCTGTATCCGAGCCACCGCGCCGCCTGACAGCACCGGGTGGGTGCAGTAAGCCACGACGCGCTTGGCGCCTTCGTCCTTCAGCGCCTGCGCCGCCTTGGTCAGCGTGCCTGCGGTATCCACGATGTCGTCCATGATCACGCAGGTGCGCCCGCGGACATCACCGATGATGTTCATCACCTCCGACACGTTCGCCTTCTGGCGCCGCTTGTCGATGATGGCCAGATCGGAATCCAGGAGCTTGGCCATGGCCCTTGCCCGCACCACCCCGCCCACGTCCGGCGACACCACCATCAAATCCTCGTAGCCGTGCTTCCACACATCGCCCAGCAGCACCGGTGTGGAATAAATATTGTCCACCGGCACGTCGAAAAATCCCTGGATCTGATCAGCATGCAGATCCATGGTCAGCATGCGGTCCACGTGAACCGCGTGCAGCAGATTCGCCATCACCTTGGCGCTGATCGACACCCGCGCCGAACGCGGCCGCCGGTCCTGCCGCGCATAGCCAAAATACGGCACGGCCGCAGTCACCCGCGCAGCCGAGGCGCGCTTGAGCGCGTCCACCATCAACAATACTTCCATGAGGTTGTCGTTGGTTGGCGCGCAGGTAGACTGCAATACGAAACAGTCCTTGCCGCGCACGTTCTCCAGCACTTCGACATTCACCTCGCCGTCGGAGAACTTCGCCACCGTGGCATGGCCGAGCGGAATGTTCAGGCGCCGCACCACCGCGTGCGCGAGCAGGGGATTGGCATTCCCCGTGAACACCATCAGGCTCTCGTAGGCCATTGCTCGCTCCGCGCCGCTCCCGTTCCCGCACGTCCCAACCTGCGCGGGCACCACAATCTTCAAGCCCCGACGCGCCGCCCATGCGACACACCGGTTTCAACACTGGCTGGGGAGGAAGGATTCGAACCTTCGCATGCCGGAATCAAAATCCGGTGCCTTAACCAGCTTGGCGACTCCCCAAGCGCTAACCATCATCCAGAAATTCCCTGAGAGGGTGCCGTTCCAAACCACGGGCAACAAAGCCCCGCATTCCGGCGGGCATCCTGGATACGACCGAGCGCGCTTCGCTCTCGGACGCAAATTCGGCAAAAACGCAGGCGCCGGAACCGCTCATACGCGCACTGGCTTGACCAGACAACCAGGCCAGATGCTGTGCAACTTCCGGATAACGACTGCATACGACAGGTTCCAGATCATTACGCCCGAAACCGGACTGGTATTGGCCGGACCCCGCCGAAAAGCTTGATATTGTGGTAGTTTTTGTATTTCTTGTCAATTCCTGTGCCGCAAAAACACCGGCCGTGGGCACTGCAACCGGTGGCACCAGTACAACATACCAGGCCGGCGGCAGGTCCAGGGGCGCCAGTTTTTCCCCGACTCCCTCGGCAAAGGCATTTCGCGCGCCCAAAAACACCGGGACATCAGCCCCCAGTGTCAGCCCCAGTCTGGCAAGCGCCTCATCCGTGAGGCCAAGCTTCCATAGGCGATTCAGCACCCGGAGCGTCGTGGCAGCATCGGAACTGCCTCCGCCCAGTCCTCCTCCCATGGGAATGCGCTTATCCAGGTGGATATCAACGCCTCCCCCGTAGCCTGTTTCGGCCTTGAGGGCCTTTGCCGCCCGTAGGCACAGGTCGTCGCCCGAAGCCAGCCCCGGAACATCGCATACAAGTCGTACCACTCCGTCAGAACGCGGAGAAAACCTCAGTACGTCGGTCAGGTCAATGAGGCGAAACACAGTTTGCAGCAGGTGATAACCATCGGGTCGGCGCCCGACTACATGCAGGAAAAGGTTGAGTTTTGCAGGTGCCGGGAATTCCGTTTCCCAAAGCAGCACGTTATTCATAGTGCGGATTTGATCTGATCTATTACCAGACGGATTTCAATGGCACCTCGGCCCTGGAAGCCATCGTGACGCATATTGATGCGCGCCGGCAGGGCCTCACGCCATGCAAGATAGTCAATATTCCAGCCATCCTGTGCGATGGCGCTTACTTGCCCACTGTCATCGCGACGCAATTGGGCAGGCCGCCCCTGCCCAGGACGCCCCAACACCCAGTCCGGCAGGCCAGCCAGAGGCAACGGCCAGCCAAGCACGGACTCGGTCAGGGTTTCGGCATTAGCAGCCTGGTATTCCTTTCCGTCGGCCGTGATCAGGTTGATCTCTGCGCCATCGCGGGTGATGCGGGCAATGCCTTGCCCGAGCGCACTGGTGATCAGCATGTCATCAGCAGTAGCCGAATGGCGCCAGGTGATGCGCGCATTGCCGCCCTCTGCGCCATAGCGCAGCGCAATGCGCCCCTGAAGCTCCAGCTCAAACGCCTTGCCGGCTGGCGCCCTGCCCAGTTCCGCGCAGGCGGCAAGCACCACAACCGCCGCCAGCAGGGAAACCTGAGCTGCAATTCGCTTCAGCATGTGGAAGCGACGCCTTGGCAAAGCACGGGAGTGAGAACGGTGCTCAGGGCTTGAGGCGCTTGATCGTTTTCATCAGCGTCTCGTTGCCTGGGTTCTTGTCTATCACTTCCTTGAGTACCCGCTCCGCCTCAGGTTGATCACCTGAAGCCCACAAGACTTCGGCCAGGTGGGAGGCAATTTCAGGGTCGGGACGAACCGCAAAGGCCTGTCTGAGGTAGCGCAGCGCTTCGTCAAGCGCACCCTGGCGGTAGAGCACCCAGCCCATGCTGTCGACGATGAATGCATCTTCCGGGGCAAGCTGCAGGGCCTTTTCAATCAATTGGCGTGCCTCGGGCAATCGCAAGTTACGATCCGCGAGGGAATAGCCCAAGGCGTTGTAGGCGTGAGCATGATCGGGTTTGAGTGAAATGAGCTTGCGCAAGCTCGATTCCAGAAGATCCACCTGGTCCAGGCGCTCAGCGAGCATTGCGTAGTCATACAGCAGCTCGGGGTTGTCGGGTAACTTGCCAAGCGCGCCCCCCACCAGGTCAAAGGCCGGCTTTGGCTGACCCGCGTCGCGCAGCAACTGGGCCTCGGACAAAATGAGCTGTACGCGCTGCTGGTTGCTGCTTGCAGTGGTCTCCTGCAACCAGGCGCGCGCAGGTTCCAGCTGACCCTGGCGCGACAGCAGCTGGGCATACCGGATGCGCGCGGTCAGGTATTGATCGCCGGACTGGACCCCCTTGTACCAGGTGAGCGCCTCCGGCACGCGCTGCTGCTCTTCGGCGATCTGCCCCAGGTAGAGACGCACCAGATTCTGGTCACGGAAATCAAGCTCCAGCAGTCGATTCAGATAAGTCTCGGCCAATGCATAGTCGCTCAACTGCAAGGACAACAAGGCAACTGCAAATATGACTTCGGTGTTTTCCGGAAACGCCGCAACCAGACGCTGGAACTCGGCTCGCGCTTGGTCCAAGCGTTTTTCGGCAACCAGGGCACGGGCAAAGTTCAGCCGCACTTCGCGCGACCCTGGGTAGCGCGCCAGATAACCCTCCAGAATCTGCAGCGCCTCGGAATTGGAACGGCGTTGGGCAATTTGCGCCTCCAGCAGCACCGCTGCTTCGGATTCCGGCCGCAAGCTGCGAGCGCGCTGGACTTCCCGGCTGGCCGTTGCCTCATCACCGGCGGCCATCGCCACCTGAGCCACCGCCAGCCTGGCCGAGAGCATTTGCGGATAATCCTGGGCAAGCTCCGTCATCAGCTTCAACGCAGCCTGCTTGTTGGCAACCCCTGACAAGGAACGGCCGACCTGTGAAAAAGCCTCACTGGGTTCAGCACCGCCCGCTGCCAATACCTTCTTGAGGTAAGGCAGCGCTTCATCAAAGCGACTGGTGGAAATCAAAAGCCCTATGAGAGTCTGCAAGGCACGCGCCGAACCCGGGTCTGCCTCGTGCCAGACCTTTGCCGATTCGGCAGCTATATTGGTCATGCGGGCAAAAACCGCAATCTCCGTGGCGCGTCTTGCAATACGCGGATCGCGCGTTTTCTTGGCCAGGTCAGCGTACGCCTGCGCCGACAAACCGATATTGCCCCGCTGGCCGGCAATCTCGGCTAGCAGGAATTCATACAATATCGCGTCAGTCAGCTCTTGTGGCGGCAATACCGGACCTGCACGTTGCGGCTGACTTCCCTCTGCAGCCGGCGCGGCAGCCTGAGCAAGCTGCAATGGCAACCGTGCATCCAGACGGATCGGCGATGGAACCGACGGCATGTCTGTCAGGTCCCTGGAAGCTGCGGGATGCACGACAACGGCCATGGCAGTGGCCAGGAACATCGCCATGGCACGACAACCTTGAAGACGCGCACTCAATGCTGGGACGGAATGAATTTCATGCACCGGCGATGGGATCACAATAGTCACAATGGCATCAGTTTAATGAGTTTTTGAAACGGCCGTTCCAATTGCAGCCGAACCCGGCATGGAAGCCGTCTTCCTGGCCCCATTGGACGCAAAAGTCAGACTTTCGTTCGCGAGGCAAGAATGCCCGATCCCGCTTGCAACAAACTGGCAATCCGGGTATTCATCGTGCATGCCAGAATTGCCCGAAGTGGAAATTACCAGAAGGGGAATCGCCTCCCTCGAAGGAAAGCTGGTTACCGGCGTGGTGGTACGCAATCCACGATTGCGATGGCCGGTCCCGCGCAACCTTCCTTCGGCACTCACCGGAAGCATCGTCAGACGCATCCTCAGGCGTGCCAAGTATCTGCTGTTTGATGACGATAAGGGCTGGCTGATTGTGCATCTAGGAATGTCCGGCAGCCTGCGCATAGTCCATAAAAATGAGCCTGCCGGCGTCCATGATCATGTCGATGTCGTATTCGGGGAGAAATCGCTGCGACTGCGGGACCCACGGCGCTTTGGCTCGGTACTTTGGACCACCAGTAATATCGATCATCATGTATTGCTGGCACACTTGGGCATCGAGCCGCTGTCCATGGGGTTTTCCGGCGAAACCCTGTACCAGGCCTCCCGCGGCCGCGGCGCCAGCGTGAAACAGCTTCTCATGGATCACAAAGTGGTGGTCGGTGTCGGCAACATTTATGCAAACGAAAGCCTGTTCCGGGCTCGGATTCACCCGCGCACAGCAGCCGGCCGCATCACCAGGCCGCGTTATGAACGCCTGGCCGAGGAGGTAAAACGCACCATGGAAGAGGCCATCGAGGCTGGAGGCAGCAGTCTGCGCGATTTCGTGCATTCCGATGGAACACGCGGCTACTTCCAGCAGCAATATTTTGTTTACGGCCGGCAGGGATTGGCTTGCCGCGAATGTGGGCGGCTGGTGAAAATGGTGCGGCTGGGACAACGCTCCACCTTTTATTGTCCCAACTGCCAGCGCTGAGGGTCAGCCAGCGCCTCTGGCCAATAGCTCGTCCATCCGCTTCTTTACCAGCGGATGGACAAACTGACCAACATCTCCACCCAGCATGGAAATTTCACGGACCAGGGTGGCGGAAATGAACAAATGCCGTTCCTCCGGAGTGAGAAACACCGTCTCCACTTCGGGAATCAGCCTGCGATTCATGCCGGCAAGCTGAAATTCGTATTCAAAATCCGAGACAGCACGCAGGCCGCGCATGATGACCTTCGCTCCGCACGCGCTGACAAAGTCACGAAGCAATCCGGAAAAACCCATCACGCTGACATTGGGGTAAGGCGCAAGCACCTCCCTGGCCATGGCAATGCGTTCTTCCAATGTGAAGAAAGGTTTCTTGCCGCGGCTGTCGGCGACTCCCACGATCACTTCTTCAAACAGCGTCGACGCTCGGCGCACCAAGTCCTCATGACCATTGGTCATGGGATCAAAAGTTCCTGGGTAAACTGCTTTTGTCACTTCGACTCCCGTCTCAACAACTGGAAGAAAACCTTTCCCGCCTTGCCGTCTTTTTCCAACAACCATGGCGGCTGCAGATCCCGCCTGCTGGAACCTTCAAGAAATATCCGCCCTCCGGGTTCCAGCAAGTCCGGCAACACTGCCAACACCTCTTCCGGCATTCCATCCGAGAACGGCGGGTCAAGAAATATCAAGTCATAGCGCTCGCGGTTTGTCGCTTGACGAAGGAATTTTAGCGCATCGGAGCAAATGATCCTGGATCCGACGGCATTCAGCTCTTTTGCACTGCTCTCCAGAGCCCGTGCGACCAAAGCGTCGCGCTCGACTAAAGTGACATGCGATGCACCTCTGGACAGTGCTTCAAAGCCCAGGACCCCGGAACCTGCATAAAGATCAAGGCAATGATATCCACTCAAGTCCTGGCCCAGCCAATTGAACAGCGTTTCACGCACCCTATCCGGGGTTGGACGCAGTCCGGGCCTGTCGGGAAAGCCGATGCGACGGCTGCGCCAGTTACCCCCGATGATGCGCACTTGGCCCTGCCGGCCTTGCGCTGGACGGGAGCGGCCAGTGGCTTTTTCCATGATTTTTGGCACTGAAAGTCGAACAGTGGTGACAGATGCACCATTTTGCCTGAAGCTGCTTTGCTTCAACAGGCGGACGAATCAGGCTTGAATCAGCGTCTCGCCCAACTGCTAGAATCATCGCAGCACGATAATTATTTATCGGCTCGCCCCCTCCCTCTTGCTCCCCGTCCCATGCTGGGTCTATTCAGGAAAGATAAAGCCTCCATGCCCGTTGCCGGAGGTGCACCTGCGTCCTTTCTGGAGAAATTGAAGGCTGGACTGAGGAACACCGGAGCCCGGCTGTCAGGCCTGTTATCGGGAAGACGCATCGATGAGGCTTTATTCGACGAACTGGAAGCGACGCTAATAAGTTCGGATGCCGGGATCGAAGCAACCGGGTTCCTGATAGATCAATTGCGGCTGGAAGCCAAAAGGGCCGGCCTCGAAACATCAGAACAGCTCAAGGAAGCCTTGAAGCAGCAATTGCTGAAGCTGCTTCAGCCGCTGGAAGGGCCCGATCCCCTGGCTGGTCCGGATCGAGCGCGGCCATTTGTCATCATGCTCGCGGGAGTCAACGGCGCGGGCAAAACGACTTCCATAGGTAAACTCGCGAAACTTTTTCAAAGCCAGGGATTATCGGTCCTGCTGGCGGCCGGAGACACTTTCCGGGCTGCGGCAAGGGAACAACTGGCGGTCTGGGGGGAACGCAATGGTGTGGAAGTGATTTCCCATTCGGGTGGTGCGGGTGCTGCAGACCCGGCCGCGGTCATTTATGACGCCTTGCATGCGGCCAGGGCCAGGGGTATCGACGTCCTGCTTGCAGACACGGCCGGGCGTCTGCCGACACAACTGCACCTGATGGAGGAAGTCAGGAAAATCAAGCGCGTGATTGCCAAAGCCGACCATACCGCCCCTCACGAAGTCTGGCTTGTTCTTGATGCCAACACCGGGCAGAACGCCCTCAGCCAGCTCAAGGCTTTCGACGCTGCTGTTGGCGTAACCGGCATCATTCTGACCAAACTCGACGGCACGGCCAAGGGTGGGGTGCTTGCGGCAATCGCAAGACTGTCTTTCTCCCGCACGGCTGACAGACCACTCCGGCTGGCCTATGTAGGTGTCGGCGAAAGCCTGGACGACCTGCGCCCGTTCAAAGCCGAAGAATTCGTTACGGCGTTGCTTGACTGACCAGTGGCTGAATCACAGCCTGCTATCGCTTTTACCAATGTCTCAAAGCGCTATCCTGGCGGCTTTGAGGCACTCAAGGGCGTCAATTTCACCGTAGAACCTGGTGAGTTTGTTTTCATAACGGGCCACTCCGGCGCAGGAAAAAGCACACTGCTGAGGCTGATTGCCGCGATCGAATATGCAAGCTCCGGAGCAGTTCTGGTCAACGGCCAGAACATTTCCGCATTGAAAGCTCATGGAATACCTTTTCTTCGTCGCAAGCTCGGACTGATATTTCAGGATCAGAAGCTGCTCTACGACCGTAGTGTTTTCGACAATGTCACGCTACCGCTGCTGGCCACGGGGCACTCCTCCGCAGATGCAGCTCGCAGGGCACGGGCAGCCCTGGACAAGGTAGGGCTGCTCAACCGCGAGCGCGCCCAGCCCATTACGCTCTCGGGGGGCGAACAACAGCGTTTGTGCATAGCCCGAGCCATAGTCAACCGCCCTGCCATCCTGCTCGCCGATGAGCCCACTGCAAGCCTGGACAATGCCTATGCCGAAACCATCATGGCCATGTTCCAGTCCTTCAATCAGGTGGGCGTGACCGTCCTGGTGGCCACCCATGACCATTCACTCATTAGCCGCTGGCAACCCAGGGTGATCAGTCTTGATCACGGCATGGTGACAACGTGAAAGCCTGGCTCAGCCATCATGTTCAAAGCCTGGGCCAGACCTTGGGCAGAATGTCTCGATCTCCGCTGGCAACGTTGGCGAATATCGTAGTCATAGGCGTAGTGCTGGCACTCCCACTGGGAGCCTACGGATTGCTGCTTAACCTCAAGGTCTTTTCCGGTTCCGTCCCTACAGAACCACAGATCAGCCTTTTTCTGGCCAATGGCCTTGGCAAATCGGACATTGCCGAAATTGAAGCGCAGTTGAAAAGGACGACTGGCGTGCAGACAGTGCGTTTCGTTCCGCGCGACGCCGCCCTGGCCGGCCTGAAGCGCTCGCCAGGCATGGGCGAAGTCATTACTTCATTGCGCGAGAATCCTTTGCCTGACGCATTTGTACTGACTTTGGTTGATGCAGACGCTGAGGCCGCCAACCGGCTCGAGCAGTTATTCAAGGCCCTCCCTGGTGTCAATCATGTGCAGGTCGACTCCGCCTGGGTTCGCCGCATTGAAGGCCTGTTGCGCCTGGGTCGGATGGTCGTAGCTCTGCTGGCCACTTTGCTCGGATTTACCCTGGTCGCCGTCACCTTCAATACCATCCGCCTGCAGGTTCTGACCCATAGGGAAGAAATTGAAGTCAGCCGGCTTGTAGGGGCTACTGATGCCTTTATTCGCCGGCCCTTTTTCTACCTCGGCGCCCTCCTGGGGATGTTCGGGGGCGGGATAGGACTGGCGATTGTGGCTGGCGCCTTCACCCTCATGAATCGTTATCTTGCCCCACTGGGCCGCATCTACGGGGTGGATCCGAATCTGTCCTTCTTCGCCCATGGCGATTTGCTGGCCATCATGGCATTTGCTGCAATACTTGGCTGGCTTGGCGCCTATCTATCAGTAAGCATACACTTACATAATATCGGCTTGGCTGAATACCATCGCCAAAAATAGGTAAAGTTGATAGAACTCGTGATTAGCACTCATGGTCTCAGAGTGCTAATATATGTCTAGGTCCTATGCAGTTTTGGACAAAAGGAGACATGCAATGAGTCAAGATTTGGTGATGCCCTCGGTATTCATGCCCACTGCAGTCGGGAGCGTGGAGAGCTATGTCCAGACGGTCAACCGCTTCCCAATCCTGCGCGCCGAGGAGGAAACTCGCCTGGCCCGAAAGCTTCGTGAGGATAACGATATCGAAGCTGCCCGCCAGCTGGTTTTGTCGCACCTGCGCGTGGTTGTCGCCATTGCGAGGGGTTATGCCGGTTACGGCTTGCAGCAGGCCGACCTGATCCAGGAAGGCAATATCGGTCTGATGAAGGCGGTCAAGCGTTTCGATCCCGATCGCGGAGTGCGGCTGGTGTCGTTTGCCATCCATTGGATCAAGGCCGAGATGCATGAATTCATCCTGCGAAACTGGAGGCTGGTAAAAATCGCCACCACCAAAGCTCAGCGCAAGCTGTTTTTCAACCTGCGCAGCATGAAGCCCGGCCTCGCCGCCCTCACGCCCGCGCAAGTCAGCGGCATGGCCAAGACGCTGGGCGTCAAGCCCGAGGAAGTGGTTGAGATGGAAACCCGATTGACGGGACAGGATATATCACTGGAACCCATGGGGGATGACGACGAGACGTACGCACCCATCGCGTATCTCGCCGATCCGGGAGCCGGACCGGCGCAAATCGCCGAGGCGAATGAGAATGAAAAGCTACGCGTACAAGGGCTGAATGCCGCGCTGGACTCGCTGGACCCGCGCAGCCGCCGAATCATTGAAGCGCGCTGGCTGCGCGAGAAGGATTCTGCGACGCTGCACGATCTCGCGGCCGAATTCAAAGTGTCGGCGGAGCGCATTCGCCAGATCGAAGCCAAGGCACTTGGGCGTATGAAAGGCGTGCTCGCGCCCGCCTGAGGCTACAGTGACGCCATGGGGCAGGAAATCCGCCGCACACGATGTGTGCGTGTTATTTTCAGCATCGGTGTGGCGTCAAAAAAACACGCCGTCTCAGGATTATGTGAAAGCGGTCCCCCGATGCAGGAGGGGTGTCTCCTGATCCTGAAACACGCCTACAGCGGCGATCAGCCCTTTGCCGCCAACAGTGCCTTCAGGTCGGACACGAGAGCCTGCGCGCCATTGCTGTGCCTGACCAGCAGCCTGAGCCGGCCCTGGGTATCGAACACGTAGCTCGCCGCCGTGTGGTCCACCGTATAGTTGTCC
>CAXNIK010000083.1:0-11176 GCA_964202115.1 Burkholderiales bacterium
TAACTCAACCTTCGCCTGCGCCTCGCTTCAGCCGTACTCCTTCAGAAATCAGTATGCCGCCGCAAGCGATCACGCCGGAAAATACTGATAAAGCACTTGCGGACTGGTTTTCGCGTTCGCAGATAGACGCACTGCGTGCTGCGGGCACAATTAAATGACCCAGTTTTCGCCGATGGCGCGGTTTCAGACACGAGACCCGGCACTTCTGCTATGACTGGTGCTCCATTGTCTCCGCCGCGTTCAATTCATTAGATCGAGCAACGCCTGGTTGAACCGCTCCGGCTGCTCGTAGGCCACCCAGTGGCCGCCGTCCGGAATGAAGATGTAGCGCGCATCCGGCCGGTACTTGTGCACCCACTGCGAGCGCTCGTGCAGGTGCGGCCCTATGGTGGAGTCGCGGTCCGCCCAGATGAAACCCACCTGGCACTTCAGATTGGGCACATGCACCTGCGTGGATGCGTCCTTTCGCACCGGGGCGGCGCGCAGTCGCGCCCGCTCGGCATTGGTGCTCTGGATGGTGACCGCCAGGTCATCGATGCGGGCGGGGTTGCCGATCATGATGACTTCAAGATTGCGCCGGTGGGCTGCGTCCCGCTCGGTGCGCGTCTGGAAATCGCGCCATTTGACGAACTCGTCCATGGATGCGCGCGTGACGCCGGCCAGGTTGCGCCCGGCTGATACCAGCACCAGCTTGCGCATGCGCGAGCCCAGGGTGTTGGCCGTTTCCGATGCGGTGGCGGCGCCGAAGGAGAAACCGACCAGGTTGATCTTCTCGTCACCGACGATCTCGATCAGGCCGGCGGCAATGATTTGCGAGATGCTGTTGAAGCTGTAGGGTTCGGGGGGCACGGCCGAGTCGCCAAAACCGGGAATGTCCACGGCGATGACGCGGTAGTGCCTGCCCAGTTCCTCGACGTTCCTGATCCAGTGCATCCACGAGCCGAAGTTGCCGTGCAGCAGCACCAGCGGCGGCCCGCTGCCCCAGATGTGCGACACCATGTGGCCGTCGCCGCAGGAGGTGAGGCGACGTTCCGCCTTTGCTTCCACGCGGGCGATGATTTGCTCGGGGGTTTCCTCGGCTTGCTGTACTGCGGCACTCATGTCGTCCTTCCTTGTTCTTGCGTGTGCTGCGGAAAATGATATCGAGACAGAGATGTGCGGGCAGCCGGCCTACTTCTGCGGAGCCACGCGGGCGTTGAACTTGACGAAGAAATCGTCGGCCATCTTCCTCGCCACGCCGTCGATGAGGCGCGAGCCTATCTGTGCCAGCTTGCCGCCGACGCTGGCCTTGGTGACATAGCTGAGTCTGGTGCCCGCGCCTTCGGGTGAGAGCGACACATGGGCCGTGCCCTTGCCGAAACCGGCGACGCCGCCCGAGCCCTCGAAGGCCAGGGAATAGGCATTGGGCGGGTCCACGTCGGTGAGCAGCAGCTTGCCGGCGAACTTGGCCTTCACCGGGCCGACGGCCGCGGTCATGCCGACCTTGTATTCGGTGTCCGATATTTTTTCCATCAGGTCGCAGCCCGCAATGCAATCCTTCAGCACCGCCGGGTCGTTGAGCGCCTCCCAGACCTGCTGCTGTGGCAGGGGGATGATTTGTTCTCCGGTCATTTCCATGATTTGTTCCTTTTCAGACCTGCAAAATCTCACCGCCTTGGCGGTTAATGCTTTTCTTGATCAAGCCGCCTTGCGCTGCGAACTGCGTTGCTTGGAGCGCTGCGGCGGCTGGCGCATGATGGTGGCCAGGTCGATGAGACTCTTGATGTTGTGCCCGGGCAGGAAGGCGTCCACGTGCGGCAGCATGGCGCGCACACCGAAGGGGCGCGCCTCGAAGCCCTCGTAGCGCAGCAGCGGGTTGAGCCAGATCATGTGGCGGCAGGACTTGTGCAGCCGCTCCATCTGCTCGCCCAGGCCCTGGCCGACGTCGCCGTCCAGGCCGTCGGTGATCATCAGCACGGTGGCGTTCTGCGCCAGCACGCGGCGCGACCAGCGCAGGTTGAATTCGCCCAGGCACTGGCCGATGCGCGTGCCGCCGGACCAGTCGGCGATCATGTCCATGACGTGGCTCATGGCCACGTCCACGTCGCGGTGGCGCAGGTGGCGGGTGATGTTGGTGAGGCGCGTGCCGAACACGAAGCTGGTGACGCGGTCGCGGTCGCTGGTGATGGCGTGCAGGAAATGCAGGAACATGCGCGCATAGCGGCTCATGGAGCCGGACACGTCGCAGATCACCACCAGCGGCGGATGGCGCAGGCGCGGTGAGCTGCGCACCAGCGGAATGATGTCGCCGCCGGTGCGCAGGGCGGTGCGCAGCGTGGCGCGCAGATCCACCCGCCGGCCGCGCGGGTCGAGCTTGAAGCGCCGGGTACGGATGTCGGGGATGGGCAGGCGCAATCTGGCGATGAGGCGCTTGGCCTCGGCCATCTCGGCCTGGGTCATGGACTCGAAATCGGCGTGCTGCAACACTTCCTTGGCATTGGAGGATTCGGTGGCATCGGGCTTGATCTCCGGCGGGCCCTCCGGTGCGTTGTCGTCCCCGCTCTCCTTGAGCTTCACGTCCTGGGACATGGCCTCGGCCAGGCGGTCGGGCACCGCGTCGGCATCGGCCTTCTGCTGTATCAATTCCTTGATCTGGTCGGGCATGAGCAGCGACAGCGCGCGCTCCAGCAGCTTGGGGTCGCGCCAGAATACCTTGAAGGCCTGGTCGAAGATCTCGAACTGCTCGCGCCGGTCTATGAACACCGAGGCCAGCGTCCAGTAGAAATCATCGCGCCTGGTGATGCCGGTGACTTCCAGCGCGCGCGTGGCGTCGATGACGCGGTCCGGACCTATGGGCAGGCCGGTGGCGCGCAGCACGCGCGCGAAATGCATGATGTTGTCGGCGAGGTGGCCGGCTTCCTGGACAGGTGCGGCTGGACCGCCCTTGGCGGGGCGCGCCATCAGGCCGCGAGATCGGCTTTGACGTCGGCCAGCAACTGCTCGGCTTCGCTGCCGCGTATGCGCGAGATGTCGTCCTGGTACTTGAGCAGCGTGCCCAGGGTGTCGTTCACGGTCTGCGCGTCCAGCGACAGCTTGTCCAGGGTGATCAGGGCCTGCGACCAGTCCAGGGTCTCGGCCACGCCGGGGAGCTTGAACAGGTCTTTCTTGCGCAGGCGCTGCACGAAGGCCACCACCTCCTGCGACAGGCGCGCGGGGGCACCGGGCACCTTGCGCGCGAGGATGTCCAGTTCACGCTTGGCATCCGGGTAGTCCACCCAGTGGTAGAAGCAGCGGCGCTTGATGGCGTCGTGAATCTCGCGGGTGCGGTTGGAGGTGAGCACCACGATGGGCGGCTCGGCGGCCTTGATGGTGCCGGTCTCGGGTATGGTCACCTGGAAGTCCGACAGCACCTCCAGCAGATAGGCCTCGAAGGGCTCATCAGTGCGGTCCAGCTCGTCGATGAGCAGTACCGGCGCCTTGCCGGGCTCGCCTTCCAGCGCCTGCAGTATCGGCCGCCGAATCAGGAATTTCTCGGCGAAGATGTCCTGTGCCAGGCCTTCGGCGGACTTGCGTCCCTCGGCTTCGGCCAGGCGTATTTCGATCATCTGGCGCGGGTAGTTCCATTCGTACACCGCCGAGGAGATGTCCAGGCCTTCATAGCATTGCAGCCGCACCAGCTTTCGTCCCAGCGTCGAGGCGAGCACCTTGGCGATTTCGGTCTTGCCCACGCCGGCTTCGCCTTCGAGGAACAGTGGCCGGCCCATTTTCAGGGCCAGGAACACCGCGGTGGCGAGGCTGCGCTCGGCAACATAATCGGCACCGGAAAGCAGCGCCAGGGTTTCGTCTATGGACGAGGGGATGGACGAGGGGGAGGAGGTTTTTTGTTTGGCCATGAGGAATTATGCCAGTTGCCAGTAACAAGCCCCTGCCAGCCATACGGCGTGCAGGGGCGGTGAGGACTGCGGATTACTGCAGGGCTTTTTCGACGGCGCGCCTGGCCATCACTGTGATGAGGTGGGCGCGGTAGTCGGCCTGGGCATGCAGATCGGAGTTGAGGTTGTCCGCCGGCACCTTGATGCCGGCCACGGCCTCGGGCGTGAAGCTCTTGGCCAGGGCGGCTTCCATGTCCTTGACGCGGAACACGCCGGGGCCGGCGCCGGTCACCGCCACGCGCGGGCCCTGCGCGGTCTCGGCCACGAACACGCCCACCAGGGCGAAGCGCGAGGCCGGGTTCTTGAACTTCATGTAGGCAGCGCGCTTGGGCACGGGGAAGGAAAAACCGGTGATGATTTCGCCGACCTCAAGCGCCGTCTCGTACATGCCGAGGAAGAAATCATCCGCGGCGATCTTGCGTTTGGTGGTGATGATGGTGGCGCCCAGGCCCAGGCAGGCTGCGGGATAGTCGGCCGCCGGATCGTTCAGGGCCACCGAGCCCCCAATGGTGCCCATGTTGCGCACCTGCCGGTCGCCGATGTCGCCGGCCAGCGCGGCCAGCGCCGGAATGGCCTTCTTCACCTCGGCCGAAGCAGCCACCGTGGCGTGATTGGTCATGGCGCCGATTTCGACCGTCGAGCCCGCCACCTTGATGTAGCGCAGCGCCTCGACCTTGCCCAGGTCGACCAGTTGCGAAGGCTGCGCCAGGCGCAGCTTCATCGAGGCGATCAGGCTTTGGCCGCCGGCAAGGAGCTTGGCCTCGCCGTCGGCGGCCAGCGCCTTGGTCGCCTCATCCACCGATTGCGCCTTCTTGTAGTTGAACGCGTACATGGATCAGCCTCCTATCACGGCGGATTTGGGATCGGCCGAGGCAGCCTTGATGGCTTTCACGATGTTGTGATAACCGGTGCAGCGGCACAGATTGCCTTCCAGTTGCTCTCGTATCTGCGTGTCGGTGGGGTTGGGGAAGTTCTTCACCAGGTCGATGGCGCTCATGATCATGCCCGGGGTGCAGAAGCCGCATTGCAGGCCGTGATGCTCCTTGAAGGCCTGCTGCATGGGGTGCAGCGTGCCGTCGGCACTGGCCACGCCTTCGATGGTGGTGATTTTCGTGCCCTCGGCCTGCATGGCGACGATATTGCAGCTCTTGATGGCCTTGCCGTCCATGTGCACGGTGCAGGCGCCGCACTGGGCGGTGTCGCAGCCCACGTGGGTGCCGGTGAGCCCCAGGGTTTCGCGTATGTAATTCACCAGGAGCGTGCGCTCCTCGACTTCATGGCTGACCGCTTTGCCGTTGACGGTCATGGATACTTTCACTGCCACGGGGACTCTCCTCTGTGAAACCGGCGTTCAGGACGGGGCCCGGTGCCGGTGTTTTGAAGCATTTTAAACCCGAATTTAAAACCCGATTGCCCCCGATTGCCGTGGGGCGGCGCGGGCCTCCTATATACGTGTTCCTGTATGGGCTGCTACAGCGTTGCTACAGAGTATAGGTCTGCAGGGCACGTGGCTTGCCGGCCTTGGCCGCCCTGAGCGCCTGCCACACCCGTTGCGGCGTGGCCGGCATGTCGAAATGGGTTACGCCCTCGGGGCGCAGCGCATCGCCAATGGCATTGGCCAGCGTGGGCAGGGCACCGGTGCAGCCGGCCTCGCCCACGCCCTTGGCGCCCAGCGGATTGAGCTTGGTCGGCACGGGGTAGTCGAGGATCTGCAGGCCCTCCACCATGACCGCGCGCGGCATGGGGTAGTCCATGAAGCTGCCGGTGAGCAACTGGCCGGTTTCGCGGTCGTAGATGGCATGCTCGCCCAGGATCTGTCCGGCACCCTGGGTGAGGCCGCCCTGCATCTGGCCTTCCACCAGGGCGTGCGTGATGACGTTGCCGATGTCGTCCACGGCGATGTAGCTGACGATGTCGGTGACGCCGGTCTCCGGATCGATCTCCACCTCGGCGATGTGCGCGCCGTTGGGGAAGGTCATGCCCCACTTGCCGGCGGAGCTGCTGTTGAGCGGATGGGGGCCCGCGCCCTGGTGCTTCTTGATGAGGCCCTGCAGGCTGATCTTGCGATCAGTGCCCTTGATGGCGTACTCGCCGTGGTCGAAGGCGATGTCTTCGACTGCCGCTTCCAGCTCCTTCGCGGCCAGTTCCTTGCCCTTCTTCACCATTTCCTCGGCGCCCAGGAAGAAGGAACTGCCAAAGCTCACCATGGAGCGCGATCCGCCGGTGCCGCCGCCGCCCACGCGCATGCCGGCCTCGCCGGTGCGCAGCTTGATGTTCTCCATGGGCATGCCGAGCACGCTGCCGACCACCTGGGCGAAGCTGGTCTCGTGGCCCTGACCGTGGGAATGCGAGGAGGCGCGCAGGGTGATGGTGCCGTCGGGCTCGATCAGCAACTGCGCCTCGTCCGGTATGCCGCCGGCGGCGGTGGACTCGATGTAGGTGGAAAGGGCGCGGCCGCGCAGCTTGCCGCGTGTGGCCGATTCGGCGCGGCGCTTGTCGAAGCCTGTCCAGTCGGCGGCCTTCAGGGCGCTGTCCAGCATGCCTCCCAGGTCGCCGCAGTCGTAGGTGGTGCCGTTGACCAGCTTGTAGGGATACTGGTCGTTGCGGATCAGGTTCTTGCGGCGGATTTCCACCGGGTCCATGCCGAGATCGATGGCGGCGCGTTCCACCAGGCACTCCAGCAGCATGGACATGATGGGACGTCCGGCGCCGCGATAGGCCGCGACCTGGGCGGTGTTGGTGGCCACCAGCTGGATGCGGGCATGGGCGATGGGCACGTCGTACACGCCGGTGATGCAACTGGTCACGCTGCGCGTCTGCGCCAGGAGGCCCGTGGGCGCGAGGTAGGCGCCGTTGTTGGCGACGATGAAAAAGCGCATGGCCAGGAACTTGCCCTGGTCGTCCAGAGCGAGCTCGCCGTGGCAGATGAAATCGCGAGCCTGGTTGTCGGTGAGGAATACCTCCGAGCGGGTGCCGTTCCAGCGCACCGGGCGGCCCAGCTTTTTCGAGGCGAACAGGGTCACGCAGTATTCCGGATAGGCCGCCGAGCGTATGCCGAAGCCGCCGCCGGTGTCCTTGGCCACGACATCGACCTTGTCGGTGGGCACATCCAGCACCTTGGCGATCATGCTGGCCTGCACGCGCGGTCCCTGGGTGGGGGAGTAAATGAAGTACTGGTCCTGGGCGGCGTCATACACGCCGGTGCAGCAGCGCGGCTCCATGGGATGGCCCACCACGCGGTGGTTGTACAGGTCGTGCTTGACGATTTTAGCCGCCTTGGCGAACAGCTCGTCGGTCTTTTCCTTGTTGCCGTCCTCGTAGTCCCAGTACAGGTTGCCGGGGACGTCTTCGTGCAGTTGCGGCGCGCCCGGCTTGAGGGCGTCCAGCGCATCGACAACGGGCTGCAGCTCCTTGTACTCCACGCTCACCAGCTCGCTGGCGTCCATGGCGATCTGCTGCGTTTCGGCAATGACGCAGGCCACGGCTTCGCCGGCCAGGCGCACCCTGCCATCGGCGAGGCAGGGGCGAAAGGGCATGCTGGGCTGAGCCACGCCGGGCCGGGCCGGCAGGGTGATGACCGGCAGGCTCTTGAACCCGGCCGCCTTCAGGTCCTCTCCGGTCAGCACGGCGATGACCCCCTTGTGGGCCAGGGCGGCGCTCGTGTCTATGGAGACGATCTCGGCGTGGGCGCGGTCGGCGCGCAGGAACCAGGCGTGAGCCGTATTGGGGAATGTCCAGTCCAGCGTGTAGATGCCGCTGCCGGTGACCATGCGGTCATCTTCCAGTCTTCCGTGAAATTCGTCGTGGCTCATGGATGCCCTGTGCTTTCTAGATTTGAACATTTGAACGATGGGGCCGCGGAGGGGGCGGCGATTGATCCTGGTATTCCGGTTTTTGTATTGGCTGCTGCGCCGTCCCCGGGTCTTGCGCCCGATGCGAACTTTATCGCATCGGGCCGATTTCGTCTGAGGTTCCTGATAACGCACCCTCAGCGCAGCTCGCGCAAGGGGTGGGCATGCACCGGCCAGGGGCTGCGAAAGAAGGCCTCGACCATGTCCGGCGTGACCTCGGCCACCGTGGCCGGGTTCCAGCGCGGGTTCTGGTCCTTGTCGATGACCAGGGCGCGTATGCCTTCGACGGTTTCGCCGTCCCTGCCCGGGCGCAGGTGGAAGCTGTGGCGCACCAGGTCGCGTTCCATGCGCAGGTCGTCGGCAAGGCTCATGTGGCGGGCGCGGCGCAGCAGTTCCAGGGTCACGCACATCATCAGCGGCGAGCGCTTGCGCAGCAGGCCCAGCGTCTCCACCGCCCAGGGGCTGGTGTCCTTTTCCAGCGAAGCCATGATTGCGGCCAGGCCCGGCTGCGAGAAGTGCCGGTCGATGGCGGCCTGCTCGCGCGCCAGCACTGGTTCGGGCGCCGGCTGGAACTGCGCGCGCAGGTGGCGCAGCACGTCGGCATCGGTGGCCAGGGCGCCGACGGTATTTTCATCGCTCAGGGACTCGCGCATGCTGCTCGGCATGAAGCCGTCGGCCAG
Source organism: Burkholderiales bacterium (assembly GCA_964202115.1). Taxonomy (GTDB): domain Bacteria; phylum Pseudomonadota; class Gammaproteobacteria; order Burkholderiales; family SG8-39; genus CAIYPG01. Next base: position 8,443 of record CAXNIK010000083.1, read on the forward strand.
GCCGAAGGCGATGGCGTCACCCGCGCCCAGCATCTGCCCGGTCAGCGCCAGGTATTCGCCGGAATGGCCGGGGCAGCGCGACAGGAACCAGCCGCCGCCGACGTCGGGAAACAGGCCGATGTTGGTCTCGGGCATGGCCATTTTGGTGCGCTCGGTGACGATGCGCACCCGTCCGCCCTGGGCCACGCCCATGCCGCCGCCCATGACGATGCCGTCCATGAAGGCGATGTAGGGCTTGGGATAGGTGTGGATGAGGTGGTTGAGGGCGTATTCCTCGGTGAAGAAATCCTCCATCTTCGGGTCCCCGGCGATGGCCGAGTGGTGCAGGAAGTGGATGTCGCCGCCGGCGCAGAAGGACAGGCCGCGGCCTTCCTTGGGGGTGCCGCGCAGCAGCACTGCCGTGATGTTGCCGTCATCGCGCCAGGCCAGCAGGGCCGCGGTCAGGTCGCGGATCATGTCCAGCGACAGCGCGTTCAGAAAGGCCGGGCGATTCATGGTGAGGACGGCCAGTCCTCCGCGGATTTCGGCCAGCACATCGCCATTGGAGTGCGGCAGGGCCACGTTGTGTACTGCCTGGTTCAAGACTTTCTCCTTACTGGTATGGCTCCTTCCTGATGAAGGTGCGGGGTGGAATGGTACTTCAGGCCGCCGATTCCGCCAGCACCTGTTTGGCGATGCGAAAGCAGTCCACGCCCACCGGCACGCCGCAGTACACGGCGATCTGGATCAGCACCGCGCGCAGCTCGTCCTTGCTCAAGCCGTTGGTCATGGCGGCGCGGAAATGCAGCTCGAACTCATGCGGCTTGCCCAGGGCGGCGAGCATGCCCAGGTTGAGGATGCTGCGCTCGCGCCGGCTCAGGGTCTCGTCGGTCCAGCACTGGCCCCAGCAGTATTCGCTCACCATTTCCTGGAAGGGACGGTTGAAATCATCGGCGTTCTTCATGGCGCGATCCACGTACTCGTCGCCCAGCACCTCGCGCCGTGTTGCCAGTCCTTTGTCCATCAGTTGCTTGTCCATGCAGTTTTCCTTTTTCGATTGGGGTTGTGGGCAGCCGGCATACCGGTGAAGGCTGCCGGTGATCGACTGAAATTCCGCCAGAGGTGGCGATCGGAGCGTCCATCAAAGCATTCCACGTCTCTGGATTTTCTCAATGCAACTTCTAGGCATAAACTATGCACCATAAGCAGTATGCCGGACGAATGCCCACAACGGCGGCAGGCTCCGGCACAAGCAAAGGACAGATATGGACAGCGTCGATCTGGAAGTCATCCGCACGGCATTGCAATGGACCCGCGCCGGCCACCGCGCCACGCTGGGCACGATCACCCACACCTGGGGCTCGGCGCCGCGGCCGGTGGGCGCCATGATGGTGATTCGCGACGATGGCCAGGTGGTGGGCTCGGTGTCCGGGGGCTGCGTCGAGGACGATCTCATCGCCAAGGTGCGCGACGAGCTGCTGGCCGCGACCAAACCCGTGGTGACGACCTACGGCGTGACCCAGGAGCAGGCGACGCGCTTCGGCCTGCCCTGCGGCGGCACGCTGCAACTGGTGCTGGAGCCGGTGGGGGAGAAATCGAAACTGGACGAGCTGCTCGCCATCATCCAGCGCCATGAATTATCGGCGCGCTTTCTCGACATGGACTCGGGCGAAGTGCGGCTGGAGGCTGGCAAGTGGTCCGACCTGCTGGAGTTCGACGGCAAGATCCTGAAGACCGTGCACGGCCCGCGCTGGCGCCTGCTCATCATAGGGGCCGGTCAGGTCAGCCGTTATCTCGCGCAGATGGCCCAGGCGTTGGACTATCACGTCACGGTGTGCGACCCACGCGAGGAATACAGCGCCGAATGGCCGCTGCCCAATGTGCCCATCGATCGTGGCTATCCCGACGACGTGGTGCTGGCCATGAACGCCGATGCGCATACCGCGGTGGTGGCGGTTACCCACGATCCCAAGCTGGATGACGCGGCGCTCTTGGAGGCGCTCAAGTCGCCGGCTTTCTATGTCGGCGCGCTGGGTTCGAAGAAGAACAACGATGCGCGTCGCAAGCGCCTCACCGAGTTTGACCTGGCCGAGCACGAGATCGCGCGCCTGCACGGGCCGGTGGGCCTGCGCATCGGCTCCAAGACACCACCAGAGATCGCCGTGTCCATCCTGGCCGAGATGACAGCGGTGCGCCACGGCGTGCAACTGCCCGAGACGGTGGAGCCACCCAGGCAGAACGTGACCGCCGGCTGCGGCCTGCCGCAGCCCTGAGTTCCTTGATCCGTCCTCGCGGCATCCTGCTGGCAGCCGGCGCCTCCTCGCGCTTTGGCGCCAACAAGCTGCTTCACCCGCTGCCCGACGGCACGCCCATCGCCATTGCCAGCGCGCGCACGCTGCTGGCGGCGCTGCCCGGCGCGCTGGCCGTGGTGCGCCCGGGTTCGGAGCCCTTGCAGAAGCTGTTGCGCGAGGCCGGCTGCGAAGTCACGGTCTGCCCCCGTGCCGAGGAGGGCATGGGACTGAGCCTGGCGCATGCCGTCGCCGCCAGCGGCACCGCCGGCGGCTGGGTGGTGGCGCTGGCCGACATGCCCTTCATCCGGCCGGACACCATCACAGCCGTGGCTGCGCGGCTGGAAGCCGGCGCGCTCATTGCCGCGCCTGTCCTGTGCGGCGAACGCGGACATCCCGTCGGCCTGTCGGCGGCTCTGCGCGAGGAACTGCTGGTCCTGCAGGGGGATGAGGGCGCGCGCAGCGTG
>CAXNIK010000084.1:0-11168 GCA_964202115.1 Burkholderiales bacterium
GTTCAACAGGCGCATGACGTTCAGCCCGGCCACCCGGGCCGCATCCTTGGTGGCCTGGCGCTGGGCATCGTCGAAATAGGCCGGCACGGTGATCACCGCGCCGTAGAGCTCGCCGTCCTCCTTGCCGAACAGCGATAACTCGGCGCGCTGGCGCAGCACTTTCAGTATTTCCGCCGACACCTCGACCGGGCTTTTCACTCCGGCACGGGTGCGCAACTGCAGCATGCCCGGGGCATCGACGAAATCATAGGGCGCATTTTCCGCGTAGGCCACGTCCTTCAGGCCGCGGCCCATGTAGCGCTTCACCGAGACGATGGTGTTTCGGGGATCCTTCGCCTGTTGTGATTGCGCCGCATAGCCTACTTCCACCCCGCCCTCGCTGGCATAGCGCACGATGGACGGCAGCAAGGGGTGGCCCTCTTCGTCGTTCAGCACCACGGCAATGCTGTTCCTCACCGTGGCCACCAGCGAGTTGGTCGTGCCCAGGTCTATGCCAATGGCCACGCGGCGCTGGTGTGGCGCGGGTGATTCGCCGGGTTCGGATATTTGCAGTAGTGCCATGAGAGATATCTTAAGGCGTGTAGCGATCACGGGTGTCGGACACTTCTTCCTTCAATCGCTCGTAGAACATCAGCTTTCTCACCGTCCCGGCCGCGGCTTGCGCGTCACCGCTCTCGAATTGCCCGCCCAGTGCGGCATAGGCCCCATCCATTTCCCGCTTCACCTCGACATCCAGGCGCACCAGGCTGCAGGCATCGCCCAGGCGGTCGGCCTCCTCCAGGCCTTCGCGCCACTCCATCTGCTCGACCAGGAAATCGGCCGGCATGGCGGTATTGGTTTCCGCGGCCGCATCCACGCCCATCAGCTCGAGCAGATAGCGTGCGCGCGGCAGAGGGGACTTGAGCGTGCGATAGGCTTCGTTGACGCGCGTCGCCATCTGCATGGACAGGCGCCGCTCCGCGTCGGAGGCCGTGGCGAAGCGATCCGGGTGCACTTCTCGCTGCAATTCGCGGTAACGAGCGTCCAGCGCCGCGGCATCGACGCTGAAACCTTGCGGCAGGCCGAAGAGTTCGAAGTGGGTCTGATTGAGATTCATCGATAAAAAAGGGGCTCTAAGCCCCTTCCGCGCTTGATTCTTCGCCGTCATTCCCGCGAAAGCGGGAATCCAGTGACGTCAAGTAACCCGGAAAAGTCGCTGGACTCCCGCTTTCGCGGGAGTGACGACAATGGTATTACGTCCACTAGACATTAAAACTTTCGCCGCAGCCGCACTCATCCTTCACATTCGGGTTCTTGAACTTGAACCCCTCGTTCAAGCCCTCGCGCGCAAAATCCAGCTCGGTGCCGTCGATGTAGGGCAGGCTCTTGGGATCGACCAGAACCTTGACGCCGTTGGTCTCGAACAGCACGTCTTCCGGGTTCGGTGCATCGGCGTATTCCAGCTTGTAGGCAAGGCCCGAGCAACCGGTGGTCTTGACGCCCAGACGCAGGCCCATGCCCTTGCCGCGCTTGGCGAGGAAGCCCTGGACGTGGTTGGCGGCGCGTTCGGTCAGTGTGATTGCCACTTCGATCTCCTCAGGCCGCGGCCTTGGCCGGCGCCGCCTGCGCGGCAACGCCGCCATGCTTCTTGCGGTAATCCTCGATGGCCGCCTTGATGGCGTCCTCGGCGAGGATGGAACAGTGGATCTTCACCGGCGGCAGCGCCAGTTCCTCGGCGATCTGGGTGTTCTTGATCACCGCGGCCTCGTCCAGGGACTTGCCCTTCACCCACTCGGTGACCAGCGAGGACGAGGCGATGGCCGAGCCGCAGCCATAGGTCTTGAAGCGCGCATCCTCGATGATGCCCTGCTCGTTGACCTTGATCTGCAGCTTCATGACGTCGCCGCAGGCGGGCGCGCCCACCATGCCGGTGCCCACGCTGTCGTCACCCTTGTCGAAGGAGCCGACGTTGCGGGGATTTTCGTAGTGATCGATGACTTTGTCGCTATAGGCCATGTTGTTTCTCCATAATCCTTAATGTGCCGCTCTCAGTGCGCCGCCCATTGCACCTTGCTGATGTCCACACCCTCTTTGTGCATTTCCCAAAGCGGCGAGAGTTCGCGCAGCTTGGCGATCTTGCGCTTGAGGAGATCGGCGGCGTAATCCACCTCCTCTTCGGTGGTGTACTTGCCCAGCGTAAACCGTATTGAACTATGCGCCAGCTCATCCGAGCGCCCCAGTGCACGCAGCACATAGGACGGCTCCAGTGACGCCGAGGTGCAGGCCGAGCCCGAGGACACGGCGATGTCCTTGATCGCCATGATCAGGGACTCACCCTCGACGAAATTGAAGCTGACGTTGAGGTTGCCGGCGATACGGTGTTCCATGTCGCCGTTGATGTAGACCTCTTCCATCTCGCTGATGCTCTTCCACAGCTTGTCGCGCAGGCTGCGTATGCGTTCGTTGTCCGTGGCCATTTCCGCCTTGGCGATGCGCGCCGCCTCGCCAAAGCCGACGATCTGGTGCGTGGCCAGGGTACCGGAACGAAAACCGCGCTCATGCCCGCCGCCGTGGATCTGCGCCTCGATGCGCACGCGCGGCTTGCGACGCACATACAGCGCGCCCACGCCCTTGGGGCCGTACATCTTGTGCGCGGTCAGCGTGAGCAGGTCCACCTTCAATTTGGTCACGTCGATCTCGACCTTGCCCGCCGCCTGCACCGCGTCGCAGTGAAAAATGATGCCCTTGCCGCGGCAGATCTCGGCCAGTTCCTCGATTGGCTGGATGACGCCGATCTCGTTGTTCACCATCATGATGGAGGCGAGGATGGTGTCGGGGCGTATGGCTGCCTTGAATTTCTCGATGTCCACCAGGCCGTTTTCTTCCGGCTGCAGGTAGGTCACCTCGAAGCCCTGGCGTTCCAGCTCGCGGCAGGTATCCAGCACCGCCTTGTGCTCGGTCTTCTGGGTAATGAGGTGCTTGCCCTTGGTCTTGTAAAACTGGGCGGCACCCTTGATGGCAAGGTTGTTGCCCTCGGTGGCACCCGAAGTCCAGATGATCTCGCGCACGTCGGCATTGATCAGCGCCGCGACCTGCGTTCGCGCCTCTTCCACGCCCTTTTCGGCTTCCCAGCCAAAGGCATGCGAGCGCGAGGCCGGATTGCCGAAGTGCTCGGTCATGTAGGTCATCATCTTCTGCGCCACCCGCGGGTCCATCGGCGTGGTCGCGGAGTAGTCGAGGTAAATCGGCAGCTTCATCAAACCGCTCCTATGCCGATACCGGTACCGAAGGCACGGACCGGCCGCCGGCATCGCCGCCCATCGGCGTTGCGCCGCCGGGGCGCTTGTCCTGCAGCACTGTCACCTTCTGCACTTCGCATGCGCGCTGCCTGACCACCAGATCGGATAGCGTCACCGAGCTCAGGTATTCATACATCTTGTCGTTCAGCGTGGACCACAGTTCGTGGGTCATGCAGCGGCCCTCGTCGCGGCAGTTTTCCTTGCCGCCGCATTGGGTGGCATCCAGCGGCTCGTCCACGGCGGTAATGATGTCGGCCACCGAAACCTGTTCCAGGTTCCTGGCAATGGTGTAGCCGCCGCCCGGCCCGCGCACGCTGTCCACCAGCGAGTGCCGGCGCAACTTGCCGAACAACTGCTCCAGATAGGACAGCGAAATGCTCTGTCGCTGGCTGATGCCGGCCAGGGTGACCGGGCCGCCGCCATGCTGCAGGGCCAGGTCCAGCATAGCCGTTACTGCGAAACGTCCTTTGGTGGTCAGCCTCATTTTTGGCTCCCCTTAGTTATTGCTTGGGTCATGGCTTGGTAGTACCTGATGAATTTTGTCAACTATAGCAAATCCCGAGCAAACGAGTCAACTAATAACAGCTACGGATAAAGCCCCTCTAAACCGGGACAAATGAGCCTGGCACAGCCGCCACACGGCCATGCGAAAATCCGGACAACACCTGCGCGTTCGTCGCGCCTGAAACCAGCCAGGGGAGAAAACGATGGATTTCGAGAAGCTTGCAACGACCCGCAGAAGCGTGCGCGGGTTCAAAAAACAGCCCGTGCCACGGGACGTGATCGAGCAGATCATCGAAGTGGCCAAGCGCGCGCCATCGTCGATGAACACCCAGCCCTGGCATGTCCACGTCCTAACGGGCGAGCCGCTGGAGCGCGTGCGCAAACGCAACATGGAAGAAATGGTGGCGGGTGCGAAACCCATGCGCGATATCCCCACCCACGGCGCCTATGAAGGCATTCATCGCTTCAGGCAGGTCGAGATCGCCAAGAAGCTCTTTGCCGCCATGGGCATTGCGCGCGACGACAAGCCCATGCGGCAGGACTGGGTATTGCGGGGATTCCGGCAATTCGACGCGCCGGTGTCGCTGGTGCTGACCTACGACCGTGTGCTCGACCCCGGCGCAACCTGCCACTTCGATCTTGGCGCGCTGTGCTACGGCATCGTGCTGGCTGCGTGGGATCGCGGCCTGGGAAGCGTGGTCAACGGCCAGGGCATTACCCGCTCGGACATTGTCCGGGAGGTCGCGGCCATCCCCGAGGAAGAGGCCATCATGACCTGCATCGCCATGGGCTACCCGGACGAGAGCTTTGCGGCCAACGAGGTCACATCCGATCGCCAGCCCAACAGCGATTTCGTGCGCTACGTGGGGTTTGGGGACTGAAGAACTAAGCCTGCGGGCTACTTGCCCGCGACCTTGCGCTCGGCCCAGCGCTCCGCCGAAAGGGCCGAATCCTGCTCGGCCTTTAGCACCTCAAGTTCCTTCAAAATCAAGTCCATGCGCTTGTCGGTGGCGGCGATGTGGTCGAGCAAGCCCTGCATGGCACTGGCCATGGGATCGTCATCCTTGGTCACCGCATAAGCGGAAAACCCGAGCTTGGCCGCCTGCTCTTCCCGGCTCTTGTCCCGCTCATCGAGAATGATACGCGCCGGTATGCCCACGGCCGTCGCGCCCGCCGGGACATCCTTGACCACCACGGCATTGGAGCCGATGCGCGCGCCCTCGCCAATGATGATGGGCCCAAGTATCTTGGCGCCCGCGCCGATGACCACATTATTGTTCAGCGTGGGATGGCGCTTGCCCTTGTTCCAGGACGTGCCGCCCAGGGTGACGCCGTGGTACAGCGTGCAGTCATCACCTATGGTCGCGGTCTCGCCCACGACCACGCCCATGCCGTGATCGATGAAAAAACGCCGGCCGATGGTCGCGCCTGGATGGATCTCTATGCCGGTGATCCAGCGCGCGAAGTGCGACACCATGCGCGCAATCCAGCGAATGCGATGTCCCCACAGCCAGTGCGAGAAGCGGTGCAGCAACAGCGCGTGGACACCCGGATAGCAGGTCAGCACCTCCCAGGTAGTACGCGCCGCGGGGTCGCGGTCGAATACGCTGGCAATGTCTTCCTTGAGGTGGCTGAACATGGGCTGGATCTGGAATTCTCTAGCTAATTCCAGCCATTATCCTATTTCCGAGTAGATCGATCAACTATTGCTCCGTGAGCCGCCACCCTGCCTGGCCTTGCGGCTGTTCTCGTCCCAGGCGGCCAGCATGCCGCGCCAGATATTGATCTCCTCCTTCTCCATCCGGGCGCGGCTGAACAGGCGGCGCATGCGCTCCATCAGCCGGCGCGGATTGTCCGGCTGCAGAAAGCCGCTGGCGTAAATGCTCTGTTCCAGATGCGTGAAAAAGCGCTCCACTTCCTCATGCGATGCCAGTTCCCCCGACCTGGCCTGCGCCGGCGGTACAACCGGGCCCACCAGGGCAGCCATGCGCAATTCATAGGCCGCCACCTGCACCGCCGCCGCCAGGTTGAGCGAACTGGAGGCAGGATCAGTCGGGATGGTGGCGGTGCGGTTGCAGCTCATCACCTCTTCGTTGGACAGGCCATAAGTCTCGTTGCCAAACACCATCGCGACTTGCGCAGGGTGGTCACCATCGCCGGCAACCCGCACCGCTTCCGCCGCCGCATCGCGCACCGCCAGCGGTGCGTGCGACAAGGCGCGACTGCGCGCGGTGAAGGCAATCTGCAAGGCCGTGCCCTGCAATGCGGCTTCGAGGCTGTCGAACACAGCAGCCGCCTCCAGTACGTCGATGGCGTTGACCGCGAGCGCATTGGCCTCGGCATGCGGAAAGCGCTCGGGTGAAACCAGGCACAGCCTGGCGATGCCCATGGTCTTCATGGCGCGCGCCGCGGCGCCGATGTTGCCAGGATGCGAGGGGCGCACCAGCACAATTCGCACGCAGGACAGCGCAGAAGTGGTTGCAATACTCATCCCGCCCGCCTGATCACCAGCCGCCCCCTGTTAGAATCGGCGCTGCACCCGGCAATCACAACCGGGCGGCAATGTTCTTTGTCAAATTCGGGAATCACGCATGCATCCGACGCTGAATATAGCGGTCAAGGCGGCCCGCCGCGCCGGCGCCATCATCAATCGCGCAGCACGCGACATCGAAGGCATCACCGTCTCGCGCAAGCGCCAGAGCGATTTCGTCACCGAGATCGACAAGGCGGCCGAAGTGGAAATCATAGACATACTGCTGCGCGCCTTTCCCGAGCACGCGATCTTAGCAGAGGAGTCCGGCGCGCAAGGCAAGGCCGGCTCCGACTACACCTGGATCATCGATCCGCTGGACGGCACCACCAATTTCATCCACGGCTTTCCGCAATATGCCGTGTCCATTGCACTGCGCCACAAGGACCGGCTTACCCACGCCGTGGTCTACGACCCGACCAAGAACGAGCTGTTCACCGCATCCCGCGGCGGCGGCGCCTTTCTTAATGACCGCCGCATCCGTGTCTCCAAGCGCATTGCCATGAGCGAGGCCCTGCTGGGCACCGGCTTTCCCTTCAGCGAGAACACCCACATGGACGAATACCTGCGCATGTTCCGCGAGCTGAGCAAGCTCACCTGCGGCCTGCGCCGGCCCGGCGCCGCGTCGCTGGATCTGGCCTGGGTGGCGGCCGGAAGGCTGGACGGTTTCTGGGAAATCGGCCTCAAACCCTGGGACATGGCGGCCGGCGCGCTGCTGGTGATGGAGGCCGGCGGACTGGTGGGCAATCTGCGCGGTGACGCCGATTACCTGGAAAGCGGCCGCATCCTTGCCGGCAGTCCCAAGATCTTTTCGCAGATGCTGCAAGCCATAGCGCCGCACGTGCGCAGCTGAGCTTTCAACCCGGCGGCCGGCCATGGGATTGTTCGACTCTCTCAAGCGCAGGTTGGCAGGCACCGCCCGCGACGTGGCCGCGGAGCTGGACGGCGCCATTGCCCAGCACGAAAGCGGGCAACTGGACCAGGCCGAAGCCATCTACCGCGCCATACTGGCAGCACAGCCGCGCCAGCCCCAGGCCCTGCATCTGCTGGGGCTCATCCACCACCAGCGCGGCGACAACATGGCGGCGCTGCAATCCATCAATGCCGCCATCCTGGCCGATCCCGAAGTGGCACTGTTCCATTTCAACCTGGGCAATGTGCTCACGGCGCTGAAGGAGCCCAAGTCCGCGGCGGCAAGCTACGCCCAGGCAGTCAGGCTCAAGCCCGACTACCCGCAGGCCTGGTTCAACCTGGGCAAGGCGCGCTTCGACCATGGCAATTACGAGCAGGCGGTGCAGGCCTGCGACCGCGCCTTCCAGATGGAACCGGACCTGCCCGGACTACGCTTTGATTTCGCCTCGGCCCTGATCGCCCACGGCGATGGACAGGAGGGCTCGAAACACTCGAAACAATGGCATACCCGGGCCGTGGAACTGCTGGCCGACCACTGGACAAAATCGGATAACCCGGACTCAGCGCACCTGATGCTGGCCTACGCGCTGCAGCAGCTGGGCAGGCTGAGCGAAGCCGAGTCCCACTATCGCGGCGTGCTGCAGGGCCGACCGACTCCCGCCGATGAGTTGAAGGCCCACAGCAATCTCGCCAATTGCTACAACCAGCTCGGACGCATGAGCGAGGCCCTGGTCCACTACCGTCGGACGCTGGCACTCAATCCGGCGCTGGCCGACACCGCCTCCTCCATCGCCGCCTGCATCAACTACGAGCCCGCCACCACACCTCAGGACGTGCTGGACGCGCACCGCGACTGGGCGCGGCGCTTCGGGGTCAAGGCCGGCGGCAGGATATTCAGCAACAGCCGCGAGCCGGACCGACGACTGCGCGTGGGCCTGGTCTCACCCGACCTGCGTCGCCATCCCGTTGCCGCGCTCTGCGCCGCCACGCTGGAGCGGCTCAAGACGCACAACATCGAGCTGCACTGCTACTACAACTTCCCAACCTCCGACATCATCACCGAACGCCTGCGCAAGGCCGCTACCGGCTGGCGTGATGTGCACGCGCTCAGCGATGAGGCACTCGCGGACGCCATCGCCGATGACGGCATGGACATACTGGTGGATCTGGCAGGTCATACCTCCTACAACCGCCTGGGCGTGTTCGCGCGCAAGCCCGCCCCGCTGCAGGTGAGCTGGCTGGGCTACTTCAACACCACCGGCCTGGAAACCGTCGATTATTTCCTCACCGACCCATGGTCATCGCCGCCGGAGCAGGATGCCTGTTTCACCGAGAAGCTGCTGCGCCTGCCGCACACGCGCTTCTGTTACGAGCCCTGGGAATTCGTGCCCGGGGTCAATGCGCTGCCTTCCCTGGAACGCGGCTACATCACCTTTGGCTGCTTCAACAACCTGGCCAAGCTCAATGACGGAGTGCTGGCCCTGTGGGCGAAAGTGCTGGCGGCGGTGCCCGACTCGCACCTGGTGATCCAGGCGCAGTCGCTCAACGACCTGCCCAACCGGGAAAGATTCGCAGATCGCTTCGCAGCGCACGCCGCCAAACTGGGCATTTCACGCGAACGCCTGGAGCTGCGCGACTTCCTGCCGCTGGACCAGGCCGCGCGCGCCTATCACGGCATGGACATCGCCCTGGATCCGTTTCCTTTCTGCGGCGGCATGACCAGCTTCGAGGCCCTGTGGATGGGCGTGCCGGTGGTGACGCTGGAACAGCCGATGATCGCCGGCCGGCAGACCCTGTCCATGCTGCATAACCTGGGCCTGTCCGAACTGGCGGCGAAGAACGAAGAGGACTATGTCGCCATCGCCGCAGGTCTCGCCGGTGACACCGGCAGGCTCGCGGCCTTGCGCGCCGGGCTGCGGCCGCGCTTCGCCGCTTCGCCGCTGGCCGATTACGACGGCTTTGCAGGCGATCTCGCCGCGGCCTTTCGCAGCATGTGGCGGGACTGGGTGCAGCGGGACTGAGCATGCTGGGGAATCTGCTTCGTGCCATTCTTGGAAAGCTTGGAAGGCTTGGAAAGCGCCCGGGGCAGACGGCGCTGGTCACCATGACGCAGGCCGATGCCGCGCTGGCGCAGGGCGATCACGCCGGCGCCCTGCGCCTTTATCAACAGGTCCTCGCCATCCAGCCCGAGCACCAGGATGCCTGGGGCAAGCTGGGGTTCTGCCAGGCGACGCTGGGCCAGAACGAACCATCGGCGCACAGCTTCGGCATGCTCGCGCGGCTCGCGCCCGACTCACGGACGGCGCATGCCAACCTCGGTCACCTGGCTCTGCTGGGACTGGAGCTGACCAGGGCGGTGTCCCACTACCGCCGCGCGCTGTCCTGCCCGCCCGACGCCAACCCGGCCACCTCCGACGCCGCACTGAACTCCAGTCTCGGATTCGCACTCATGCGCCAGGGACTGCCTGATGCCGCCATCGCCTGCCTGCGGCAGTCCTTGCGGCAACAGCCGGAGAACATCACCGCCGTCACCCACCTGCTGCTGGCCATGCAGTATTCGGCTTTGACCAAACCGGATGAATTATTCATGCAGTTCCGCCGCTGGTCGGAGCAGCATGAACATCCTCTGCTGCCGCTGCACCAGCCCCACGGCAATACGCCCGATCCAACGCGGCGGCTGCGCATAGGCTATGTGTCCGGGGACTTCGCCGCGCACGCAGTGGCCAATTTCATCGAACCCGTCCTCAGGCATCACCAGCGCTCCGACTTCAACATCTTCTGCTATTCCAATCGCAGCAAGGATGACGACTACACGCCCGAGCTGCGCGCCCTGAGTGACCACTGGCGCGAGGTCCACACCCTGGACGACGAGGCGATGAGCAATCAGATCCGCGCCGACGCCATCGACATCCTGGTCGACCTGTCCGGCCATACCGAAGGCAATCGCCTACGCCTGTTTGCGCGCAAGCCCGCTCCGGTGCAGATGACCTGGCTCGGCTATCCCGCCACCACCGGTCTGCAGTCCATCGACTATCGCATCACCGATGGCGTCGCCGATCCGTCACCTCTGGCCGATCAGTACCACAGCGAGCGGCTGCTGCGGCTGCCGCGCTCGCAATGGTGCTACCGCCCCGCCCGCCATGCTCCACCGCTCAGCCCCCTGCCCGCACTGGCCAGCGGCCGGATCATGTTCGGCTCGCTCAACAATCTGGCCAAGCTCAACGAGCAGACACTGCGGCTGTGGGCGCGGGTGCTGCAGGCACTGCCCGCGGCCGGCATCACCGTGGTCAGCGTCACCGACGTCCCCAGCCGCCACCGGGTCGCCAATGCGCTCATCGAGTACGGCGCGGCGCCCGCACAGGTGCGCATACTCGGGCCGCTGGAAGAAACCGGGTTCTGGCGCATACGCGAGGAAATCGACATCGTGCTGGACGCGTTTCCCTACAACGGCACCACCACCACCTGCGAGGCGCTGTGGTCAGGACTGCCGGTGATCACCCTGGCCGGCGCCTATGGCGCGGCGCGCAACAGCGCCAGCCTGCTGTCGGCGGTGGGCCTGGAGGATCTCATCGCCAGAGACCAGGCCGACTATGTCGCCATCGCCGCGCACCTGGCCGCCGACATCCCGCATCTGGCCGGCCTGCGCGCCGGCATGCGCCAGCGCATGCTGGACGCCGGGCTGTGCGACGGCGCTCGCTTCACGCGTGATCTGGAAAGTCTGTATCGTCTGGCGTGGCAAACCTGGTGTGACACGCGCGCATCAGAGAAAAAACTACTACCGGAGACTTCCTCATGAAATTTATCCTTCGAACCACGGCAGCGATCGCCGCTGCCCTGCTGATCAACGCCGCCCAGGCCCAGGAACTGCGCATAGGCATGGCGGCGGACATCACCGCCATGGACCCGCACGCGGTCAACATCGCCCCCAACAACCAGATCGGCTG
>CAXNIK010000085.1:0-11017 GCA_964202115.1 Burkholderiales bacterium
CGCAAGCTTGAAATCAGCTTCGCCGACGGCAAGCGCTTCGAATTGAGCTATGAGTTCCTGCGGGTGTTTTCACCCTCCGCGGAAGTGCGCGGTCACGGACCGGGGCAGGAGACCCTGCAGACCGGCAAAAAAGACATCGACATCCTGGAAGTCGAGGCGGTGGGCACCTATGGCATACAGCCGCGCTTCTCGGACGGCCATAACACCGGCATCTACTCCTGGGAATATTTGTACGATCTGGGACACCGCCATGAACGCCTGTGGCTGCAGTACCTGGACAAGCTGCGGGTGGCCGGTGGCCTGCGCGAAGCCGGCAAGCCTGACAACTGAGCGTCACATGAGCACCGATTTCGGATTTCAGAAAGTCGAAGAGAAGGAAAAGGCACGCAAGGTCGCCGACGTGTTCTCCTCGGTGGCGCGCAAGTACGACGTCATGAACGATCTGATGTCGCTGGGCCTGCACCGCCTGTGGAAGAAATTCACCGTCGAGGCCAGTGGCGTGCGTCCCGGCCACAAAGTGCTGGATGTCGCCTCGGGGTCGGGCGACCTGGCAAGAGCCTTTGCCGAGCGCGTCGGACCGCAGGGCGAGACCTGGGCCACCGACATCAATGGCGACATGCTGGCAGTGGGACGCGACCGGCTCATCGACGCGGGGCATCTGCTGCCGGTGGTGCGCTGCGACGCCGAATCCCTGCCGTTTCCCTCGGGCTACTTCAACTGCGTGAGCGTGGCTTTCGGCCTGCGCAACATGACCCACAAGGAACGCGCGCTGGCCGAGATGCAGCGCGTGCTGCGCCCCGGCGGCTGCCTGCTGGTGCTGGAATTCTCGCGCGTGTGGAAACCGCTGGAAAAACCCTACGACTGGTATTCCTTCAATGTGTTGCCCTGGCTGGGCAATCGCATCGCCGGAGATGCCGCGAGCTACCGCTACCTGGCCGAATCCATACGCATGCACCCCGACCAGGAAACATTGCGAAACCTGATGGAACAGGCCGGGCTGGAGGATGTCGAATACTTCAACCTTGCCGCCGGCGTCGTGGCCCTGCATCGGGGACGCAAATACTAAGACCAGGGACCAGGGTCGATGGCTCGCGGCATGGACGCGTTGCGGCGAAAGCACCAAAGCCGACTCCGCCGCTCTGAAATAGGTCAAAAAGGCTTGCACTCTGCACCACAAGCCGTATATTGGCTTGAGATCAAAAACACATAAACCCGGAGAAGACATGAATCTGTTCAAGATTGCAGTCCTGGCACTGGCCCTGAGCCTGGGCTTGGGCATGATCGTTGAAAGCGCTGAAGCAGCCCGCATAGGCGGCGGCAGAAACATGGGCGCACAGCGCTCGATCACGCAGCGCCAGGCCACGCCAGCCCAAGCCGCACCGCAAGCCGCAGCGGCGCCGGCAGCCCCTCAGCAAAATCGCTGGCTGGGACCGCTGGCCGGCCTCGCCGCGGGCCTGGGTCTGGGCTGGTTGCTGTCGCAGGGTGGCATGGGCCCGATGTTGATGGGCTTCCTCGTCTTGGCAGCCGGTATCGCCTTAGTCATGTTTTTGGCACGCAAACGCCTGGGGCAGGCACAGATGCAACCGGGCATGGCCGCAAACGCCGGCATCGGTCCGATGAAGTACGCCGGCCTGGGCAATGAGACCGTGGCAGCACCACCGCCTTCGCAAATGCCCACGGATGCCGCCCCCACGGGTGCCGCCTGGGGTGCCCCCGCACCAGCGAGCGCGACCATCCCCGCCGGCTTCGACACCGCCGGCTTTCTGAAACAGGCCAAGCTGAACTTCATCCGCCTGCAGGAAGCAAACGACCAGGCCGACCTGCAAACGCTGCGCGACGTTGCCAACGACAAGCTGTACGAGCAACTCGCCGCCGACATACGCCATCGCACCGGCAGCTCGCAGCACACCGACGTGGTCACGCTGGAGGCCAGCCTGCTGGAAGTGGTAACCGAAGGCGATGAGCACTGGGCCAGCGTGCGTTTCTCCGGACAGATCAGCGAAACGCCGGGCAGCGCACCCACGCCATTTTCCGAAGTGTGGCACCTCAGCAAACCCGTTACCGGCGACACCGGCTGGCAGGTGGCGGGGATACAGCAGGTCTCCTGAACACAAGGCCGGATCAGCAGGGCCGCTCCGCAAGAGCGGCCCTTTCTTTTTTAACGGCTTGTCCGGCGCGCCTGCGTCGTGTTGAAATCAACCCATGCTCACCCGCGGTCCCATCCTTGGCCTGAATCACGTGCTTGCGCAGCATGCGTGGGCGCGGCAACGCCTCATGCCCCACGCCGGCTGCATGGTGCAATTCCAGCTGCCGCCTCTGCCCGATCTCAGCCTGTACATCACCGAAGCGGGACTGGTCCAGGCCGCGGCAGCCGATGCCGTGCCCAACCTCCTCATCAACATCAGGCCCGCCGCAGTGCCGCTCATCCTGGCGCACCACCCGGCCATGCTGAACGACATCGAGATCACCGGTTCGCCCGAACTGGTGCAGGTGATACGACAGTTGTTCAGCGAGCTGGAATGGGACTTCGAGGAGGATCTGTCGAAGGTGTTCGGCGATATCGCCGCCCATCGCCTGGCCCGGGCAGGACGGGAATTGTTCGCCTGGCAACGCGAGGCCGGGTTGCGCCTGGCGCGCAATTTCGCCGAGTACTGGACTGAAGAGCAACCGCTGATCGCCCGCCGCGACGACCTCGCGCAATTCAGCGGTGAAGTCAACAGGCTGCGCGACGACCTGGAGCGCCTGGACAAGCGCCTGGAACACCTGCAGCAGCGGCAGACGCGCTGAAGCGTCCATGCCAGCGGCGGCACCTGCCAAATCTGGTACAGTGCCCCTCCCTTCAAGTGCTGGCGGGGTGTTGAAAAAGAGGGATACCCTCCCCCTGACTCCCTGAACGCCTGACATGTCCCGTCTTCTTCGTCTTATCCGCATTTTCTCGGTCGCCTGGCGTTTCGGGCTGGACGGATTCACCCTGGTGGAAGGCACACCTCGGGCAGGGGGGGCCGGCCTGCCGTCTCAGGCGAAGCGAATTGCGGCACGCAAGACCGCGCCGCGCGGGGAGCGGCTGCGCATGGCGCTGGAGACACTGGGGCCCATCTTCGTCAAGTTCGGGCAGGTGCTGTCCACCCGCCGCGATCTGCTGCCCACGGACATCGCCGACGAACTGGCCAAGCTGCAGGACCAAGTGCCCCCGTTCTCCGCCGAAATCGCCCGCGCCCAGATCGCCGCCGCCTTCGGCAAGCCGGTGGAAGCGGTATTCAAACAGTTCGATGCCCAGCCGGTGGCCAGCGCCTCGGTGGCGCAGGTGCATTTCGCCGTGCTGCAAGATGGCACTCCTGCCGCGGTAAAAATCCTGCGGCCCGGCATAGAACCGGTCATTGAGCGCGACCTGGAGCTGCTGGACACCGCCGCCGGCTGGATAGAGCGCACCTGGCAGGACGGACGGCGGCTGCGGCTGCGCGAAGTGGTGGCCGAATTCGCCAGGCACCTGCACGATGAACTGGACTTGATGCGCGAGGCATCCAATGCCAGCCAGCTGCGGCGCAATTTCCCCGACTCGCCCTTGCTGGCCGTGCCGGAGATCTACTGGGACTACTGCAGCACCTCGGTCATGACCATGCAGCGCATGCAGGGCCTGCCTATCAGCCACGTGGACGAGTTGCGTGCCGCCGGCGTGGACATTCCCGCCCTTGCCCGGGCCGGGGTGGAGATATTTTTCACCCAGGTGTTCCGTGACGGTTTTTTCCATGCCGACATGCACCCGGGCAACATCCTGGTGGAGACCGAGGGCGAGAACATCGGCCGCTATGTAGCCCTGGACTTCGGCATCATGGGCACGCTGAACGAGACCGACAAACACTACCTGGCGCAGAACTTCCTCGCCTTCTTCAACCGTGACTACAAGCGCGTCGCCGAGGTGCACCTGGAATCGGGCTGGGTGCCACCGGCCACGCGCGTCGATGAGCTGGAGACGGCCATACGCGCGGTGTGCGAACCTATCTTCGACCGCCCCTTGAGGGAAATACGATTCGGCCATGTGCTGCTGCGCCTGTTCCAGACCTCGCGCCGTTTCGGCGTGGAAGTCCAGCCGCAACTGGTGATGCTGCAAAAGACCCTGCTCAATATCGAGGGGCTAGGACGGGACCTGGATCCTGACCTGGACCTGTGGAAGACCGCCAAACCCTATCTGGAACGCTGGATGGACCAGCAGATGGGCTGGCGGGGCCTGCTGCGCAATCTGCAGCGCGAAATTCCAGGCTGGGCGGCGATGCTGCCGCAACTGCCACGCCTGGTGCACCAGCGCCTGGCCGAGGACCGGCTGGGCGAGCTTGATCAGACGCTGAGGCAGCTGGTCGGTGAAACCCGCCGGCGCAATCGCCTCATCATGGTGCTGGCCGCACTGGTTGCGGGGATGCTGGCACTGCAGGCCGCTGCCTACTTTCTTTACTAGGCGCTGACACCTGTCTCGGCGCCGCTGCGCGTGGCTATAATTCCGCAGGTCGCCTCGGCCTGAACGGGGCCTGAACGCGCTGCCGGAAATCATCATGCTCATCGCCTTTGTCGTCGTCTACCTGATTGTGTCCATCGCCATCGGCCTGTGGGCCGCAAGGCGGGTGCACAACTCCAAGGACTATCTCGTCGCCGGGCGCAGCCTGCCGCTGTACATCAACGTGGCCACGGTGTTCGCCACCTGGTTCGGCGCAGAAACGGTGTTGTCGGTGTCGGCCACCTTCGCCAAGGACGGCCTGGGCGGCATCGTCGCCGACCCCTTCGGCGCGAGTTTCTGCCTGATCTTCGTCGCGGTATTCTTCGCCCGCACCTTCTACCGCATGGATCTGCTCACCATTGGCGACTTCTACCGCAAGCGCTATGGCAAATCGGTGGAGGTGGTGTCCGGCCTGATCATCACCATTTCCTATCTGGGCTGGACCTCGGCGCAGCTCACCGCGCTCGGCCTGGCCTTCTCGGTGCTCTCCGGCGGGGCGCTGTCGCTCAATGCCGGCATTGTGCTGGGCGCGGCCATCGTGCTGGGCTACACCATCTGGGGCGGCATGTGGTCGGTGGCCATCACCGACCTGTTCCAGTCGGCCATGATCATCGTCGGACTGTGGGCCATTGCCTGGCTGGTGGGCGACATGGCCGGCGGCCCGGCCAAAGTCATCGCCGCCGCCAGCGAAGCGGGCAAATTCGAGTTCTGGCCCAAGGGTGGATCCAAGGAATGGCTGGCCTTCATCGCCGCCTGGATGACCCTGGCCATAGGCTCCATCCCGCAGCAGGACGTGTTCCAGCGCGTCACCTCGGCCAAGGATGAGAAGACCGCGGTGCGCGGCTCGCTCATCGGCGCACTGCTCTACTTCATCATGGCCTTCGTGCCCATGTACATCGCCTATTCGGCCCTGGTCATCGACCCGGGCATGAGCCAGTTGTTCGCCGCGGAGGACGGCCGCGAGATCCAGCGCATCCTGCCCGATCTCATCCTCAACCAGACACCGCTGTGGGCGCAGGTGATGTTCTTCGGCGCCCTGCTCTCGGCCATCCTGTCCACCGCCAGTGGCGCACTGCTGGCGCCCACGGCCATGTGCACCGAGAACGTACTGCGGCCCTTCATTCCCCACATGAGCGACCGCCAGTTCCTCATCCTGTTGCGCACGGTGCTGGTGAGCTTCACACTGGCCGCGCTACTGTTCGCCCTCAACTCCAAGAGCACCATGTACGAAATGGTGCAGAACGCCTACAAGGTCACGCTGGTGGGCGCCTTCGTGCCGCTGGCCTTCGGCATTTTCTGGAAGCGCGCCAACACCGCCGGCGCCGTCATGGCGATTTTCCTGGGACTGTTCTCCTGGATCGCCATGGAGATGTGGGGCAGCGACACCATCTGGCCACCGCAACTGGTGGGCCTGGCATTCGCCATCGCCGGCATGCTGCTCGGTTCGCTGCTGACGCCGGCGCCTCATCCGCATGCGCCCGCGCATGCGGTGGGCGGCCATCCGGCCCCTCATGGCCATCATTGATATGATCAATTTCAAGTCGATATCGGCAGCAGTAGTTTATAAACAATGAAATTATTATCATGTCTGTAGAGCCATGGCATGACTGAAGGCCTGAGCGCGCAGCTCGCCGATATCACCACGCTGGCACTGGACGCCATCGTCAATGCCGCCAATGAATCCCTGCTGGGCGGCGGCGGCGTGGATGGCGCCATCCATCGCGCCGCCGGCCCGGAACTGCTGGCCGAGTGCCGCACCCTGGGCGGATGCCCCACCGGCCAGGCGAAGATCACCGGCGGCTACCGGCTGCCCGCCAGGCATGTCATCCACACCGTAGGCCCCGTCTGGCGGGGAGGCAGGCACAGCGAGGCCGAGCTGCTCACCTCCTGCTACCGGCAAAGCCTGGCGCTGGCGAGCGAGCACCAACTCGCCAGCATCGCCTTTCCCGCAATCAGCTGCGGCGTGTACGGCTACCCCATAGGCGCGGCCACGCACATCGCCGTCACCGAATGCACTGCCTTCATGGCCGCGAATCCGGATATCACCGTGACTTTCGCGCTGTTCAGCGACGAATTGCTCCAGGCCTACCGGGAAGAGCTCGCGCGTCTGCGCTAGATTGAGTTGACATCGGGTTGACGACGCCGGTCCGTCAAGGCCGCGGCAGGCATGCGAGAATGCCCCGCATGGCGCTACGCGATTCACCTTCCAGCCTCGCCCGCTACCTGTTCTGGGCCTATGCGCTGCTGGTGATCTACGCAAGTCTGCATCCGTTCTACGGCTGGACCGATACCGGCGCCCCGGCCTTTGCCTATCTCACCGCGCGCCTGCCCCGTTACATCACGGCCTTCGACATCGGCGCCAACATCCTCGCCTACATCCCGCTCGGGCTGCTGGGCGTGCTGGCGTTTTATCCGCAGTTGCGCGGCCTCCGGGCGGCCGGGGCGTCACTGCTGGTCTCGCTCGCCATCAGCGTGTCGGTGGAGGCCCTGCAGACCTATCTGCCCAGCCGCATCCCCTCGAACCTGGATGTTGCCAGCAATGCGACCGGTGCGTTGATAGGCACGCTGGCAGGTGCCCTGCTGACGCAACTGGTGCTGCGTGATGACGGGCTGCAGGCGCTGCGCTACCGGCTGTTCCACCCGGGAGGACGCACCGACCTGGGCCTGGTGCTGCTGGGCCTGTGGCTGCTATCGCAACTTAGCCCGGAGACCTTGCTGTTCGGCAACGGCGATCTACGCGAGCTGTTTCACACGCCGGGTGGCGAGCTTCATCAAGCCGAGGTGTTCATCCGCGCCGAGGCCACCGTGGCAGGGGCCAACACGCTGGCAGTGTGCCTGTTTCTTTCCATCCTGGTGCGCTATGGGCAGCCGCTGCGGCCGCTGATGTTTGCCCTGCTGGTCGTGGCCCTGCTGGTGCGCAGCTTCGCCTACGCGCTGCTGTTCGGCGCCGAGGACTTCCTGCTCTGGCTCACCCCGGGGGCCATGTATGGCGTGGCTGCCGGCGCCGCCATGGCCGCGATCGCAGCAGGGTTTCCCACGCCGGTGCGCACCGCGCTGGCCGGGCTCGCCCTCATGGCGGCGACCGCCATCGTCAACCTGGCGCCCGAAAACCCCTATCTGGCGATGTTCCTGGCGGAGTGGCGGCAGGGACACTTCCTCAATTTCACCGGTCTCACGCGGGTGGTGTCCGCGCTGTGGCCCTTCGCGGCGCTGGCCTGGCTGCTGGGCCTGGCCGGAAACCGCGACCGCTCACGCAGTGACTGAACGACGAGGGCTGAAGAGCCTCGGCTGAACCTCAGCCCTCGCAGCTCCCGCCCTCAAAAAGAGGGCCGCGTATAATGGGCCTCCTTTCAACGTCCTCTCAGGAATGCCCCCATGAGCCACTATTCGCACCATGTATTTTTCTGCTGCAACCAGCGCACCAACGGCGAACGCTGCTGCAATGACAGCAAGGCCAGCGAAGTGCGCGACTACGCCAAGGCCAAGGTCAAGCAACTGGGCCTCTCGGGCGAGGGCAAGGTACGCGTCAACATGGCCGGCTGCCTGGACCGCTGCGACGAAGGCCCGGTGATCGTGGTCTACCCCGAGGAAACCTGGTACACCTACGTGGACAAGGAAGACATCGACGAGATCATCAGCGAGCATCTGCAGAACGGCCGCATCGTCGAGCGCCTGCGCATCCCCGGCTGAGCTTCATCGCGGGGAAACATGCACTCCCCGGCTTTCACACTTCCTTCCTACTGATGCTTCCGGGCCGCGCCGAGCAGGATTTCATCGCCGGTGCAGCCGGGCGCATCGAGACCGTCATCGATGTTGCGGAAACTGCATCGCCGCGCGGCATTGCACTGGTCGCGCATCCCCACCCCCTGTACGGCGGCGCCCTCGATAACAAGGTGGCGCAGACGCTGGCGCGCACGTTTGCGGAACTGGGCTACGTGGCGCTGCGCCCGAATTTCCGCGGCGTCGGGGAATCCGAAGGCACCCACGACAAGGGCATGGGCGAGACCGATGACATGCTTGCGGTGCTCGACTACGCCAGGCAGCGCTATGGCGATCTGCCCGTGGTGCTGGGCGGATTTTCATTCGGCGGTTTCGTGCAGACCCGCGCGGCGCAGCGCCTGGCCCAGGCCGGAACGCCGCCGGAGCGCCTGGTGCTGGTGGCCCTGGCCGTGGGCCGGGTCACTGCCGATCGCAGCTACGACACCGCCGGCGTGCCGGCCAACACCATCCTGATCCACGGCGATGAAGACAGCACCGTGCCCCTGGCCAATGTGCAGGCCTGGGCCGCGCCGCAGAACATCCCGGTGAACATCATCTCTGGCGCCGATCATTTCTTCCATCGCCGGCTGGGCGAGATCAAGTCCATCATCAAGGACCAGTGGCATTGATTGGAGTCGCATCATGCTCTGGGTAAAAGCGCTCCACATCATTTTCATGGTCACCTGGTTCGCCGGCCTGTTCTACCTGCCGCGGCTGTTCGTCTACCACGCCATGGCCGAGGACCGCGTCAGCATGGAGCGCTTCAAGATCATGGAGCGCAAACTCTACTTCGGCATCATGGCGCCAGGGGCGGTGCTCACCATTGTCTTCGGCCTGTGGCTGTGGCTGGGCTGGTTCCAGGGTGCCTTCGGCCCCTGGTTCCATGTCAAGCTCGCGCTGGTGGCCCTGCTGGTGGGCTACCACCTGTGGTGCGGCAAGCTGCTGGCCGCCTTTCGCGAGGACCGCAACACCCGCAGTCATGTGTGGCTGCGCTGGTTCAACGAGGCACCGGTGCTGCTTCTGTTCGCCATCGTCATCCTGGTGGTGGTGAAGCCTTTCTGAGGCTTTACACTCGCAGCAGTGGCAGCAGTGATGCTATGCTGACCACGGTCAAGGACAGCTCATGGGACAGGAACACATCACGCTGAGACTCGCTCTGCCCGCGGATGCGCGGCAGATCGCCTTCATGTCCCGTGATCTCATTGAAGCCGGCCTGGGCTGGACCTGGAATCCGCAGCGCGTGGACCAGGCCCTGCGCCAGCGCGACACCCTCACCCTGGTGGCCTGCGACCGCGTACGCAATGTCGAGCGCATTGCCGCCTTCGCCATCATGCAGTTCGGCGAGGAGCACGCCCACCTGGCGCTGCTTGCCGTGCGCCCGGGGCAGCGCCGCCTAGGCGTGGGCAAGCGCATGATGGAGTGGCTGCTCGAGTCCGCCTACGCCGCCGGCATCGCCGCCATACACCTGGAGTTGCGCGCCTCCAACCAGGGAGCGCGGCGCTTCTACCGCGCCATGAATTTCAACGAAACCGCCTACATACCGGGCTACTACCGCGGCCGGGAAATGGCCCTGCGCATGCTGAGAGAATTACGCCAGCCCGGAACCGCCGCGGTGCAATGGCAGTTGCCGGCGCCGCCTTCCAGCCAGTCCTAGTCCAAGCTCCGACTTCGGCTCCGGCTAGCGATTCATCTGCCTGGACATGGCCGTCAGAACGGCGTCGGCGACATCGTCCTTGGTCTTGCGGAACAGCAGCCACAGCATGGCGCCATTGCCCAGGATGAACATCACCTCCAGGTACAGCAACTGGGTGACGATGGTGCGCGCACCGTAGTCGCCGAAGATGAAAAAGAAGCCATCGAAGCTGGGCAGCATCGCCCGGCTGACCGCGTAGAAATTTTCCATGGGCGGGAACAGCAGCACCAGCAGGAGGTTGATGCCCACGCCGATCAGCACCACACGCTGCCAGTCGGTTTTCTTCTTCGTGGCCTCCGGGGCGGAGCGGGTCTTCAGCAGCAGCCAGGCAATG
This sequence comes from Burkholderiales bacterium, assembly GCA_964202115.1. GTDB lineage: Bacteria > Pseudomonadota > Gammaproteobacteria > Burkholderiales > SG8-39 > CAIYPG01. The sequence continues at coordinate 10,273 of CAXNIK010000085.1, forward strand.
GCCGCATTGAGCAGTATGACCAGGATCTCCAACTGCAGAAAGGTGTCGTTGATCCTGAAGTTGGGCCCGGCATCGTCAAAGCGCAGGTGGAAGCCGTCGAAAGTCGGCACATTATTGCGGGCAGAGGATACATAGTCCAGCGGCGGAAACAGCCAGACCATGACCAGATTGACCGCCGCCACAACCAGTGTGATCCACTGATACTTGTTCATCATTATTGTTCTCCTGGTACCGGCTCTCCCCGCCGGCACAGCCGTACTCTAAAGCAGCGGCCTAGCTTTGGCCACCGTGAAACAGCAGATTCAGCTCCCCAACAGGTAAAGATCGCCTTCTATACCTGAACGGACATCGGCTGCCTCGCTCATCAGCAGCTTGAAGCCTTGACTGGCCGCCAGCCCTTGCACATAGGCCCGGGACTGGGCATAACGCCCGGTGGGCTGGAGCTGGAAATCACCCTGGTCGCAGACCTCCACCGAGAACGCGAACAGGCCGCCCGGCCGCAGAACACGCCTTGCCTCCCGGAAAACCCCCTGCACATCGCCGATGTAGATGAACACGTCGGCCGCCATCACCAGATCGAAGCCGGCCGGTGCGGCCTGGGCCAGCCACTGCGCGATGTCGGCATCGTGCAAGGCGGTATAGCAGCCCTTGCGTGCCGCTTCTTCCAGCATCCGGGGCGACAGGTCCACGCCCACCAGCGAGCGCGCCAGCGGCCCCAGCGCCGTTCCCACCAGGCCGGTTCCGC
>CAXNIK010000086.1:0-10989 GCA_964202115.1 Burkholderiales bacterium
TGTGCCGTGGACGAACGCCTGCTGGCCACGGCCTATGTGCCGCTGGAGGATTTCGATCGCGCCAAAGCCACAACGGCGCTGGCATTGAAACTGGGCGCCAAGGCGCTGATGGTGCCCTCGCGCTGCCCGCAACGGCACGGGCCCAGCCATGTCGGGCTGGATGCGATCTGGGCGCAGGCGCAGGAGGCCGGCGTGCCGATCGTGTTCCATGTCGGCGGCCAGGAAAAGTTCAACCCGGTCTACAAGATCAACGGCGGGCCACCGGTGCCGGATTTCCGTGGCGGTGACGACAACTTCACCTCGCTCAGTTACATGCAGATCCCATACGCGGTCATGCAGACCCTGGCCGCGCTGATCTTTGACGGCGTGTTCGATCGCTTTGAGCGCCTGAAGTGGGGCGCGATCGAGCTCGGCGCCGCCTGGTTGCCCGGCTGGATGCGGTCCCTGGACTCGGCCGCGCATGCCTTCAGGCGCAACGAGACGCGGTTGCAAAAGCTGTCGGCACGGCCCAGCGAGATCGTGCGCCGGCAACTGCGGGTGACCCCCTATGCCCACGAGGAGACCGGCTGGATCGTGTCCCAGGCCGGCCCGGAGGTGGCCTTGTTCTCGTCGGACTATCCGCATCCCGAGGGTACCAAGACGCCGTTGCAGCGGTTCGACAAGATGCTGGAGTGCGTGGATGCCAATGCCCGCCAGCGGTTCTTTGCCGACAATTTCATCGACCTGATGGGCGCCGGGCTGGCGCCGGCACTGCGCCGGCCCCAGCCGCGCGAGACCATGCGAACAGGCACCTGACAGGCACCGGGCGTCCCTTTTGATTCACCTTCACCACGTCGAGCTTCGGCTCTTTCGCTCATCAACTCTTGCCGGCTTTGACCGGCCTACGGAGGCCACATGAAAATCCTGTCCCTCGCAGCGGTTGCACTCTCGTTCGCCCTTTCGGGTCCTGTCGCAGCACAGGACTTTCCCAGTCGACCGATCACGCTCGTGATGCCCTTTCAGGCCGGGGGCGTCGCCGATCTGTTTGGACGCCTCGTCAGCGACAAAATGGGCGGTCTGCTCGGCACAAAATTCATCGTCGTCAACAATGCCGGCGCTGGTGGAGTTATCGGCGGCCAACTCGTTGCCAACGCGAAGCCTGACGGCTATACGATTCTCTACGCCACGGATACGGTGATGGTCAACCACCCTCTCGTGACGAAAAACCCGCTATTTATCCCGGAAAAGGCGTTCGCGCCAATACATAGCCTTACGACCACACCGTGGATGTTCGCGGTTCGTCCCGATGCGCCATACAAGACCTTTCGGGAGGTGGTCGAGTTCGCGCGAAAGAACCCGGGGAAGCTCAACTACTTCATCCTCGACATCGGATCGTCGCATCATGTCATGGGGGAACTCCTGCAGAAGGCGGCCGGAGTGAAGTTCACGCATGTTCCCTACAAGGGCGGGCCCCAGGGTTTTGTGGACTTTTTCGGCGGCCGGCTCGAGTTGATGATGGATTATGCAAACACCTGGGCGCCGCACGTAGCGGCTGGCAAGGCCATTCCGATCGGTGTGGCCTCGTCGACGCGTCTCGGCGTCGCGCCGAACGTGCCGACCTTCGCGGAGCAGGGCTACGACGTCGCGTTTGGTCCGATCGGGGTGCTGGCTGCGCCGATTGCGACGCCCAAACCCCTGATCGACAAACTCTCGGACACGATGGCCCAGGTTCACAAGGATCCCGCGTTCGTAAAGTACTGCTTCGAGCGAGGCTCCGTGCAGCTGCTGTATGGCCCTGCCGAGACAAAAACATTCCTCGAGCAGCGGACCGGAAAGATGAAGCAGTTGTTCGGCGAGTTGGGCATCAAGCCAGAATGAAGTCGACAGGAACCGGCGCACACAGGATGCCGCTGAACACGCCAGAATCAACTATCTGTACGAGAAGTTCGTCGAAGCCACAATGGTGTTTCCTACTCCTGCCGAAGGGGAGAGAGGGGTGCCTGTGGTGGCCATGAGATATTATCGTTTTTGATCTAAACAGATTGATGTAAGCAGATTAACGAGATAATTATTATCTGACTAGTCTGCTTTCAGTGCTGCGTTTCCGCCTTGGGTTTCCGACGGGTTTGCAGCCCGGAATATGAATTCAGCCTGGCGCCGACACCGGGGGCGTCAGGTCGAGACGGCGGGCGGCCTTTGAGAACTGCATATCGAAAGTTGCCAGGCCGGTGCACAGACCGGACAGGGCCAGATGCAGGGCGTCGGAGAAATTCAGCCCACGGCGATACCAGACGATGGCCTGGCTGACTGCACCGACGCGATTATGTCCTGCCCTGCTTCTTCGCCACCGTCAGCCCCTGCAACGCTTCGACTGCAAGCGGTTTGCCGCGGCGGGCGATCCGGTCGAACAGCACGGACGCGGGTTTCTTTTCTCCGCCACTGTCGGGGCGCACCAGAATGCCATCGCCATTCGGCGCCAACTCGACGCGGACGCGGGAGCCCGGCGCAAGGGCAACCTGCCGGCAAAGCTCGGCGGGCAATACCACTTGCCGTTTTCCCGAAAGAATCATGGTGCTCATGGCCGTCTCCCGAGGTTCGAATCGCGCCAGTATTGGCCCATGCTCACTCAGATGACAGGATCTGCATGGGGCGCGACTCGAAAATAACATGGCAGAACATTTCATCGCCTGATGCATCTTGAGTGCGGAATGGATTTTTCCACCTTTGGTAGGATAGGAAGATGTATTTCTACCAAGGAAGACAATGTCCCTGAACATCAAGGATCCGGCGACCCACCGGCTCGCAGCAGCGCTGGCCAAGGCAACCGGCGAGTCAATGACCAAGGCGGTCAATCGAGCCATTGAAGAGCGCCTCGCCCGCGTCAGCCGCGAGCGCAGGCCATCCGATCACATGACTTCGGATCTGCTGGCCATTGGTGCGCGATGCGCCGCAGAATTAACCGGCAAACCTGTCCGCCACGACCGCTTGCTCTACGACCGCGCCGGCTTGCCAAAATGATTCTCGACAGCTCCGCGGTTCTAGCCATCCTGTTCGCCTATGCCGATTTTGGCAAGGGCCGCCATCCCGCCGGTTTGAATTTCGGCGACTGTTTTTCCTATGCCCTCGCCAAGGCCACCGGAGAACCTTTGCTGTTCAAGGGAGGCGATTTTTCCAAGACAGACGTGCGCGCCGCCCTGGCGTAGACCAAACAGTATTCATTCACTGAGTTCATTCACTGAGTTCATTCACCGAGGCGTAAATCCCCATGGCCGGCGAACTGGCAAATTTCAGATTGATCGAGCACTCGGCCTTCGTGGCCGCGCCCCTTGCGGGCATGTCGCTGGCGCAGATGGGCGCTGAAGTCATCCGCATCGATCCCATCGACGGGCCGCTGGATCGCAGTCGCTGGCCCATCACCGCCACCGGTGCGAGCCTGTACTGGGCGGGGCTGAACAAGGGCAAGCAATCCATCCTTATCGACCTGCGTTCTCCCGAGGGCCAGGAACTGGCCACCACGCTGGTGTGCGGCGGGGGAGACCGCGGCGGCATGCTGCTCACCAACCTCGGCGCGCGCGGCTGGGCCAGTTACGACAGTCTCTCCAGGCGCCGCAAGGACGTGATCCTCGCCGCGCTGTCGGGTTTTCCCGATGGCACGGCGGCGGTGGACTACACGGTGAATTGCGCCACCGGCCTGCCTTATCTGAATGCGGGGGCGTCGCCGGATGCGCCGGTGAATGGCGTGTTGCCGGCCTGGGACGTCACCACCGGGCTGACGCTGGCCATGGGCCTGCTCGGCGCCGAGCGTCATCGCCGCCTGACCGGTGAGGGGCAGCAGATCAATCTCGCGCTGTCGGATGTGGCCTTCTCCATGATGGGCAACCTGGGGTTCATCGGCGATGCGCAGATCAACGGACAGGTGCGCCAGGCCGAGGGCAACTATGTCTATGGCACCTTCGGCCGCGACTTCGGCACCGGCGATGGCCATCGTGTGATGGTGACTTCCTTCACCCCGCGCCACTGGAAAGCGCTATGCGAAGCCTGCGAAATATCCAAGGCGGTTGTCGAACTGGAACGCCGGCGTGGCGCGAGCCTGGATGGCGACGCCGAGCGTTACGCAGCGCGCGAAGAAATCTCGGCGCTGGTGGCACCGTGGATAGCGGCCCGGCCGATGGACGAGGTGCGCAAGGCCTTCGATGCCCACGGCGTGTGCTGGGGGCTGTACCAGGACTATGGCCAGCTGGCGACACAGGATGCGCGCTGCTCGCCGGTCAACCCGGTCTTCCGCCGGGTCGATCAGCCCGGCATCGGCACCCTCACCGCGCCGGGCACGCCGCTGCAGTTCGGCGCTGCCGCCTGCCAGGGCGCGGCCGTGGCGTCGTATATCTCCCCACGCTCGGGGGAACACACCGATCAGATCCTGTCCGAGGCGCTGGGACTCAGTGCCGCCGAAATCGGCCGGCTGCACGACCGGCGGGTGGTGGCGGGATCGGCTTCATGACTTTAAATGAGCTCAACCGCGGCTGGCGAGGGACTTCGAGGTGATCGTCACTTTCGGCAGATCGCCCACCCTCGCGGCCGCCGCGATGAGAAGCTTTCGCGTCGCTGTCTGCACGCTTGGCAGATCCCCGTCCTTGAACCAGGCCAGCGCCTTGAGGCTTTCCGCGGGCTGAAAGGCTTTGCCAAACATCAGGCGCGCCGCGGCCAATCCGCGGTCCAGCGCAACGCCCGCGACAAGCATTGCGGCGATATCCAGATAGTCTTTTTTCTCCGCGCGTTGCGGGATGACTTTCAGCTTGTGAGCCATCAGGTCGTCCAGGGACGCCACCTGTATCACGCCATCGTTGGTCAACAAGGGCTCGCCCACACGGCCAAATTTGAGGCCGCAGAAAAACGAAAGTTTGACGCCTTTGGTCAAAACAACCAGGGTGTCGGGCGATTGTTGCAGTACCTCGTCGACACGGGAGAAACCAAATGCTTCGCGAACCCGCGCCAGGTCAAGCGGATGTCCGGTGAAAAAATCAAAATCCACCGACCGCCGGTGCCCGAGTTGCAGCGACACGGCGGTGCCCCCGTACAACACGTACCCCATGCCCCGGCGGGCCGCAACGTTGGCCAAAGCCTGCGCTGCGCCACAGGCAGTTTCCCGAAACGCGGCGCGAACGTTTTCAACCGGAAAATACGCGCCGTGGCGGCGCGGGAACCCGGCCGCCCTTCGCCAGCAGCAAGCGGTGATGCCAATAATTCCAGGAGCGATCCGACAACTGTCCGGCTTCGGCATTGCGCAATGCGCGAATCAGGCGCCTCGCCCCCAATGCCATCTCCAAACCGCGCACGTCTTCGTAATCGCCGATATTCATCACCTGGAGAATGACGCGATCAGGCCACCTCGATGCCTCACCAGGCGCCAGCCACCAAAGGTATTTCCTGGCCAAACCCGCCAAAAGCCGTTGCGCCGAAGCGCTTTCGCCCGCGACTGGCCGTCCAGCCGCGCGGCGGGTTACCGTGGCCCCGGCGGGCACCGCCCAAAGGTGCCCAACGCGCAATGCGCCGGGAATACGCTGCGCCGCCAGCCACTGCAACACGCGCGGGCGGCTGACGCCTTCGCGGGCCGCGAATTGTGAAACCGAAAGAAACGCGGAATGATCAGCCATCGGCGTATTTTATCTAATCCATTATCAATTGATAATGGATTAATTGCTGATTCATCACCGTTGGGGTTTGTTTTGAACCAGCCGGGCTCTGGCGATCAAGGTCTTTCCGCCGCCGATCCCGTTCCCGAAGAGTCGCACGAGTTTGTATTGGCACGAGCTATTCGTGCGCCTGCCCCGCGGCCTTGAGGCCACGCCGCTTGCGAACGAAATTGCGCCCGCGCTCATCGAAGGCCTTGCGGCGATTCGCGGAGGCCTGAGCCGCAAGACTTTCGAACCGGCCAATTCGAGGCGTATCTTCAACATCGGCATGGGGGACATTGCCGAAGGGATTCAGTTGCCCAAGTTGTTTCAAGCCTTTCGCTCGAGCGCGCCCCACATCCGCCTCCACGCCCGGCAAATTCCTGGACCGCTGCTGCGCGACGCCCTGGCCAATGGCGAGGTGGACATGGCTACGGGGCAGTACGATCTGGGCGCTGGTGTGCGCAGCCAACTGCTGAGTGTGGGTGAATACGCCTGCGTAATGGGTGCGAATCACCCGAAAATCGGTACCCGGCTTTCGTTGAAGCAGTTCAAGGCCGCGGAGCACATCCTTGTCGTGCCGTTGGGTCCGTCACAACACCGCCGAAACATCGAGCGGACGCTGACTAGCCGAGCGGTGAATGCGCGCATTGCCGTGCAGATCACGCATTTCCACGGAGTTCTGGCCTTGATCACCAGCACCGACCTGATTGCCACCATTCCCAGGAGCCTGGCACACAGCATGGCGAGCTATGCCAAGGTCAAGGTGCTTCCGACGCCCATCCCGTTCCCGAAGACTCGCCTGAGCCTGTATTGGCACGAACGCTTCCACCGCGAGCCGGGCAATGTCTGGATGAGAGGCGAATACATCAGGCTGATCAAGAAGCCAATACCTGTATAAGGCTCTACCATAAAATTAGCCTTGATACTAATCTTCTTGTACAGTCTCTTTTGGAGTTGTGGTGAGTACTAAAAAGATCATAATTTGTTCTTTAAGTCCGGCCAATGCTCATTCGCTGGCCGAGCGTTAAATCCCCAGCCGGTAAAACCGAGACGCGTTGTTGCGGAACATGTCCGCGCGCTCCGCCTCGCTGTAGCGCGCCGCCATCTTCTTGAAGCTGTTCCACAGCGGCACGTAGCCGCAGGCGATCTTGTCCACCGGGAAGTTGCTCTCGAACAGGCAGCGCGCGGGCGAGAAGCAGGCGATGGCGTGGTCGAAGAAATGTGCAGTGGCCTTCACCAGTTCATCGGAGCTGGGTGGCAGCGGGCGCCGCTCCCAGTGAAAGCCGAACATGGGCATGACCGTGCCTCCGAGCTTGATATGCACATTGGGGCAGCGCGCCAGTTCGGCGATGGATTTCTTCCAGTCGGCGAACACCGCTTCGCGCTGGCTGGCCCAGCGGCCCTGACCGAGCGGCCCGCCGAAGTGATCCAGCACGATGGGCGTGCCGGGGAAGGCGCGCGCCAGGTCGATCAACTCGGGTAACTGGTCGTGGAAGCACCAGGCGTCGAAGGACAGGCCGTTCTTCTCCAGCATGGCGAAGCCCTTGCGGAAGTTCGCATCCATGTACAGGTGCCGCTGCGGAATGACCCGGCCCTGGTTGATCTCGTCGTCATCGGACCAGGTGCCGCCCTGGCGTATGCCGCGAAAGCGCCTGGATGCGGCCTTGTGTGCCTGCAGCGCCTCGTCCACCAGCGCCGGATCGTGGCGAAAATCCACGAAGCCGACGATGCCGGCGCACAGTGCCGGTCCCTTGGGATGGTTGCGCGCGTATTCATTGGCGCTGGATTCGACCCATTCGGTCTCGCCCACGGGTTTCAGGTGCTCGGGGCCGTCCTTGCGGTACTTCGTGACGCACTGGATGAACACCGTGGCGAGGATGTTGTGGCCTGAGGTGGCGTCGTGCCCCAAGTCGTCGATGGGGTAGCCGAAATCGCGCCGCGGACTTTCGATCCACAGGTGATGGTGCGGATCGATGATGGGGTAGGCGGGATCGATGGGTGCTTCGATGACCTTATCCAGCCAGGGCTGGTTCAGGTGTGATTTCACATGTGCCATCAAGTTCTCCTTGTATGCACCGGCGCTTATTTCAGCGCTGGCGTCGCGTCTTCCAGGCGATAGAAGCGCCGGGCGGTGTTGTAGAACATGTCGGCGCGCTCCGATGCGCTGTAGCTCGCAGTCATTTTCTTGAAGCTGTTCCACAGCGGGATGTAGGCGCACTGCTCCTTGTCCACCGGGAAATTGCTCTCGAACATGCAGCGAGCCGGCGAGAACTTCTGAATGGCGTAATCGAAGAAATGGCCGGCGGCCTTGATCAGCTCGTCGGAGCCGGGCGGCCTGGGGCGGCTGTCCCAGGCAAAGCCGAACACCGGCATCACCGAGCCGCCCAGCTTCATGTGCACATTGGGGCAGGCGGCCAGGGCGTCGATGGACTTGCGCCACTCGCTGAACACCTCGTCCTTGCGCGCGGCGAAATTGCCCTTGCCCAGGGGCGCACCCAGGTGATCGAGCACGATGGGGATGCCCGGGTGGGCGCGCGCCAGGTCGGCCAGTTGCGGCATCTGCAGGTGGAACATCCAGCCGTCGAAGGACAGGCCGTAGTGCGCGAGGCGTGCAAAGCCGCGACGGAAGGCCGGGTCGAGGAGCAGGTCCTTCTGGTACACCACGGTGGACTTGAGGGTCTCGGCATCGTCGGTCCAGGGGCAACTGTGGCGTATGCCGCGAAAGCGCCTGGGCGCCGCGGCCAGATGGGCTTCGAGCACTTCGTCCACGCGGTCGCCGGTGAAATTGCAGTGCCCGACGATGCCCGCCATGATGGCCGGACCATTCGGGTTGGCCTTGGCATATTGCTCGGCGATGCCATTCACCCACTCGGTTTCGCCGATGGGCTTCATGTGCTCGGGGCCGGACTGGCGGTACATGGTGGAGCACTGGATGAACACCGAGGCGCGCACATTGTGTCCGGCGGTCAGGTCGCGGGCCAGGTCGTCGATGAGATATTGGTAGCCGCGCAGGGGATGCAGCGGCCACAGGTGGTGGTGCGGGTCGATGACGGGGTATGCCGGATCGATGGGATCTTCGCGCACCTGGTCTAGCCAGGCTTGATTGACGGCCATGCTGGTCTCCTCCAGTGGTGGGTGCTGCTTGCCGGGAGATGCCTTCTCAGGCCCGGCGCCGGTAATTTATTTCTGCCAGGCGTCCCTCAGTGTGACGGCGCGGTTGAATTCCGGAGCGCCGCTGATGGGGTCGATGCGGTCGGGTACGAAATAGCCATGGCGCTCGAACTGATAGTGCTCGCCCACCTTGGCTTCGCGCAGTGCCGGCTCCATTTGCGCGTGGACGGTCTTCACCGAGTCCGGGTTCAGGTCATCGATGAAATTCCGGTCTCCTGCACCTGGATGCGGGTCCTTGAACAGCCGGTCATAGAGGCGCACCTCGGCCGAATAGGCGTGCCTGGCGCTCACCCAGTGGATGTTGCCCTTGACCTTGTAGGTATCCGAACCGGGCGTGCCCGACTTGCTGTCGGCGAAATAATTGCAGTGCACGGCGGTGATGTTGCCCTCGGCATCCTTGTCGCAGCCGGTGCATTCGACCACGAAGCCGTATTTGAGGCGCACCTTGTTGCCGGCCTGGGGTTGCCCGGCAGAATTCACGCCGGGAGGATACAGGCGGAAGTATTTCGGCGGCGGTACCTCCGCGAAATCCTCGCGCTCTATCCACAACTCCTTTGAAAAGGGCACGTCGCGCTTGCCCCAGTCCGGTTTCTGCGGATGGTTGGGCGGATGGCATTCCTCTTCCTGGTCCGCGGGATAGTTGTCGATGATGAGCTTGAGTGGATCGAGCACGGCGATGCGCCGCGGCGCGCGCTCGTTCAGGTCCTCGCGCATGCAGTCCTCGAGGATGCTGTAGTCGATCCAGGAATTGGACTTGGACACGCCCACGCGTTCGGCGAACAGGCGAAAGCCCTCGGGCGTGTAGCCGCGCCGGCGCGCGCCCACCAGCGTGGGCATGCGCGGGTCGTCCCAGCCTTCGACGTGCCTGTCCTCCACCAGTTCGATGAGTTTTCTCTTGGACAGCACCACGTAGGTGAGGTTGAGCCGCGCGAACTCGATCTGCCGCGGCAGGCCGATATAGTCAGGGGTGTAGCGATAGCCGCTGTCCGGCGCGCGGAGGAGGTCGAGGCCCAGCCGGTAGGCCTGTTCGGGCAACCGGCGCAGGCGGCTCATGGCTTCGGCCACGGCACCCATGGCCTCATCGTGGTTGCCTCCACCGGCCTCATTCAGCGGGGCATTGATGCCTTCCAGGCCGAGCTTGTCTGCTTCCCGCCTGAACACCGGCAGGCGCTCGTCGAAATCATGCATCAGCCAGCGGGCCAGCTCGCCCAGATATTTGTCGAACCCGGCCGGATGCAGCAGCGGTATCAGCGTCCTCAGCAGCCAGTCGTAGAACGGCCGCTGGTCCTCGAACTCCAGGGTGCAGATGCTGTGGGTGATGTTCTCCAGCGCATCCTCGATGGGGTGGGCGAAGGTGTACATGGGGTAGATGCACCACTTTTCGCCGGTGCGATGGTGCTCGGCATGCTTGATTCGGTAAATGGCCGGATCGCGCAGGTTGATGTTGGGCGCGGCCATGTCGATCCTGGCGCGCAGCACATGTTCGCCGTCCTTGTACCTGCCTTCGCGCATGCCGCGGAACAGCGCCAGGTTCTCCTCGATGCCGCGGTCGCGGTAGGGGCTGTTCCGTCCCGGTTCGGTCAGCGTGCCGCGCAGCGCGCGCATCTGCTCCGCCGTCAGGCTCTCCACGTAGGCATTGCCGGTGCTGATGAGGTATTCGGCCGCTTCATACATGAAATCGAAGTAGTCGCTGGCGTAGTAAAGGTGCGACTGGATTCCTCTGCCAAAATCGGCCTGCCAATCGAAGCCCAGCCATTTCACCGCCTCGATGATGGAGTCGACGTACTCCTGCTCCTCCTTCTCCGGATTGGTGTCGTCGAAGCGCATGTGGCACACGCCGCCGAAATCGCGCGCCAGGCCGAAGTTGAGGCAGATCGACTTGGAATGCCCGAAATGCAGGTAACCGTTGGGTTCTGGCGGAAAGCGGGTGCGTATCTTTGCCGGATCGGCCGGCTGGCCGGCATGTATCGTGGCATCGCCGGGCTTGCCGGCCCAGGTACGTGCCCCATAGCGTTGATGAGCGAGATCGCCCTCGATGGTGCTGCGGATGAAATTGCCGGACGGGGTGGAAGCGGCGTCGTTGGCGGCTGCGCCCTTTGCCAACTTGGCAGGCCTGGAGTCGTTCTTGGACATGGATGGAGCGGGTATACGAATCGGTGGTGGATTC
>CAXNIK010000087.1:0-10959 GCA_964202115.1 Burkholderiales bacterium
TCGAAGCGCGGGTCGGAGGCCTTCAGCACTTCCGTCCGGTACTGATTGTCCATGGTCATGGGCAGGAACGACACGCGCTTGATGCCCGCCTTTGATATGACCGCCTTGGCTAGGATAGCCAGGGTCGAGTCCCTGCCATAGGGCATCAGCGGGTACAGCGGATCCAGGTCGGTGTGATTGCGCACGACTCCATGTGTCCAGCCCGGCTCCTTCCACGTGGGGGAAGGAAAAGGCTTGGTCATGGAAAAGATGCCCAGGCTGTAAAAGATCACCTTGCCCTTGTAGACCTCGATACCCTTGGGCACGTGGGGAGAATGCCCCACCACCATGTCGGCGCCGGCGTCGATGCAGGCGTGGGCCACGGCGACGTGATAGTCGGGGATGACTCTGGGCAGGCGGATGATGCCGTAGTGCAGTGCGGGTATGACCACATCCACCTTCTTGCGCAGGGCGGCGATGTCCTCCAGCAGCATCTCCAGGTCGAGGGGGTCAGGCTCGGTGCGCACGCGAACCGGTGCATGCGGTCCGTGCGTTTCGTAGGTGGTCTTCACGCGCATGGTGGATATGCCCGGTTTCCCGGGGCCGGCATCGCTGCCATGGTGGCCGGTCGAACAGGAAGCCAGGTAGCCAACTGTGACTCCGTCGGCTTCCATGATGGCTGGCCGGCGGGCATCGTCCAGATCGGTGCCGGCGCCGGTGACCTGAATGCCTTTTTCCTGAAAGAGTCTGCGGGTGTCGAGCATGGCCTCGGCGCCGCAGTCGAACACATGGTTGTTGGCGAAACTGACCGCATTGAAGCCGCAGTCCGTGAAAATTCTCGCCATCTCCGGTGACTGCTGCACCTGTGGCGCCAGTTCGTTCTGCGAGCCCAGCGGAGAGTAGGTGCGCATGCAATTGACTACCTTGAGATCGGCGCGGGCAAGCACCGGCTTGACCAGCTCTATGTAGTGCTGAATCGGGTAGTTGCATCTTTCGTCGCTGACCGGGCCGCAGTCACCTGCTGCCAGAAACGTGATTTCCTTGTTTTGTGTCACGCCAGTTCCTCGGGGAGTATTGGTTGGAATTCGAGGCAGCTATGCCGTGTTAAGCGCCAGGGATCGCATGGGCATGGAGATACTGCTGCCCTTGCCTGTTGAGAGTATTTAGAAAGCCCTGATCCGTAAAATGAATAATTCGATATGCACTTTTCCATGAAAGTGATAAATGCCGAACCAGTGGGGGCGTCGGCCTCCGGCTGTGCGATGCTCATTTTCGGCGGGGTTTCACGCTGCGCGCATGCTCCAGTTTTCGACAATTGCGACAAATGCCTGAATACCTAAAGTGTCTATCTTCATGCTAGCCTAAGTTAAAGAATCACTGCTTCAGGATTGAACTGCAGGCCTTCTCTCATCCTAGCACTTTGGAATGCACATGAAGATCTGGTACCAGAGCTATACCCAAATCGGCGTCGATCCGGCCTGGAAGGTGTATGAAGACGACCTGAAAGCCTATTTGCGGAAGGTCGCAAGGCCGGATACGAGTATCGATGTGTACGGAGTGAATGTGCTGGTGCCCAAGCTGTTCGAGTCCGACTACATACAGCATCTGCACGTCGCCCAGATCGTTGACGCCGCGCTGCAGGCGGAGCGTGAGGGCTACGATGCGTTCTGCCTGGGAGGCACGCTGGATCTGGGGTACTCCTGCATCAAGGAGGTGCTCGACATTCCCGCAGTCTTTATCGGCGAGAGCTCCTTTCTGACTGCCTGCATGGTGTCGCGCAGTTTCGCCATTGTCGGGCAGGGCGAGAAGTCGCTGCGCCGCAAGATGCAACTGGTCAGGGAATATGGCCTTGATCAGCGTTGCGTGCCGGGCGGACATATGGGCAGCAACAATCTTGAAATCATCGGCTGGATCGCCAATGATCCTCAACGCCTGATTGACATGTTCTCGCAGGCTGCCCGGCAGGCGATCGCCAATGGCGCCGGTTCCCTGATTCCCGGGTTTGGTGCCATAGGATCCTTTCTCGGCCAGCGCGAGATCCACGCCATAGACGGAGTGCCCATCATTGACATCGTGGCAGTCACGGTCAAGAACGCGGAAATGCTGGTGGATCTGCGCAAACTGGGGCTGAGTCCAGGGCGCGCAGCATTCGGCAACAACACATCCAAGGAAGAACTGCTGGATGCGCGCAGGAAATACGGCGTGGCCCCGGGCTGATTGTTAGCCGGCACGGCGCGAGCTGGCGTCGGCTGAGTACAGAGGAAACTCGTTCAGTGCCAGTCGGTCTTCTCGTTTCGGATCGTTCACCAGCCGGCACTGGTTATCGAAGATCATGGTGGCACGCCTGGCTGCAGAGTAGGGTTGCCACTGCGGCAATCCACTGTGATTGGGGTTGCCGTTGCGAGCGAACGATGTCCAGGCGGTCATGACTCGGTCCGAGAGTGTGTAACGCTCAGGGCCTGATCCCAGCATTTCTGCTGCCGCGTCCACGGTGCCGAATACGAAGGGTATGCACATGGTGTGCGGCGTTTTGAGCATGCCGCCCAGGGCTGTGGTCTTCCACTTGAACAGGTACATGTAGACCGGTGCGTGGTTCTGCGCGGCCTTGCGCTCTGCGGCAAGAATGTCATTGCGACGGTACATCTGGTCGCTCATGACGGCGATCATGATGTCGCTGTGTGATGCATGTGAACGCGTGGCACGATAGCTCTGCATCAGGCGTGCGGCCTGTCCGGAGTCCACGCCGACAAAGGTCTGCACACGCCTGAGCGCCTCGTCTTCCGACAGCGTGAAATTGGCGGGATTGACCCCCAGGCTGAAGGTCAACTCATCCTCGCAAGTGCCGATGAGCAGGGGAATGTCCGCCGAGGCGGCAGGCGCGTTCGGATCAAAAGGATGTTCGGGCAGGCTGAGTCCGTCCACCACTGGGCGGAAGTTGTCGCCGGCCACGGCCACGGCCTGCTTGCGCGCAGCCAGCAACTGGTCCAAGGGGACCTGCTGCAAAGCCGAAGCGGGGCGACCCTCCAGCCCCAGCGCCTTCATCAGCGCCTGCGTGCAGCGCGCTGCCTCATCCATTGTGGCCATGCGGATCAGCGAGGAGGCGCTCTGGATGACGGCCTTGTGAAACAGGCCCTGTGCCTGGGGCATGGCCAAGAGTACCGCCACCTTGGAGGCGCCGCCTGACTGGCCGGAGATGGTGACGTTGCCGGCATCGCCGCCGAAGGCCGCGATATTGGTGCGCACCCATTGCAGCGCCGCGACGATGTCCAGAATGCCGTTGTTGCCGGCATCGGAGAAGCGTTCGTCCGTTCCGGGAAAATAAAGATGGCCGAACAGATTGAGGCGATGATTGATGGTCACCACCACGACGTCGCCTCGCCCGGCCAGGATTTCCCCTTCGCACCCGGCGGTGCCGCCCGAGCCGGTGTTGAAGCCGCCACCGTGGATGTAGAACAACACCGGTCGCTTGTGCGCATCGGTGGCCGGCGTCCAGATGTTCATGACCAGGCAGTCTTCGCTCAGCGGCTGGCGGTCGCGAATCCAGGCGCGCCAGGCCAGGCCACTGGACTCCTCAACCGGCTGCGGAGCGCGCGCGCCGTAGGCGCTTGCCTCGCGTATGCCGGACCAGGGCGGGAGCGGCTGCGCCCGGAGAAAGCGGTTAGCGCCGCCCGTGGATTGCGCGTAAGGGATACCCCGGAAACGATGCACGCCTTCGAGGTTTTCTCCGCGCAGCTTGCCGACGGCGGTTTCCACCACTGTGCCCTGCTCCAAGACTGAGGCCATGCTGTTTCATCCTTTTCCGGGCGTTTGGGGATTTCCGCCCTTGATTTAGACTATGGGGTATCCAGGCTGCGCATGTCGATAAATCCGGCATGGCGCATTGCCCGCAATAATATCCCTTCAGGAACCAAATGACTTCCCAGTCCAGGCAGCCGTCGCAACCCTTGGCGGGCATTACCGTGCTCGATCTGACCCAGATCTACAACGGACCGTACTGCACGCTGCTGATGGCGCAGGCGGGCGCGGAGGTCATCAAGATCGAGCCGCCCGGCGGCGAGCTGATGCGCATTCGCCCGAATGTCATGCCCTTTGTCATGCTCAACTCCAACAAGCAGTCCACGGTGATCAACCTGAAGTCCGAGCGCGGCCGGGAGCTGATGCTGGCTCTCGCGGAGAAGGCCGACGTGGTGGTGGAGAACTTCGCCCCCGGCGTCATGGACCGGCTCGGTGTCGGCTATGCGGCGCTGTCGGCGCGCAACCCGCGCATCATCCTCGCCTCGGGATCGGGCTTCGGCTCCAGCGGCCCCTATCGCGACTATCCGGCCATGGACGTGATCATCCAGGCCATGTCGGGCGCTGTGTCCATCACCGGTTTTCCCGACGGCCCGCCCATGAAGGCCGGACCGGCGATCTGCGATTTCTTCGGCGGCATCCATCTCTACGCCGCCATCATGACGGCGTTGTTCGAGGTGCAGCGCACCGGGCACGGGCGCGCCGTGGAGGTGGCCATGCTGGATGCAGTGTTCTGCAGTCTGGCCTCGCACCTGGGCATGTACTTCTCCACCGGCAAGGCACAGCGCACCGGCAATCGCCATGGCGGTATGTCCGTCGCACCCTACAGCATCTATCCGACGCGCGACGGCTACATCACCATCATGTGCAACAACGAGCGCGACTGGCTCAACTTCCTCAAGGGCATGGGCAGGGAGGAACTGGCCGGGGATCCGCGCTTTATCACCATCGACGAGCGCTGCACCAACATGGACGCGCTGGACGAGACCATTTCCTCCTGGACCATCCTGGAGGAAAAGCAGCCCCTGTTCGAGCGTCTGGTGAAGCTGGGTTTCCCCGTGGCACCCATACGCGACATCGACGATGTGGTGCACGACCCGCATCTGCACGAGCGCGGCATGCTGTCCTGGCAGGAGCATCCCAGACACGGACGCATGGCCATGCCCAACACCCCGCTGATGCTGCATGGCATGCCGCGTGTGCCCTGGCAGCCCGATCGGCCGCTGGGCGCGGATACCGTTGCGGTGCTCAAGCGCCGGCTGGGGCTGGACGAGGCGGCGATTTCGGCGCTGCGCACCGAGGGAGTAATCTAGGCAGGCAGGGGCACTGAAACACAGGCACTGAAACAAGACATTCAAGCAAGATAATCAAAAAAGGAGCAGGCATGGATCTGGGACTGAAAGGCAAGGTAGCGGTCATCACCGGGGCGAGCGATGGCATAGGCCGGGCGGCGGCGAGGATATTCGCCAGGGAAGGCGCGATGGTTGCGATCTGCGCTCGCGGCAAGGACAAGCTGCAGGCGGTGGTGGACGACATCGAGAAGTCCGGTGGCAAGGCCTGGGGCATGGCGGCGGACATGAGCACCGCGGAGGGCACGAAGAAGTTCATCGACGGCGTGGTGGGGCAGTTCGGGAAGATCGACATCCTGGTCAATAACGCCGGCTCCTCGATACGCGGCCCTTTCCTGGAAGTGACGGACGAGCAATTCCAGGGCGACTTTGACCTGAAGGTGTTCGGCGCCATTCGATGCGCGCGACTGGCCATCCCGCACATGAAGAAGCAGGGCGGCGGCCGTATCGTTAACATCACCACTGTGGGCGCCAAGGCGCCTCCGGGAGGATCCATGCCCACAACGCTGTCGCGTGCCGCCGGCCTGGTGGTCACCAAGTCGCTGTCCAAGGAGTTCGCCAAGGACAACATCCTGGTGAACACCGTGTGCATAGGCCTGATCAAGTCCGGCCAGCACGACCGCCGCGCCAATGCCGCCGGCACACCCCTGGACGAGCACTACGGCAAGATGGGCAAGGATGTTCCGATAGGACGTGTGGGCGAGGCGGAGGAGGCGGGCAGCGTCATCGTCTTCCTGTGCTCGGCGCCGGCGGGCTTCGTCACCGGCACCAGCGTCAACATCGACGGCGGCGCATCGAGCGTGTTGTAGGGAAGCAGCAGACTGCCAGCCCGCCAGCCAGGGAGAGGCTGGCAGTCCCGATTTTCAGGCCGAGAACTTCACCACGCCGTTGCGCCCGCCTTGCTTGGCCAGGTACATGGCGCGATCGGCGCGCGCCATCAGCGCGTCAAGTCCCAGACCGTCTTCGGGGAAGGTGGATATGCCGATGCTGACGCTGATGCTCACGGTGTGCTCGGCATGCTCCAGCTTGCAGGCGGCCACCGCGTCTTTCATGCGGGTTGACACTTCGATTGCGCCCTTGGCCGGCGTCTCTGACAGCAGGGCAACGAACTCGTCGCCGCCATAGCGTGCCACCACATCGGTCTGGCGCAGCTCGTTCTGTATGCTCTGCGCGACCAGCTTGAGCATGCGATCGCCGGTGTCGTGACCGAAGGTGTCATTGACGTATTTCAGGCGATCCACGTCTATGGTCAGCACACTGCATGAGCGCTTGTAACGCGTGGCCTGGCCGAATAGCGGATCGGCGGCGATGGCAAATCCGCGCCGGTTGTACAGGCCGGTCAGCTCGTCGGTCTCCGAGAGTAGCTTGGCCTTGTTCAGGCCGAATCGAATGTCCGCGGAGAACATGGTGGTGATGTAGGCCACCAGGATCATGGGCGCGAGTTGGGCCGCCAGCCGTCCGACATAGCTGAGGGAAAATATCTGGCCCAGCGTGGAATTGTCGCCGAGAAAAATAAAGCAGGCGGCAATCAGCAGCATTTCCAGCAGCGTGGCGACCTTGCCCAGGGTGAGGGCGCTGGCGATGATCACCAGCAGGTAGGCGTTGAGCAGCGGACTGCCCAGCTTGTCGGTGAACCACACCACCCAGGTGACGAACGCGATCATCACCCAGGTCTCCAGCGCGATTTTCCAGCGCGACTCGGTCTTGTAGAAGTTGGCGTAGTGAAAGCTCAGCGTGAAGGCGCCGTAGAACATCAGCGCCATGATGATGGCCGGCCGGTCATCTTGGGCGGGGCCGCCGAAGGTCAGGTAGAGCAGCACGACGATGAGCAACAGCCATTCGATTTCGGCCACGGTGCGCGATACCCCGCGCAACTCTTCCTGCTCGATGGTCAAGCCATTATTGTTGGTGGTGATCTTGGGCCCCATGTGCCTTCCAGGCTACAGTATTGCCGCTGCTGGTACCGTGTCGCAAATGCTTTGCGCAGGCTTTTAAATGTACACGATGGCACAAAATTTAGCGAACACTATCAATGGCATGGGCGTATACAAGCGGGTATATTGCAGTGTCGAGAGGTGCAAATTTGAATGTTGCCGACAGCACGCTTGTCGCTCGCCGACGGAGGTGCATGCTCTGCGTGCCTGTTATCATCCGCGCCCCTGCCAACCGTGGCCCAAATGGATTTCGATCTCATCGTCATAGGTGCCGGCGCCGCCGGCATGATGTGCGCCGCGACCGCGGGCAGTCGGGGGCGGCAGGTGCTGCTCCTGGAGCACTCGGAGCGCCTGGCCGAAAAAATCCGAATTTCCGGCGGCGGCCGCTGCAACTTCACCAATCTGCATTGCGGGCCGGAGGCCTTCCTGTCGAGCAATCCGCATTTCTGCCGTTCCGCGCTGGCGCGCTACACGCCGCGCGATTTCATCGCCCTGCTGGAGCGCCATGGCATTCGTTATCACGAGAAGACCCTGGGTCAGTTGTTCTGTGATGACAGCGCCGGGCAGGTCATCGCCATGCTCAAGTCGGAGTGCGATGCCGCCGCCGTGCGCTGGGCCATGCCGGCGGCTGTGAGCAGCGTGGAGCGACAGCCCACGGGCGGATTCCGGCTGGTCACGACACAGGGCGCATTCAGTTGTGCATCACTGGTCATCGCCACCGGTGGGCTGTCCATACCGAAAACCGGCGCCACGCCATATGGCTACCGCATCGCCGAGCAGTTCGGCCTGCCCGTGGTTGCGCCCCGACCCGCGCTGGTGCCGCTGGCCGCCTCCGCGGAATGGCTGGCGCAGTTCTCCGGTCTGTCCGGCTCCTCTTTCGATGCCCGGACCTGCTGCCCGGAAGCGCCGCGTCCCTTGAATTCGGTCATCTTCCGCGAAGCGGCGCTGATCACGCATCGCGGCCTCTCCGGGCCAGCGATCTTGCAGGCCTCCTCCTACTGGCAGGCGGCCGGCGGGCGCGGTCCTGTCGAGATCGACCTGCTGCCCGGGATGAAGAACGAGCGCGCCGCACTGGACTGGCTGATGCAGCACAGGCAGTTGTCCCAGCAAGGCCAGCTTCCGGCGACATTGCTGGCGACGCTGCTGCCACGGCGCTTCGCCCAGGCTTTTGCCCAGGCGCACGGCTGGTCGCAGCCCCTGGCCGACCTGGGCAATGCGGCGATGGAGAGCATGGCAGCAACGCTCAAGCGCTGGCGCGTGCAGCCTTCGGGCACCCTGGGCTACGCCAAGGCCGAAGTCACTCTGGGCGGCGTGGACACCGATGCGCTGTCGCAGCAGACCATGGAGGCGCGCTCAGTGCCGGGCCTGTACTTCATCGGCGAAGTGGTGGACGTCACCGGCTGGCTGGGCGGCTACAACTTTCAGTGGGCCTGGTCCTCGGGACATGCGGCCGGGTGTGCTGCATAGCTAATCAATGCGCCAGGGCTCGCACCAGCCGGTGTAGGAATTCTCCGCGACGCTCAGGTACGACTGGTCGGCGTTGCGGTGCACTGAATTGTCAAAGTGCCAGCGGTTCACCGCCTCGTAGCGCACGCATTGCCGGCCCTTGCTGCTGGTGTTCCAGCGCATGCAGGACAGGATGGAAGTGACCTTGACGCTGGCATGCACATCTTCCACGAAATGCACGCCGGTATCGCCGGAATAGACGCGCACCGGTCTTGTTCCTATGGTGGCGCTGGTGACCATGCGCGCGCGCTGCATCTCCACATTTTCCAGAAAGAGCATGAGATTGCGCGGTGTGTCCCTGGGCGGAGTGCCGGAGGTGCGCATCTCGCAGATCAGGTCGCGGGCCTTGACGACTTCGTTCAGCAGCGGCGAATTGGCCTGGGCGTACGGCGCAAGCATTGCCAGCGCGGCGATGAGCTTGGGCATGTGCCTGGACTGTCGAAGCATGAAGGTTTTCATCGAGCCGCCTGGGACTAGGCCATTACTGCATCGCGGGATTGCAACATCCGGGCTGCGCAGGCGGCGAGCCCGGCGGGAGTGAGCGAGTCTGGCCGCAGTTCTTCGTCCTGCGCCGGATAGTTGCGCCCCATGGACTTGCGGTACAGCGGGTCGTAGTGTTTCTCCAGCAGATCGGTGGTCAGTTCGGCCCAGGCACCTGCTTCTATGCAGGCCATCCAGTGCGCGATGACGCTGCGCGGCTGCAATGCCGACAACTGCTCCAGGCGGACGCGCAGCAATTGCGGACGATCGCTCAGATGGCGGTATTCGGACATGAGAAAGCGCACGCGTTCGGCCCGCGGCGGCTCCACCCGCAGGCAGGGACTGGCGCGCATGCGCTCGAGCAGCGCATTGGGCAGGTGCAGGTTGCCGATCTTGCGGCTTTCCGCCTCGACGAACACCGGTGTGTCCGCCTTGAATGAGCGCAGTGCCTGGCGCAGGCTGCTCTCGAATGCCTTCTGCGTGGGTTGCGGATCGTCCGGCAGGCCGCCGAGCACCGAGCCGCGGTGCCTGGCCAGGCCCTCCAGGTCCAGCACCTGGGCGCCCTGGGCGGCCAGTTCGTGCAGCAGCAGGCTCTTGCCGCTGCCGGTGGGGCCTGAAATGACACGGAATGAATGGTGCAGCGGCAAGGTCTCCAGCTCCGCAACCACGGCACGGCGGTAGGCCTGGTAGCCGCCCTGCAGCGTGAACGCGCGCCAGCCGACTTCGCGCAGGATGTGGGTCATGGCGCCGGAGCGCTTTCCCCCGCGCCAGCAATACACCAGCGGCCGCCAGCCGGCCGGCTGAGTGGCGAAGGCTTCCTCCAGATGGCGGGCGACGTTGCGCGCCAGCAGCGCTGCGCCAAGCTTGCGCGCCTCGAAGGGCGAGCTTGCGTAAAGCGTGCCCACCCGGGCGCGCTCCTCATTGTCCAGCACCGGATAATTGCGCGCGCCCGGAACATGGTCCAGGGCAAATTCCGCCGGCGAGCGCACGTCGATGACGTCCTCGAATTCGTCGATCTGTGCTACGGTTACGTGGCTGGTGTTCTTCATCGGCGCTTTCAGTGCCCGGGCATTGCCCATGCGGCCTTGTACCTTTGTACTACTGACATTCTATGCCCCTGCCAAGTTGAACGCTGCAGACGATCACGACAGGTCCGCACAACCATAGGAGGAACGCAACTCATGCGCCGTGTCAGCAAGAACGTCTATACCGAGATCTACTACTGGGGCTGTAACCCCAGCTTTCTCACCACCACGGACGGCGTGTTCATGGTGGACTCGCCGCAGCAGCCCATCGATGCCATGCGCTGGCGCGAGAAGATGCAGGAGTTCGGGCGCATACGCTGCCTGTGCAACACCGAGCCGCACGGCGACCATGTCGCCGGGAATTGCTATTTTCCCGGTGTCGAGGTCATCGGCCAGGCCG
The DNA here is from genome assembly GCA_964202115.1 of Burkholderiales bacterium. Lineage (GTDB taxonomy): Bacteria > Pseudomonadota > Gammaproteobacteria > Burkholderiales > SG8-39 > CAIYPG01. The sequence goes on from CAXNIK010000087.1 coordinate 10,466, forward strand.
GCATGAAGGCGCGCTACGAGACCGCCTCGGTGCTGCTCACCGGCTCGGAGCGCCTGGAAAAAATGAAAGTCACCGATCCGGACAGTGTGTGGCTGATCAACCACCCGGACTATCCGCTCAACCCGCCCACGCGCCTGTTCGATGAGCAGATGACCATGCAGATGGGCAATCACACCATCAGGATCATGCATCATCCCGGCCACACCGCGCCGCAGACCACGGTGTATCTGCCCGAGGAGGGCGTGGCCATCATCGGCGACAACGTGTTCTGCGGCTGCATGACCTTTATCCAGGAAGGCAATCCCTGGCACTGGCTGGAGTCGCTAAAGAAAATCGGCGCGCTGGACGTGGAGACCATCATTCCCGGTCATGGCGAGCCGGTGACCAAGGCGTATCTGCCCAAACAGGCGCAGATCATCGAGGACTGGATAGGCCTGGTGGAGGGTTTTGTGCACCGCGGTCTGTCCGAAGAGCAGGCCTTGGCCGAGCCGCTT
>CAXNIK010000088.1:0-10914 GCA_964202115.1 Burkholderiales bacterium
AATGCCTGGTGCGACCGCGGCCAGCGTGGCCTGCTGCATGGTGGACAAGCCGCGAAACGCATGCATGATGCCCCAGACCGTACCCAGCAGCCCCACATAGGGACTGACCGAGCCGACCGAAGCAAGGAATGCCAGATGCGCCTCCAGCGTGTCCATCTCGCGCTGATAGGTGGCGCGCATGGCGCGTCTGGCGCCGTCGACGATCATGCTGGGATCGGCTGAACGCTGGCCCTTGAGCTTCAGATATTCGCGGAACCCCGCCTCGAATATGCGCTCCAGCGCGCCGGTCGAATGGCGGTGATTGACCGCGCTCTGATACAGCGCATTGAGATCGCTGCCGCTCCAGAAGTCCTTCTCGAACTTTTCGGTCTGCGTGCGCGCCTGGTGAATGGCAAAGAGCTTCCTGAAGATCCAGTACCAGGACATGAAAGACACTCCCAGAAGCAGCGCCATGACGAACTGCACGACTGCGCTGGCATTCCAGATCAGCGAAAGTATGGATAAATCCTGAGTTACATTCATCGCAGCATTGCTCCAATTGCGGCATCGCATGCCGGCCATAGGGCGCGGCCCGAACACCTGCCGCTATTTTGCTCCATCCGGGAACTGTTTCATCGGCAAAATAACGGCATCGGGTATGGCCGCAGGTCTTAGATCGGCGCGCCGCACACAAGCCAGGGTCAGCTGCGCCTTGCACATCGTCCTGTCGTCAGCAGCCACCACCTGCTCCAGATCCACATATGTCCTGGCGAAATGCGTCGGCCGCACCGATACTGACAAGATGTCATCCAGCCGGGCTGCGGCAATAAAGTCCAGGCTGGCCCTGCGCACCACGAACTGCACGCCGGATGTCCCCGCAAGCAGATCCAGGTGCACACCCAGCGTACGCAACCATTCCGTGCGGGCACGCTCCATGAAGCGCAGGTAATTGGCGTAGTACACGATTCCACCGGCGTCGGTGTCTTCGTAGTAGACGCGGGCCATCATCGAAAATGCAGACGGAGAACTCAATGTCATTGCTTCCAGACCTGGTCTGAGACGGAGCTTTCAAATGGCTGGTGGGGACGCACCATGCCCTGCTCCAGAGACAGTTGCACCAGCAGGCGCGCTGCGTCCTGGCGCCTTTGCCGGAACAGATCCCGCTCTTCACCCGGGTCGGTACGCAGGTCGTACAGTTCCGCGCTCCCGTCCCGTATGTGATAGATGAGCTTCAGTCCTGCACCGTCTTTGTCCCACTCGATCAGGGCTGCATACAGCCCCATTTGATGCAGGGTCCATTTTCGCGATGACTTGCGCGTGAGCGGCTCGCCTTTCCAGACCGGTGGTACCGGCAGGCCCAGCCGCTCAAGTATGGTGGGGGCAACATCCAGCAGCGAGACATTGCTGTCGCGCAGATAACGGGACAGGTCCTTGTCCAGGATGAGCATGGGTATGCGTATCTCAGGTTCATAAACAGTCTGGGAGTGCATGAATATGCCTTTTTCCCCGATCGCGTCGCCGTGATCCGCGGTAATGATGACTATCGAGTTGGACAGGACACCTCTGTCCTTCAACAAGGACAATATCCTCCGGATGTAATCGTCCGACTGCAGCAAGCCGTTGTCGTGGTGATTGGCGTAACTGACCATCTTTGTTTGCAGATCGTCGGTAATGCGGGCACTGCGTGGCGAATACTTCTGGAAGCTGTCGTGCTTGCGGCCGGCCACATGCGAGGACATCAGATGCAGCATCAGGAAGGTCGGCTGATCGGGCTTGAAATCCATGGCCTTCAGCGTGTCCAGCACTGCTTCGTCGTCGGTCGAATCAATGGCATTACGCGTCGAACCATCCTTGAACACATCGGGCGCGCGGCCATAGTAACGGCGCAGAGAGAAGAAGTCCGTATGGTTCCCGGACAACACAAAAGCCGTGCGATAACCGGCAGCCTGCAAGGCGTCGGGAAGTCCGAAACCATTGCGCACCAGCCTGTTGGCCGGCTGGGATTGCAGCAACCCGCCGATGCCGCATGCGGTATTTGCGCAGGTGCTGTAGGCCTGGCGCATTACTACTGCCTGTCCGGAATCTTCAAGAGACTGGAGAAATGGCGTAGTGGGCCGCGACCATCCATATACCGACATTCTGTCCGGACGGGCTCCGTCGAGGACGATCAGGACGATATTGGGGGCATTTTTCGCAACCGGCCTGCCGTACAGGGTTCGCGCCTGCTCATGCGCCTGCTCATCGTACAAGGCCCTTCCTCCGGCCCCGGACGGATCTCGCCACGTCTGGTTGAGGATCAAGGAAGAAACAGGCTCGCTGTAGAAGGCCGCATCCTCGGCGTATGCGGTCCATGTGATTGCCGACAGGGTAAAGGGCACCAGCAATCCCGCCACGACGGCCTTGACGAACTGCACCTGCGATGTGGCGCCGGCGAAAAGGGATTTCCAGGCCTGCAGCCGTTTGAAGGAAATCACGGTGTGTACGGCAAGCAACAGCAATCCCGCCGCCACGCCGGCTGCGATGACAGGCAGCACGGAGAACGGCATGTTGTCCAGCATCGCGGGAACTTCCCGGGCAAAGCCCAGCACCAGATCCCGGGTAATCACATCCCCCCAAGATTTGAGCCCGAATAGAAGAGCAACGTAATATGCAATCAGTACGGCGTGCACAGCGCCCAGCAGGCAACCGGACATGGCCGCAATGACCCGACCTGATTTCCGTCCGGAGAGAAACCAGATCACCACACTTTCCAGAAAAAGTGCCACCACAAGAATGCACCCGAGCATCAGCAGGTGAAAGCGGGCCACAAAGACATACTCCTCGGAGCCGGCCAGATGGACAAAGGCTGCAATTCCGGCGACAGCTGTCAACCACACCAGCGCGTAGCCGCCGACTATCCAGGCGAAAGCCCTCATGGAGTCTGTATTGGATTCAGGCGCGAATATGAACCAGCTTGAAAAAGCCCAGAGGCGGCAGGGACTTGATCTCGCAGTTCCCGGAGGAGAGCTCCTGGACTATGGACAATGGCATGTCGGAGCGAAAACCGACCCAGCGGGCCAATGGCTGAAAGCAGTGTTCAAGCAGGCCGAAGCCGGTGCTGCCGCCGAAGTGATTGAGTATGTAAATATCTCCGCCACCGCGGCACAGCCTGCGGACCTCCCGCAGCAGCGCCTGGGGGTTGGGCGTGACCGACAACACAAACATCAGCATGATGCAATCGAACGCTCCGTCCTGAAATCCGCTGTGCTCCGCGTCCTTCACCTGAAGTTCAATATTCTTGAGCCCCAGCTGCTTCACCCGCGCCTCTGCCTTCTGAAGCATCGAAGGTGAGGCATCGATCCCCGTCACCTTGACATCACCAGGGTAGAGCGGAAGGCTGAGGCCGGTGCCCACGCCCACCTCGAGCACGCGCGCTCCCGGAGCGAAACTGCAGCTTCGAATGAGACGCTTCTGATAATGGCTAACCATGAAGCCGAAGGAAGCATCGTAGATCGGGGCATACATCCGGTATGTCCGCCGCACATCGCCAAGATTCATCGGCGCAGCCTGGGCTTCAGGCTGTTGAGATACGTCCTGCGGCGCCCCCAAGCTGCTGGAGACGGATGTTGCTCGCCGTTCATTTGTCATCTATCGCCTGTCCACTTTTCTGCGGGTTGGTCCACAAGTCGGAAGTGTCATTTTGCGTGGAAGCTTTGATGCCGAAATGGCGGAACGCAGCCGGCGTGGCAATACGCCCGCGCGGTGTTCTTTGCAGGTAGCCCTGCTGGATGAGGAAGGGCTCCAGCACGTCTTCTATGGTGTCGGCCTCCTCGCCTATGGCCGCCGCGAGATTGTCCAGACCGACCGGGCCGCCGGAAAATTTCTCGATGACCGCCAGCAGCAGCTTGCGATCCATCACATCGAGGCCCTGCACATCGACGTCCAGCATCTTCAACGCGGCATCGGCCACTTCAGAGGAGATGACTCCCTGGGCTTTCACTTGCGCAAAATCGCGCACCCGTCGCAGCAGACGGTTGGCGATGCGCGGCGTGCCGCGCGAGCGACGCGCCACCTCCAGCGCTCCGTCACCGGACATCTCGACATTCAACAGATCGGCCGAGCGGGCGACGATCTTCTTCAGCTCGGCGTCGGTGTAGAACTCCAGCCTGGCGACGATGCCGAAGCGGTCGCGCAGGGGATTGGTCAGCATGCCGGCACGGGTGGTGGCACCCACCAGGGTAAAGGGCGGCAGGTCGAGTTTCACCGACCGGGCAGCCGGCCCCTCGCCTATCATGATGTCGATCTGGTAGTCCTCCAGCGCCGGGTAGAGAATTTCCTCGACCACCGGGGAAAGACGATGGATTTCGTCAATGAACAGCACATCATTGGGTTCAAGATTGGTGAGGATGGCCGCCAGATCGCCCGGACGCTCCAGCACCGGCCCCGAGGTCTGGCGCAGATTCACGCCCATCTCCCGCGCGATGATATGGGCCAGGGTGGTCTTGCCCAGGCCCGGCGGCCCGAACAGCAACACGTGGTCAAGCGCTTCCTTGCGATGCCGGGCCGCCTCCACGAATATCGACAGTTGCCCGCGGATTTTCTCCTGGCCGACATATTCATCCAGCGAACGTGGTCGCAGTGCCCGCTCCACCACCTCTTCCTGAACGGAAGCTGGCGCCGGTGCGATCAGACGGTCGGTTTCAATGGCCATGGGCAATATTACCGCGTGTTCTCAGGCTGACAGTTCTTCGGCCAGCGACCGGGTGAGCCTTGGCGCAGCTCTGCGCAGTTTTGCGTCTTCGGTGACCAGCGGTACGCCGAGCAGCTTGGCGGCGCAAAGAAAGCGGGCATCGTAGGCAGAAACCTTCTGGTCAAGCGCGGTTGCAAGGGCGTCGTGGTTGGCGACCGAAACCACCCGGGGTCCAAAGCGCGACTCGGCGACCGAGAGAACCGCCAGTGCATCATCAGACTTGAGCAACCTGGCGCGTACATAGCGGCTCAGCACATTGGTCAATTCCACCAGCCCGTACGACTCGATACGCCAGTCGCTGTCGCGTTCGTGAAGTTCGCACGCGGCCTCGTACAATGGCGTACTGCGTACCAGGAGGGCAAAGACGATATTGGTGTCGACCAGCACCATGCCTATTTTTGCCCGTCGGCGATGTAGGCTTCGATTTCCTCGATGGTGGCGATGTGACCGCCACGCAGCTTCACTGCCGGCGGTAATGGCGCCCGGGTCGGCGCATTGGCGGCCAAGCCGGCCTCAAGCAGCTGGATGGCTTCCTTGGTAAGGGAGCGATGATTGCGTTGTGCCTGCAGCTTGAGCTGGGTATGCAGGTGTTCAGGAAGGTTCTTGATGACGAGGGAGCTCATTGGGCACTCCTTTGGACTGACACGCGAAGTGCTAGCATTTTACTTCCTTTTTGCCACCTCGCCCTTCCTACACTGACCCCGCCTGTAATCCCGCCTGTAAGCCGCATTGCGCCGGACTGCCTTTGACGTCACGCCTTCGCCAACAGCTTCAGTGCCTGACGTATGCCATCCGATACCGAAAGCCCCTCGGGCAGCAGCTTCACCGCGCCCTGCGCTTCCTTTTCGCTGTAACCCAGACCGAGCAGCGCATTGAATATGTCACTGGAGGCCGGCTTGGCGCGATTGAGCACCACACCCGGCGCGAAATCGGTGCCAAGCTTGTCCTTCAGTTCCAGCAGCAGGCGTTCGGCGGTTTTCTTGCCTATGCCCGGAATCTTCACCAACCGCCCGGCTTCCTGGGCCGCCACCGCCTCGACCAGCTCGGCCACCGACAGGCCAGAGAGCAATGCAAGCGCCGTGCGCGCGCCTACGCCGGAGATCTTCAGCAACTGGCGAAATGCCCGGCGCTCGGCTTCAGTGCCGAAGCCGTAAAGCAGATGGGCGTCTTCGCGCACGACCAGATGGGTGAACAGCGTGACACGCTCCCCGGTCGCCGGAAGAAGGTAGAACGTGCTCATGGGCACTTCGATGTCATAGCCCACGCCACCTGCATCCACCAGTATCTGCGGCGGTGATTTCTCCAGCAGCACGCCGGCGATGCGCCCAATCATGAACGGTCCTTCATACCAGCCGGCCCCGTTTCACTCGGAAGCCACGCGTGGCCAGTGCCCCCATGCCCTGCCCGCCATGGGCATGGCAGATGGCGCAGGCCAGCGCATCCGAGGCGTCCGCACCAGCCAGAGCAGGCAGATTCAGAAGGCGCTTGACCATTTCCTGCACCTGCTCCTTCTTTGCATGCCCTTTGCCCACGACGGCCTGCTTCACCTGCAGAGCGGTGTATTCGGACACAGCCAGTTTTGCATCCACCGCGGCACATATCGCCGCGCCACGCGCCTGACCGAGCAGCAATGTGGAGGCGGGATTGACATTGACGAACACTCTCTCGATCGCCACCTGGCTGGGGGCGTACTCGGCTATCACCTCGCGCACCCCTTCAAACAGGACCCTGATGCGCTCGGGCAGCTCGCCCAGCGGCACCCGCACGCAGCCGCTGGCCACGTAGGCGAGCTTGCTGCCGGTCTTTTCGATGATGCCAAAACCGGTAATCCGCAGCCCGGGATCGATGCCCAGTATGCGCAGGGTGGGCAATATGGATGGGCCGCGTGGAGATGGCATGCGCGATTATAGGCGCCATCCGGGAGGCAGGAATCGCTCAGCCGTCCTCAGTTGTCCATGATGGCCGAGGTATAGACGTCCTGGACATCATCGATCGCATCCAGGGCATCGAGCAACTTTTGCATCTTGGCGCCGTCATCTCCCGCGAGCACCACTTCGGTGGCGGGTTTCATGGTGATCTCGGCCAGCTCGGGCTTGAAACCGGCCTTTTCCAGCCCGTCCTTGACCGCCGAGAAATCCGGCGGCAGGCAGATGACCTCAACAGAACCATCCTCGTTGGTGATGACATCTTCGGCGCCGGCATCGATGGCCGCCTCCATCACCTTTTCCTCGCTGGTGCCCGGGGCGAAGATGAACTGCCCACAGTGCTTGAACAGGAACGCCACGGAGCCGTCGGTGCCCAGATTGCCGCCATGCTTGGTAAAGGCGTGGCGGACATCGGCCACGGTGCGTATCCGATTATCGGTCATGCAGTCGACGATCACCGCGGCGCCGGCGATGCCATAGCCCTCATAGCGGATTTCCTCGTAGTTCACGCCATCCAGCTCGCCCGCGCCGCGTTTCACGGCGTTCATCATGGTGTCCTTGCCCAGATTCACCTCGCGCGCCTTGTCCATGGCCAGGCGCAGCCGCGGGTTCATACCCGGATCGCTGCCGCCCATGCGCGCCGCCACGGTGATTTCCTTGATCACCTTGGTGAAGGCCTTGCCCCGCTTGGCATCGGTGATGGCCTTCTTGTGCTTGATATTGGCCCACTTGGAATGTCCTGCCATGGCGTGAATCCCGGAACGATTGAACGAGGTGATTGCGGTGATGCAGGCACCTGTATCTAGTCAAGACAAGTGCTCGATAAGCTGCGAGAATTTTACCATTCAGCCCTGCCCATTTTTCCCCCATTCTGCGGAAGCCACCATGCCTGAACCCCTGCTGATCGCCAAGACCGGATCTACTGAACTGGCGCTGCTGCCGGCCCTGGCCAACCGCCATGGCTTGATCACCGGCGCCACCGGCACGGGCAAGACCGTTACGCTGCAAACGCTGGCGCAGGCCTTCTCGAACATAGGCGTGCCGGTATTCATGGCCGATGTGAAGGGGGATCTGTCCGGTATGTCGCAGGCCGGAGCTTTGTCGCCAAAGCTGAAGGAAAGGCTGGAACTGCTGGGTATCAAGGATGCGGGCTTCCAAGCCTGTCCCGTTGCCTTCTGGGATGTATTCGCCAAAGCCGGCCACCCGGTGCGTGCCACCATCTCCGACATGGGGCCGCTCTTGATCGGCCGCCTGCTGAACCTCAATGACACCCAGCAGGGCGTGCTCACGCTGGTGTTCAAGGTGGCCGACGACAACGGCCTGCTGCTGCTCGATCTCAAGGACATGCGCGCCATGCTGCAGCACGTTGGCGATAACGCCAAGGACTTCCAGACCGGCTACGGCAACATTTCCGCGGCCTCCATCGGCGCCATCCAGCGCGGCCTGCTGGAACTGGAGCAGCAGGGCGCAGCGCAACTGTTCGGCGAGCCGGCCCTGGACATCGCCGACCTGATGCAGACCGCCACCGGAGGAGGTCAGTCAGGCCGCGGCGTGGTGAACATCCTCGCCGCCGACAAACTGATGAATTCGCCCAAGCTCTACGCCACCTTCCTCCTGTGGATGCTGTCCGAGCTATTCGAGCAATTGCCCGAGGTGGGCGACCCGGACAAGCCCAAGCTGGTGTTTTTCTTCGACGAGGCTCATCTGCTTTTCAACGATGCGCCAAAAAGCCTGCTGGAGAAGATCGAGCAGGTGGTGCGCCTGATCCGCTCCAAGGGCGTGGGCGTGTACTTCGTCACCCAGAATCCCCTGGACATTCCGGAGTCGGTGCTGGGCCAGCTGGGCAACCGCGTGCAGCATGCCTTGCGCGCCTTCACCCCGAAGGACCAGAAGGCGGTGAAATCGGCGGCGGAAACCATGCGCCCCAATCCCAAGCTGGACGTCGCCCAGGTCATCACCGAATTGTCGGTGGGCGAGGCGCTGGTGTCCTTCCTCGACGAGAAGGGCCGGCCCTGCGTGGTCGAGCGCGCCTACGTGTTGCCGCCGGCATCGCGGATCGGCCCCGCCACCGACGCGGAACGCGATGCCGTGATCAAGTCATCACTCATCTACGGCCACTACGAGAAAACGGTGGACCGGGAATCGGCCTATGAAAAGCTGCAGCAGCGTACGGCCGGGAAGGATGCCGCCGGCACGCCAAGCGGAGGGACGGCCCCCGGTGCATCGGCACCCGCCGCAGGCGGGATCATGGATACCCTGGGCAGTGTGCTGATGGGCTCCACCGGGCCTCGCGGAGGCCGCCGTGAGGGCCTGCTGGAATCGGCCGCGAAAAGCGCCGCCCCGGCGGTGGGATCGCAGGTTGGCCGGGAAATCCTGCGCGGGGTACTGGGCTCCATCCTCGGCGGAGGAAAGAAGCGCTAGCGACAGCAGGCGGGAGAAGAAAGTGACGTCCGGGCAGGTCTTCCCTGACTGCACTTGATTATATTATTCTTATTGATTTGCTAATGAAGCTGACTTTACTTCCAAATCGATAATAATATCCACCCAATCATACGTTGAACAGGAAATGCATGACATCGCCGTCCTTCACGACGTATTCCTTGCCTTCTTTCTGCAGTTTTCCTTTTTCCCTGGCTCCGTGTTCGCCCTTGAAGGCCACGAAGTCATCGTAGGCAATCACCTCGGCACGAATGAAGCCATGCTCGAAATCGGTGTGGATGACACCTGCCGCCTGCGGTGCGGTGGAGCCGGCATGCACGGTCCAGGCGCGGACCTCCTTGACCCCGGCAGTGAAGTAGGTTTCAAGGCCCAGCAGCGTGTATCCGGCGCGGATCACGCGGTTGAGGCCCGGTTCCTCCATGCCCATGTCCTCGAGGAAGATCTGCTTGTCCTCATCAGGCAGGTCGGCGATCTGCGCTTCCATGGCGGCGCTGATGGCCACCACCGGCGCGCCCTCTTTCGCGGCATATTCCTCGACGCGCGCGAGCAGCGGATTGTCCTTGAAGCCATGCTCGCTGATATTGGCCACGTACATGGTGGGTTTCATGGTCAGCAGGAACATCGGCCGCACTACCGCCAGTTCCTCCTTTGAGAGATCAAGCGAGCGGGCAGGCTTGCCCTGATCCAGCACAGCCTCCAGTTTCTCCAGCACCGCGACAAGTCTGGCCGCCTCCTTGTCACCGCCGGTCTTGGCGAGCTTGACGTTCTTGGACAGCTGCTTTTCGACTGCGGCCAGGTCGGCCAGCGCCAGTTCGGTGTTGATGGTCTCAATGTCCGAGACCGGATCGACCTTGCCGGCCACATGCACGACATTGGGATCATCGAAGCAGCGCACCACATGGGCGATGGCATCGGTCTCGCGTATGTTGGCGAGAAACTTGTTGCCCAGACCCTCGCCCTTTGAGGCACCGGCCACCAGACCGGCAATGTCCACGAACTCCACGGCCGCGGGAATCACCTTCTGCGGCTTGACGATATCGGCCAGCGCATTCAGGCGCGAATCGGGCACTTCGACGATGCCGACATTGGGTTCGATGGTGCAAAAGGGGTAGTTTTCCGCGGCGATACCCGCCTTGGTCAGTGCATTGAACAGGGTGGATTTGCCCACGTTGGGCAGGCCGACAATGCCGCATTTGACACTCATGTCTGTCCTTTTTCCGCCTTGGGTGCCGCCGGCGGGGGTTTGGTGTGCAATTTGAGCATGGCCGCCTCCATGTTGCCTTCGAGCAGGCCCGGCAGGCAATCCTGCGACTTTGCCATGGCTGCTTCTATCAGTTCGCGTTCCGCCGGGGCCGGAGAGGACAGCACGTAGTCTCCCACGAGACTGCGGTCGCCAGGATGCCCTATGCCCATGCGCAAACGCCAGAAATTCCGGGAACCCAGTGCCGCCGAAATGTCCTTGAGGCCGTTATGACCGGCCACTCCGCCGCCCAGCTTGAGCTTGGCGACGCCCGGTGCAAAGTCCAGCTCATCGTGTATGACCAGAATTTCCTCTGGAGCGATTTTGAAAAAACGCGCCAACCCTCCCACCGATTTTCCGGAAAGGTTCATGTAAGTCTGCGGTTCCAGCAACCAGACCTCGCCTGCGCCGGTGGAAAGCCGGCCCACCAGCGCCTGGTATTTTGCGTCCTTTACCAAGGTCACTCGGTGCTGCTCCGCGAGGCGGGACAACAGCCAGAAACCGACATTGTGCCGGTCTCTTTCATGCTGCCTGCCAGGATTGCCCAGTCCGGCAATCAGACGTATCGGGGTATGGGTCATGCTCGGGGTACGGTGAATTCA
>CAXNIK010000089.1:0-10888 GCA_964202115.1 Burkholderiales bacterium
CGTCACCGGTGCCGAATCCTTCTGCACCATCCGTTCCTACCTCGCCACGCTGCGCAAACAGGGCCGCAATGTCTTCCATGCCCTCACCCTCGCATTTCAAGGCAACCCTCCCGATCCGCTACCATCCGGGTAAGCTGAACAGTTACCCATAAATGATCATAATAATAAAATTTATTCCATAGCATTTCGCAATGGAAGGCGTGTTTCGTGACATACTGGCACCAGCCTTACAAAGCAAAACCTTGTCAGTCCAAAGGAGAGAAATGATGTCCAAGATGATTTCCGCATTGCCTCTGCTGTTTATGTCAGCACTGGCCTGGTCGCAGGCCGGAAAGACCGAAGTGCCAATTGAGCCCACCGTGGGCGGCGGCGCCGTGATTGCATTCGGAGTCGTGGTGGTGGTGGGCATCGTGGTTTTCGTGATCTACATGTCCAAGGTCAACGCCAAGAAGGACGAGGACAGCAAGTAATTCCTGTTCCGGCGGTGTGAGAGAATTCGCGCCCATGCTGATCAGGGAAGTTTGAAGAATGTTGTTCAGAACGGTGTTGCTGTACTTTCTTGCGGTGCTGCCGAGTTTGCCGGCCGTCGCACATGAATACGACCTGGGGGCGCTGCACATCGGGCATCCCTATTCGCGGCCAACGCCTCCCGGCGCCAGCGTCGGCGCTGTCTATCTGAGCATTGCCAACCGTGGGAAAACCCAGGACAGCCTGGTGCGCGCCTCCACGCCTCGGGCCCAGGCGACGGAACTGCACAGCATGAGCATGGACGGCAACATCATGCGCATGCGCCAGGTGCCGGCTGTTATGGCCGCCGCAGGCGCCACGGTGAAGCTTGAGCCCGGTGGCCTGCACCTCATGCTCACCGGCCTCAAGCAGCCCCTGAAAACCGGTGAACGCTTTCCGCTGACGCTGCATTTCGAGAAGGCTGGCCAGATCACGGTGGAAATCGTCGTCCAGGACACCGTCCCGGCCGGGGACCATGCCGGCCACGAGGGTCACGGCGCAGCCAAGAAATAGCCTGAAATAGCCTGTTTGTAAGGAAAGAGCCCCCTTCCTCGACCACAATGCGAGGGAGGAGGCGCCCTCCTCGACATAGGGGGACAAGCATGGCGAAAGCTGCGGACGAATGGCTCATCATCCATCCTGGGGTGGTGCGCATCACCCACTGGATCAACGCCTTGGCAATTTTCGTCATGGTGGCCAGCGGCTGGCGCATCTATAACGCCGCCCCCATCTGGAATTTCCTGTTTCCCCGCGAGCTGACCCTGGGCGGCTGGCTGGGCGGCGCGCTGCAATGGCATTTCGCCGCGATGTGGGTGCTGGCGCTCAATGGCCTGTTCTACCTTTCCTATGGGCTGCTGTCCGGACATTTGCTCCGCAAGCTGCTGCCCATCACTCCGGCGGCGATATTCAGGGACATCAAAGAGGCATTGCACGGCAAACTGGCGCACGAGGATCTGTCGGTCTACAACGCGGCACAGCGCGCTGCCTACCTGGCCATCATCGCGGCCATCATCCTGCTGGTGTTCTCAGGACTGGCGATCTGGAAGCCGGTGCAATTGCAGGAGCTGACCTTGCTGTTCGGAGACTACGAGGGCGCGCGCATCGTCCACTTTGTCGCCATGGCGGTGCTGGTGCTCATCGTGCTCGTGCACATCGTCATGGTGGCGCTTGTGCCGCGCACCCTGCCCACCATGATCACCGGGCGTATGCGCAAACCGGCCGGGAGAATGTCATGAACAAGAGCGACTGGTTGAAGCGTCCCCTGGCTGAGACTTTTGGCACGGCCACCGTGGCGAAAGTGGAGCGCCGGCTGTTCCTGAGGAAAAGCCTGTCCCTGGGCGCCCTGGCCATGCTGGGCGGCTGCGACGTGAGCAGCGACGAGGCCGTGGAAAAAGTATTGTGGTCCATGTCACGCTGGAACGACGACGTGCAGGCCAAGCTGTTCAGCGGTGACAAGCTGGCGATCCAGTATCCGGAGAGCTCGATCACCAATCCCTTTCCCTTCAACGCCTACTACGGGGAAGATGAAGTCCGCATCGTGGATCCGGCCAGCTACAAGCTCGAACTGGGCGGGCTGATACGCGAGCGCAAACCCTGGACGCTGCCCGAGCTGTACGCCCTGCCGCAGGCATCGCAGGTCACCCGCCACATCTGCGTGGAGGGCTGGAGCGCCATAGGCAAGTGGAGCGGCACGCCGTTTCGCGCTTTCCTGGAACGCGTGGGTGCCGACACCACGGCGAAATACGTGGGTTTCAAGTGTGCTGACGATTATTTCACCAGCATTGACATGGCCACGGCCCTGCACCCGCAGACACTGCTGACCTTTCGCTTCGCCGATCAGATCCTGCCTGCCCAGTACGGTTTTCCCATGAAGCTGCGTGTGCCCACCAAGCTGGGCTTCAAGAATCCCAAGCATATCGTTGCCATCGATGTGACCAACACTTATCCGGGGGGCTACTGGGAGGACCAGGGCTATAATTGGTTCAGCGGGTCCTGACAGGCTGTGTGTAAGGAATAGGGGGCGCCTGCGACTGGAGTAGGTGGCTGCCACCAAGCGGAGCTGCTCACATTTTTAACAGGAGGTTGGCATGAAAAGACTGATGATGGTGCTGGTTGCGGCGGGTGTGGCGATGTCCATGGGCGCGTTTGCCGCGGATGACATGAAGAAAGATGCCATGAAAAAAGATGGCATGAGCAAGGACGCCATGAAGAAAGACGCCATGAAGAAAGACGCCATGAAGAAAGACGGCATGAGCAAGGACGCCATGAAGAAAGACGGCATGGCCAAGGACGGGATGAAGAAGGACGCCATGAGCAAGGACTCGATGAAGAAGTAAGAATGTCCCGCCCCGCCGTCCGGCGGGGAGCAATTCTCTCTGTCTCTGTGTTTGACACCCGTGTTCAACGGGTGTTTTTTTCTTCGGTCTGAGAAGTGTCGGGGCCGGGATAGGCGCGCATCGCGGCGCGAAGGAATTCCAGCTGCCGCGAGAACTGCATGCAGGCAACGCATACCCCCAGATGCACGCGCAGCGTCACGCGCTCGAACAACGACAGGCGCCGGTCCTGCGCCTCGGACAGCAGCCGGCTGGTTTGCTTGCAGTTGAGCTTCAAGCGCATGTGTTCATCTTTCAGTGTTCGCTGCCGGACTGAATCCGGTCTGCTCCAGGCACAGGCGCAGGCTCATGCGCGCGCGGTAGAGCATCACCCAGCAATTGGACGGGGAGATGCGCAGTTCCTTACAGATTTCCGTGGTTTCCAAGCCCAGGATCTCGCGCATGGTGAAGGCCTGCCCGGTTTTTTTCGGCAGGCCCTGCAGGCAGCGCTCCAGTGCCTCGAAGAACCGCTCCTGCTGCAGGGCCTGATCGGGATTGCCCCAGTCGGCGGGCGGCTCGGCCCAATGCCCGTCGGCGGCGAACAGGGCGTCAAAATCGCCGGCATCGCCATCGTCGCCGGTCAGCACTTCACTCAAGGGGCGTTCGCGACTGGCGCGGCGGATCTGGTCGATGATCTTGTGCTTGAGTATGCCCACCAGCCAGGTCCTGAGCGAGGACTGACCGGCGAAACCGGCCGCGCCCTGGATTGCGGCCACCAGGGTCTCCTGGACGGCGTCCTCGGCGGCGCTCTCGTTCCTTAACTGCAGCATGGCAAACCGCAACAACTGGGGGCGATGTGTCTCCAGTTCAAGAGGATTGGGAGCAGGCGTGGCCATGGAGGGCGAATCTAGCCTGTCCTGCACATCCGGGCAAGGCGGCCCTTGAAATGCAGAACACCTGCCCCATTTCCATTGCACGAGGAGGCAATCCCGCCGAATTCCAGACAGGCGGTCGACGCTTCCATTGGTGGTGTAACAAGTCCATGGGTTGCGCACTTGGTGGGCGTTGTGGCGCGGTAGAATTGCGCCAACCT
This sequence comes from Burkholderiales bacterium, assembly GCA_964202115.1. Taxonomy (GTDB): domain Bacteria; phylum Pseudomonadota; class Gammaproteobacteria; order Burkholderiales; family SG8-39; genus CAIYPG01. Next base: position 3,913 of record CAXNIK010000089.1, read on the forward strand.
TTACAGCCAAACGCCGATGAACGCTCCCCTCCTTCCTCCCGCTGCCAACGTCAAAGCCCAGACGCTGGCCGAAGCGCTGCCCTACATCCGCCGCTTCCACGGCAAGACCATCGTGGTGAAGTACGGCGGCAATGCCATGACCGATATTGCCCTGCAAGAGAGCTTTGCCCATGACGTGGTGCTGTTGAAGCTGGTGGGCATGAATCCGGTGGTGGTGCACGGCGGCGGTCCGCAGATCGAGGAGATGCTCAAAAAACTCGACATCAAGTCCAGCTTCATCCAGGGCATGCGCGTCACCGACGAGGCCACGCTGGACGTGGTGGAAATGGTGTTGTCTGCGCTGAACAAGGATATCGTGACGTTCATCAACCAGGCCGGTGGCCGCGCCGTGGGCCTGACGGGTCAGGACGCCGCTTTCATACGCGCGCGCAAGATGCTGCTGCCCAGCACGGACAAGCCCGGCGATATGCTGGACATCGGCCAGGTCGGAGAGATTGCCTCCATCGACCCGGATGTGATCTCGACCCTGGAGGCGGGAGGTTTCATTCCCGTGGTCGCGCCCATAGGCGTGGGCGAGGGAGGCAAGACTTTCAACATCAATGCCGACCTGGTCGCGGGCAAGCTGGCCGAGGTGCTGAAGGCGGAGAAGCTGGTGTTGCTCACCAACACGCCCGGCGTGCTGGACAAGAAGGGAAATCTGCTCTCGGGGCTTACGCCGCGCGGCATAGACGAGCTGGTGGCCGATGGCACGCTCTCGGGCGGCATGCTGCCCAAGATTGCCTCGGCGCTGGACGCGGCACGCAGCGGAGTGAAGAGCGTGCACATCATAGACGGGCGGGTCGATCACGCCCTGCTGCTGGAAATATTCACCGATGAAGGCATTGGCACGCTCATTCGTAATAAATGAGGCAACAAGTGAGGGCGCGGGCCTTGCGCCCGCTACACCGCACTTCAGCCGGGCCTTATTTCAGCCGGGCCTCATTTCAGTCGAGCATTGGCCAGTTCCAGCCGGTCCACCAGATTGCGCACCAGCGCCCGGGTGAGCTGCAATTGCGCGCCGACGCTCATGTTGGACAGCGCCTCGGGCTCGAATTCGGCCAGCAGCAATTGCACCGTGGATTCCACGGTGGCGTGGCGCGGCAACTCCCCGCCACGGATGTAGGCCATCTCGCCGAAGAATTCCCGCTTGTCCAGCATATTGAGCAGTCGCCCCTGGCGGGTGACCTTGACCTGGCCGCTGGCGAGGAAGAAAAAGCTGTGCCCGGATTCGTTCTCGCGTATCACCGGTTTCTTGCTTTCGAAACGCAGCCACTTGCCGGCTTTCGCCAACTCCCACAGCTCGGCGTCGGAGAGGCCGGAGAGCATTTCCACGCTCTTCAGGGAGATGTACTTTTCGCTGTCGGGTATGGCATCGGGCGGCAATACCAGCTTGACGGCATTGGACAACTGCAGCGCAAAGTCCGACCAGGTGGCATAGCGCTGCTCCGGCTTTTTCGCCAGGGCGCGCAGCACCACGGCATCAATGGCCTTGGGCAGGTCCGGGCGCAGCGTGGAAGGGGCCACCGAGTTTTCGTTCAGCACCTTGTGCACCAGGCCTTCGAGCGTGTCGGCGGTGAAGGGCTTCTGGCCTACCAATAGCTCGAACAGCGCCACACCCAGGCAGTACATGTCGCTGTGATGGGTGAGCGGCTGGTCCTGCATCTGCTCCGGCGACATGTAATAGGGCGAGCCCATGACCGCGGTCTGCACCGACTGGGTCTTGCGCAGCAGCGCCGCGCCGAAGTCGGCGATTTTCACATCCGTGCCCCCGGCGATCATGATGTTGGCCGGCTTGATGTCGCGGTGGACGATGCCTTCGCGGAAGGCGTAGTCCAGGGCACCGCAGCACTTGAAGATGATCTGCAGCACGTCGGCCACCGGCAGCAGCGTCTCCGGAGTGGAGTGCTGGGACAGGTCGCCGCCGGTAACCAGTTCCATGGCGATGTGGCCGGAATCCTCCGACACCACCGCATCCAGGATGGCAACGATGTGCGGGTGCTTCAGCTTGCCCGCGAGCGAGGCCTCGTTGAGGAAGGCGCCCCTGTGCACCGTGCCGAACTGGGGGTCGCGAAATACCTCGGGCTCGAGCACCTTGAGGGCGACCTGGCATCCGGAAAATGTGTCTGTGGCCAGGTATACGGTCCCCGTGGCGCCCTTGCCGAGCTGTCGCTGGATGTCGTATTTGCCTATCTGAAGGCTGAGATCCAACTCAAAGGGTGTAGTTGCTGCCATGCCTCAGATCCCGTTGCGTCGCAAAGGGCGAAGCATACCGCGAGAAGGCCTCCGCAGGGCAGTCCGCGGCCAATGGAAGGGCCGGGATCAGGCTTGCGCCAGCAACTGCGCGCCGCGCTCGGCGATCATCACCGTGGGGGTATTGGTGTTGCCCGAGGTGATGGTGGGCATGATGGAGGCGTCGATCACGCTCAGGGCCTCGATGCCATGCACCTGCAGGCCGGGGCTGACCACCGCCGAAGTATCCGAGCCTGGCCCCATTTTGCAGGTGCCCACGGGGTGAAAGATGGTGGTGCCTATGTTGCCTGCGGCGTGTGCCAGTTCCTCCTCGCTCTGGAATTGCGGCCCGGGCAGGAATTCCTCGGGCTGGTAGGGGCGCAGTGCCCGGGTTTGGGTGACGATACGCCGTGTCAGCCGCAGGGCCGCCGCGGCCACGCCGCGGTCCTCCGCGGTGGACAGGTAATTGAGCGCGATGGACGGATGGGCATGCGGATCGGGGGAGACGATGCGCACCTGTCCGCGCGAGCTGGGGCGCAGATTGCACACGCTGGCGGTGAACGCATCGAAGCGGTGCAGCGGCGCGCCGAAGCGGTCCAGGCTGAGCGGCTGCACGTGATATTCCAGGTTGGGCGTGGCCTGCGAGGGATCGGAGCGGGTGAAGGCGCCCAGTTGTGAAGGCGCCATGCTCAGCGGGCCGCTGCGGTTCCATGCATATTCCATGGCGAGTTTGGCCTTGCCCCACAGGCTGTGCACCATGGTGTTCAGGGTCTTCACGTTCTTCACGCGAAAGGCCATGCGCAGTTGCAGATGGTCCTGCAGGTTGGCGCCTACGCCGGGCAGGTCGTGCACCACGGGGATGCCGTGTTGTCGCAGCAGCTCGCCCGGCCCTATGCCGGAGAGCTGCAGGATCTGTGGCGAATTGATGGCGCCGGCCGAGAGCACGGTGCGGCGTTTTGCTTCGGCAAAGGATGCTTCACCCTTGTGTACAAACTCCACGCCCTCGCAGCGCCGGCCGTTCAGGCGCAGGCGCGTCACATGACAGTGCGTCATCACGGTGAGGTTGCGGCGATTCGCAGCGGGGCGCAGGAAGGCCTTGGTGGCGTTCCAGCGAACGCCCTTGCGTTGATTGACCTCGAAACGCGACACGCCTTCGTTGCTGCCGCGGTTGAAGTCCTCCACCTTGGGTATGCCGCATTCGGCCGCGGCATCGGCAAAGGCATCCAGCAGCTCCCAGGACAGGCGCTGCTGCTCCACCCGCCATTCGCCGCCTGAGCCATGCAGCGCGTCGGCCCCGCGCCAGTGATCCTCGGTTTTCCTGAACAGCGGCAGCACGTTGTTCCAGGACCAGCCGCCGTCACCGGTGAGCCTGGCCCATTCGTCGTAGTCGCGCGCCTGGCCGCGCAGGCACAGCATGGCATTGATGGAGGAACAGCCGCCCAGCACCCGGCCGCGCGCATAGCCAATGGAGCGCTGGTTGAGACCGGCTTCGGGCTGGGTCTTGTAGCACCAGTCGGTGCGCGGATTGCCGATGCAGTAGAGATAGCCGACCGGGATGTGTATCCAGATCCAGCTGTCCTTCCCGCCCGCCTCTAGTAACAGCACCCGCGTTTCCGGATCAGCCGAGAGGCGATTGGCCAGCACGCAACCGGCGGTGCCGCCACCGATGATGATGTAGTCGTAACTCCCCGCCGCCTGCATGGCCCGTCTCCTCCCAGGAGCAGGATTGTATAGCCGGGCGCGCCTCCGCCGCGGCTAGTATCATGTCCGCATAATTGGACATCAATAAAGAAGGAATTCGCATGAAGAGCGCGTTGCAGGTATTCATTCTGGCTGTGCTGGCCGCTGGTTCTGTTCTGGTCCAGGCGCAGTCCTATCCGACCAAGCCGGTGAAAATCATCCTGCCCTTCGGGCCGGGCAGCGCCACCGATGTCATGACCCGCGTGCTGGCCGATGAGCTGAGAGGCATTTACGGCCAGCCTTTTCTTATCGAATACAAGGAAGGTGCCTCCGGACGCATCGGCACCGAAGCGGCGGCCAAGGCGCCACCTGATGGCTACAACCTGTTCGTGGGCACCAATTCCACGCATTCGGCCAATCCTCACTTGTTCAAGAAACTGAACTACGACCCGGTCAAGGACTTCTCGCCGATATCGCACCTGGTGGCCTATTCCTCGGTGCTGGCCACCAGCCCCGGGGCGCCCTTCTCCAATGTGAAGGAACTGATCGATTACGCCCGTGCCAATCCGGGCAAGGTGTCCTATGGCTACGGCAACACCATCGCCCAGCTGGGTTGCGCCACCCTGTTCCGCACGGCCAATGTGCAGGTGCTGCCAGTGGCCTACAAGAGCAACCCGCAGGCAGCCACCGATGTGATCGGCGGCCAGATCAACGTCACCATCATCGACCTGGCCTCCGGCGTGGGCCTGATCAAGGGCGGCAAGTTGAAGCCCCTGGCAGGCGTGCGCGACAAGCGCTCGGTGTTGCTGCCCGATCTGCCCACGGTCGCCGAGACGCCGGGATTCGAAGGCTTCGGCATCAATTCCTGGGTAGGGCTGTTTGGTCCGGCCGGCCTGCCACGGCCCATCGCCGAGGGCTTGAGCGGCTCGGTGCGCAAGATTCTGGCCAAGCCCGAGATCAAGGCGCGATTCGAGGCCGCTTCGGCGGAACTGGAGCCGAGCACGCCCGACGAGTTCCGCGTCTTCATCGCCAGGCAGCTGGACAACTGGGGCAGGCGCGTGCGCGAAGCGGGCATACAGCCGGAATAAAGCTGGAATAAAACTGGAATAAACCCAGAACCAAACCACAAGGGGGGAGAACATGGACTGGAGCAAACGACGTGAGCGCGCCCGCGCGCTGCTGGCAGGAAAGCAATGCGTGCATCCGGGCTCGGTGTACGACGCGCTGTCGGCGCGCATCGCCGAGGAACTGGGCTTCGAGCTGGGCATGTTTGCCGGCTCGGTGGCCTCGCTGACAGTGCTGGGAGCGCCGGACCTCGCCGTGCTGACCCTCAGCGAGTTCGCCGACCAGGCCTATCGCATCTGCCGCGCCGGCGATCTGGCGCTGGTGGTGGACGCCGACCATGGCTATGGCAATGCGCTGAGCGTGCGCCGCACCGTGGAGGAGCTGGAGACCTCGGGCGTGTCCATCATGAGCATCGAGGACACCATGCTGCCCGCGGCCTATGGCGCCGGCGACAAGGCGCAGCTCATCAGCCTGGAGGAGGGCGTGGGCAAGATGCGCGCCGCGCTGGACGCGCGCCAGGATGCCAGGTTCATCATCGCCGGGCGCACCGGCGCGACCAATATCTCCGGACTGACGGATGCCATCGTGCGCGGCAAGGCCTATGAGAAGGCCGGCGTGGATGCCATGTTCTTCACCGGCCTGAAGACGCGGGCCCAGGTGGACGCCATCGCGGCCGAAATGAAAATACCGCTGATCCTGGGCTCGCCCTCGGAGGAACTCTCCGATCGAGGCTACCTCGCCAGCCGCGGCGTGCGCATCTGCCTGCAGGGGCATATGCCCTTCATGGCTTCGGTGCGCGCTGCATATGACACCTTGAAGGCGCTGCGTGAGGGCGTGCCGCCGGCAAAGCTTGCCGGGGTGCCGCCGGCGGCGTTCATCGATGGCCTCAGCCGTGAGGACGACTACGCGCGCTGGACCAAGGAGTTTCTTGGGGGCAAGGGCTGAGCTTGATTCAGGCGTTTTACCTTGTCTGAGCAGGGCCCCGGGGTTGGACGCAGTCCCCGCGGCCTGACCTGGCTGTTCGATCTGGACAACACCCTGCACGACGCGCGGCCGCACGTTTTCCCGCATATCAACCGCAGCATGACGCAGTACATGATGCGTCATCTGGATCTGGATGAGCTCGAGGCCGGCGCCATGCGCGAGCGTTACTGGCGCCGCTACGGCGCGACCCTGCTGGGGCTGATACGCCACCACGCCGTGGACCCGCATCACTTCCTCTGGCACACCCATCAGTTCCCGGAACTGGCGCGCATGGTGGTGGCCGAGGCCGGCCTGCGCCACTGCCTGAAGCGCTTGCATGGGCGCAAGATTCTGTTCTCCAATGCGCCCCGCCACTACGCCCAGGCGGTGCTGGAGGTGCTGGGCATCGGGCCGCTGTTCGACGCCGTGCATACCATCGAGCACTCGCGCTTCCGGCCCAAACCGTCGCTCTCCGGGATGCGCGCGCTGCTGGCGCGCGAACGGCTGCTGCCGCAGCGCACCGTGCTGGTCGAGGACATGCTGGTCAACCTGGTCACCGCGCGGCGGCTGGGGATGAAGACAGTGTGGATCACGCGCGAAAAGCGCCGTCCGGCCTGGCTGGACGCGAAGCTGAGCTCGGTCCTGGAACTGCCCCGGGTGGCGGATAATCTGTAAGGCCGATAGCGACTTACAAGCTAGCGAGCGCTCACGTTAAGGTCTAAACTGAACGCGCGGTCGAAGACAGAGAAGGTAGAGGAGGAGGCGACATGAACGACCAAAGCGGCGACCAGAGCGACCAGAGCGACCAGGGTGACCAGGGCGACGAAAGCACCAGCGGCACCCGCAAAAGGCCCAAGCGCGGCGAGCGCCGGATGCAGATCCTGCAGGTGCTGGCCGAAATGCTGCAGGACCCCAAGGGGGAAAAGATTACTACGGCCTTGTTGGCGAAAAAGCTGGGCGTATCCGAGGCGGCGCTGTACCGGCATTTCGCCAGCAAGGC
>CAXNIK010000090.1:0-10861 GCA_964202115.1 Burkholderiales bacterium
AGCGACCATCCGCAACGTCATGGCCGACCTCGAGGAGCTCGGATTCATCGCCAGCCCGCATACGTCCGCCGGGCGCATCCCGACGCCGCGCGGCTACCGCTTCTTCGTCGACACCCTGCTGACCCTCAAGCCGCTGGACCGGGACGCGATCAGCGCGCTGGAGGGCAACCTCGCCCCGGAACACCCGCAAAAGCTGATCAGCTCGGCCTCGCAACTGCTGTCGCAGCTGACGCATTTTGCCGGCGTGGTCATCGCCGCCAAGCGCACCGCGGCGTTCCGCCACATCGAGTTCCTGGCGCTTTCGGAAAAGCGCGTGCTGCTCATCATCGTCACCCCCGAGGGCGACGTGCAGAACCGCATCCTGTTCACCGACCGCAACTATTCGTCCTCGGAGCTCGTCACCGCCGCTAATTTCCTCAACCAGAACTACGCCGGCCTGAGTTTCGATCAGATCCGCGGACGCATCCGCGGCGAGTTGAATGAGCTGCGCAATGACATGAGCACGCTCATGACCGCAGCCGTCGAGGCGGGCGACCAGGCGCTGTCGGATTCCTCGAAAAACTATGCCGTGTCGGGCGAGCGCAATCTGCTCGACTCAGCCGAGCTCTCCGCCGACATGTCACGGCTGCGCGAGCTGTTCGAACTGTTCGAGCACAAGACCCTGCTGATGCGCCTGCTGGACATGAGCCAGCGCGCGCAGGGTGTGCAGCTGTTTATCGGCGGGGAGTCCGGCATCGCCACCCTGGACGAATGCAGCGTGGTCACCGCGCCCTATGAAGTGGACGGCAACGTGATAGGAACAGTGGGCGTGATCGGCCCCACGCGCATGGCCTACGAGCGCGTCATTCCGATTGTGGACATCACCGCCAAGCTGCTTTCCAGCGCCCTGTCCAGCAACAAGCTCAATTAGACGGCATCCGGCCGCCTCCCCAGCATGTCCAGTTCTTCCTTTGCCCCGCCTCCGCGCACCGGCGTGCTGCTCGTCAACCTGGGCACCCCGGATGCGCCCACGCCGCCTGCGGTGCGCCGCTACCTCAAGGAATTCCTGTCCGATTCGCGCGTAGTGGAGATTCCGCGCCTGATCTGGTGGCCGATACTCAACGGCATCATCCTCAATACCCGCCCGGCCAAGTCGGCGGAAAAATACCGCAGCATCTGGATGCCCGAGGGCTCGCCGCTCAGGGTGCATACCGAACGCCAGGCCAAGCTGCTGACTGCCGAACTGGACCAGGATGGCCTGGAAGTCGGCTGGGCCATGCGCTACGGATCACCCTCCGTCGCCGAGATCCTGTCGCAATTGCAGGTTCGCGGCTGCCGCCGGCTGCTCATCGTGCCGCTCTACCCGCAATACGCCGACAGCACCACGGCATCGGTCGACGACGCGGTCAATGCTGCGGTGTCCCGGCTGCCCCCCGGCACGGCGCCGGACTTCAGCCTGATACGCGACTTCCATGCCGACCCCGGGTATATCGCCGCGCTGGCAGCCTCGGTGCGCGAACACTGGTCTGCGAGGGGCACCCTGGACCGCCAGCACGACCGGCTGCTGATGAGTTTTCACGGTCTGCCGCGCTACACCCTGGAGCGCGGCGACCCCTACCATGACCAATGCCATGCCACGGCGCGCCTGCTGGCCCGGTCACTGGGTCTCGAACCGGACCAGTGGCAGCTCGCCTTCCAGTCCCGCTTTGGCCGGGCGAAATGGCTGGAGCCCTACACCGCCGTCACACTGGCCGAATGGGGAAAACGCGGCATCCGGCGCGTGGACGTGGTCTGCCCCGGCTTCGTGTCCGACTGCCTGGAGACCCTGGAGGAAATCGGCCTGGAAGCCCGGAAGGATTTTGTGGCCGCCGGCGGCGGTGAATTGCAGCTGATCTCTTGCCTGAACGAGCGCCCGGACTGGATTGCCGCGCTGGCCGAACTGGTGCGCGCCAGGCTGGCCTCCGCCGCCGCCTGAATACACCATGACTCATACGGAGGAAAGATGAATTCACCACGCTCGTTGTTTCGCGCCGCGCTTGTCTGCGCCCTGCTGCTCGCGGCAACCACCGGCCTGCATGCCCAGGAGTGGCCGGCACGGCCGGTTCGTTTCGTGGTGCCCTTCGCGCCCGCCGGAACCACGGACATCCTGGCGCGCGTGGTCGGCGAGGGGCTCGGCAAGTCGCTCGGGCACACGTTTCTTGTGGAGAATCGTGCCGGCGCCGGCGGCAACATCGGGGCTGCGGAAGTGGCGAGGGCCGCGCCTGATGGCTACACCATCATGATGGGCACGCCGGGCACCCAGGCCATCAACCAGTTCCTGTATGCCAGCATGCCCTACAACACCGAGAAGGATTTCGCCCCGGTGTCGTTCGTTGCCCGCGTCCCCAATGTCCTGGTGGCGCATCCCTCGCTCGGCTTCAAGACCCTGCAGGACCTGATCGCCTCGGCAAAGGCCAAGCCCAATTCGCTCAACTCAGCCTCTCCCGGAAACGGCTCGACCGGCCATCTCTCGCTGGAACTGCTCAAGACACTGGCTGGCGTGCAGATCCAGCACGTGCCTTTCACCGGCAGCGGCCCGGCGCTGCAGAATCTGCTCGCCGCCCAGGTGCAGATGACCATAGACAACCTGCCGCCCTTCCTGCCGCATATCAAGGCCGGCAAGCTGGTTGCGCTGGGAGTCACCACCGCCGAGCGAATCGCTATCCTGCCCGATGTGCCTACGGTAGCCAGCGTCATCCCGAAATACGAGGCATCGTCGTGGTTCGTGGTGGTGGCGCCGGCAGCCACACCCAATGCCATCGTGCGCAAGCTCTCCGCCGAGATCGACAGGATCATCAGGACTGCGGCGGTATCCGAACGCTTTGCCACCCTGGGCGCAGCGCCCGTGGGCGGCACGCCCGAGCAGCTCGCAGCGCACCTTGCCGCCGAAACCCTGAAGTGGCGTGAGGTCGTGCGCGTATCCGGGGCAAAAATAGAATAATCGGCACGGGAACCGCCCCACGCTGATTTCCGCAGCGTAGAAGCAGCCGGGCCCTGGCCACTCCCGGCCTGAATTTCTATTATTATCACTTTAGATAAAGTCTTGTTTGTACATAACAATCAATAATAAGTTTATTATCAAATATATCCTGTAGACCGCAATAAAATCTGCTGCTGCCATTACCCATGCTCTTGAAATGGCCGGATCCATCCCCATCCCTGAGCATTGAATCCACAAGCCGAGAGCGTTAGCAATGCAGGAACCCATACAGCAGGATCAGACCACCCAGGATCAGGCGGCAGGCGCCGAAACCGAATCGGCGGCCCCGTCCATCGAGGAGCAACTGCGGCTGGCCGAACAGAAAGCCCAGGAGCATCACGACGCCTGGCTGCGCGCCAAGGCCGAGACCGAGAACGTCCGCCGCCGCGCCCAGGAAGACGTGGCCAAGGCGCACAAGTACGCCATTGAATCCTTCGCCGCCGAGCTGCTCCCGGTCAGGGACAGCCTTGAAGCCACCCTGGCGGCGGAGAACGCCACCCTGGACATCCTGAAAAGCGGGGTCGAGCTGACCCTGAAGCAGTTGGCAACGGTGTTCGAGAAGTCCCACCTCAAGGAGATCAACCCGGTGGGCGGCAAATTCGATCCACACCAGCACCAGGCCATCAGCATGCTGCCCTCGGACAAGGAGCCCAACACCGTCATCAACGTGCTGCAGAAGGGCTACCTGCTCAACGACCGGGTGGTACGCCCGGCGCTGGTCACCGTGGCCAAGGCCAGGGACGCTTGAAGCACGGCCGTCTGCCCCCATATGAAACGTATTGGAATCAATCTCCTACTCTTTTAACAGCAGCCGTCTTATAGGATCAAAGACATGAGCAAAATCATCGGAATCGACCTCGGGACCACCAACTCCTGCGTCGCCATCATGGAAGGCGGCAAGCCCAAGGTCATCGAAAACTCCGAAGGCGCGCGCACCACGCCCTCGGTCGTCGCCTATCAGGACGACAGCGAAGTCCTGGTCGGCGCCCCGGCCAAGCGCCAGGCGGTGACCAATGCCAAGAACACCCTGTACGCGGTGAAGCGCCTGATTGGCCGCAAGTTCGGCGAAAAGGAGGTGCAGAAAGACATCGACCTGATGCCCTTCAGCATCGCCAAGGCCGACAACGGCGACGCCTGGGTGGAAGTGCGCGGCAAGAAAATCGCCCCGCAGGAAGTCTCCGCGCAGGTGTTGCGCAAGATGAAAAAGACCGCCGAGGACTACCTGGGCGAGGAAGTCACCGAAGCGGTGATCACGGTCCCCGCCTACTTCAATGACTCGCAGCGCCAGGCCACCAAGGATGCCGGCCGCATTGCCGGCCTGGACGTGAAGCGCATCATCAACGAACCCACGGCGGCCGCGCTGGCGTTCGGCATGGACAAGAAGGAAGGCGACCGCAAGATCGCGGTATATGACCTGGGCGGCGGCACCTTCGACATTTCCATCATCGAAATCGCCGCGGTCGAGGGCGAGCACCAGTTCGAGGTGCTGTCCACCAACGGCGACACCTTCCTCGGTGGGGAGGACTTCGACCAGCGCCTGATCGACTACCTGTGCGAGGAGTTCAAGAAGGAACAGGGCGTGGACCTGAAGAAGGACGTGCTCGCGCTGCAGCGCCTGAAGGAAGCCGCGGAAAAGGCCAAGATCGAGCTCTCCTCCAGCCAGCAGACCGATGTCAACCTGCCCTACATCACGGCCGACGCCACCGGCCCAAAACACCTGGCCATCAAGGTCACGCGTTCCAAGTTCGAGAGCCTGGTCGAGGAGCTGATACAGCGCACCGCCGAACCCTGCCGCATCGCCATCAAGGACGCCGGCGTGAAGCTCACCGACATCGAGGACGTGATCCTGGTCGGCGGCATGACGCGCATGCCCAAGGTGCAGGACACCGTGCGCGAGATATTCGGCAAGGAGCCGCGCAAGGACGTCAACCCGGATGAGGCGGTGGCTGTCGGCGCCGCGATTCAGGGCGGCGTGTTGAAGGGCGACGTCAAGGACGTGCTGCTGCTGGACGTCACGCCGCTGTCCCTGGGCATCGAGACCCTGGGCGGCGTCATGACCAAGCTGATCAAGAAGAACACCACCATACCGACCAAGGCCTCGCAGGTGTTCTCCACGGCCGACGACAACCAGAACGCGGTGACCATACACGTGCTGCAGGGCGAGCGCGAAATGTCCTCGGGCAACAAGAGCCTGGGCCAGTTCAACCTCACCGACATCCCGCCCTCACCCCGCGGCATGCCGCAGATCGAGGTCACCTTCGACATCGACGCCAACGGCATCCTGCACGTGTCGGCCAAGGACAAGGCCACCGGCAAGGAAAACAAGATCAAGATCCAGGCGAGCTCGGGGCTCACCGAGGCCGAGATCGAGCGCATGGTCAAGGACGCCGAGGCCAACGCCGCCGAGGACAAGAAGCTCGTGGAACTGGTCACGGCACGTAACCAGCTGGACGCGCTGATACACTCGGTGCAGAAGTCGCTGAAGGAGTACGGCGACAAGATCACTGCCGAGGAGAAGGCAAAGATCGAATCCGCTATCAAGGACGCCGAGGAAGCGCTCAAGTCCGACGACAAGGAGAAGATCGACGCCAAGTCCAAGGAACTGGCCGAAGCAGCGCAGAAGCTGGGCGAGAAGATGTATGCCGAGCAGCAGGCGGCGGCCGGTGCGGCAGGCGGTGGTCAGGCCGGTGGTGGTCAGACGGGCGGCGGCAAGCAGGAAGACGACGCCAACGTGGTGGATGCGGAGTTCACCGAGGTCAAAGACAAGAAAAGTTAAACCGCGACCGCCCGCCTTGCGGGTGGCGCGTTTAACTGGCCGGGCTGGAATTGACGCTAGCGCGCAATTCGGCCCGGCCTTGTTGCGTTCAGGAATTCAGATGTCGGGGATATAAGCAAAGCAATGGCAACGAAACGCGACTACTACGAAGTGCTGGGTGTCAACCGGGACGCCGAGGATGACGTCATCAAGAAGGCTTATCGCAAGCTGGCGATGAAGCATCATCCGGACCGCAATCCCAACGACAAGAGCGCCGAAGACAAATTCAAGGAGGCCAAGGAGGCCTACGAGATGCTGTCCGAGCCGCAGAAACGCGCGGCCTACGACCAGTACGGCCATGCCGGCGTGGACCCGTCCATGGGCGCGGGACGCGGCGCCGGCCCCGGCTTTGCCGATGCCTTCGGCGACATCTTCGGGGATATCTTCGGCCAGGCCGGTGGACGGGGGGGACGCGGCGGACGCAATGGCGTCTATCGCGGCGCCGACCTGCGCTACAACCTGGAGATCACGCTGGAGCAGGCGGCGCGCGGCACCGAGACCAAGATCCGCATCCCCACCCAGGAGAACTGCGAAACCTGCAAGGGCTCAGGCGCCAAGCCGGGCACGCAGCCCAAGGCCTGCCCCACCTGCGAAGGCCAGGGCCAGGTGCGCATGCAGCAGGGTTTCTTTTCCATCCAGCAGACCTGCCCCAAATGCCATGGCACCGGCAAGATCATTCCCACGCCCTGCCCCACCTGCCACGGTGCGGGCCGCATCAAGAAACAGAAAACACTGTCGGTGAAGATACCGTCGGGCGTGGATAACGGCGACCGCATCCGCCTGTCGGGAGAAGGCGAGCCCGGACTCAACGGTGGCCCGACCGGAGATCTCTACGTGCAGATGCAGGTGAAGCCGCACGCGGTGTTCCAGCGCGACGGCGACGACCTGCATTGCGAAATGCCGGTGGCCTTTGTCACTGCCGCCCTGGGCAGCGAGATCGACATTCCCACACTCGATGGCCAGGCCAAGATACGCATTCCGGCCGAGACCCAGTCAGGCAAGGTGTTCCGCCTGCGCGGCAAGGGCATCAAGGGCGTGCGCAGCCACAGCCACGGCGACCTGCTCTGCCATGTGCTGGTCGAGACCCCGGTCAACCTCACCGAGCGGCAGAAGGAGTTGCTGCGAGAATTCGAGTCGATCTCGCAGAAGGACAACGACCGCCACAACCCCCGCGCCAAGGGCTGGATGGACAAGGTGAAGGAGTTTTTTGGCGACTGAGTCTTGGCGTCAATCACTAAGCTTGATGCCGGTCTTCTTCATGATCTCGTCGACCTGGTTCAGCGAGAAGTCTATGTTCCTGGCGAACTCATCGGGGGAGATGGTAGTGGGATTGGAGCCTTCGGCAAGCATGATCTTGTACACATCAGGATCCTCGATCACCTTGTTCACCGCGCCGTTGAGCGCATCGATGATGGGCTTGGGCGTTCCGGCACGGGTGACCCAGCCGATCCAGCTGACGTAGTTCAGGCCGGGAAGTCCCTGTTCGGCGATGGTGGGCACATCAGGCTGCAGCTTCATGCGCGTGCCCGAGGAAATTCCCACTGGCCTCAAGGTGCCTCGTTTCACATGCGGCGTGGCCGCGGTCTGGCTGGTGAACACAACCAGGATCCGACCCGCAATGGCATCCACCGTGCTCTGACCTGCACCCTTGTACGGAATGTGAGTCATCTTGATGCCGGCCATGTCGCTCAAGTATTCACCCAGCAGGTGCGCACCCGAGCCGACACCGGATGAACCGTAGGTCACCACGCCGGGATTGGCCTTGGCGTAGGCGATCAGCTCCTTCAGGTTCGTAAACGGCGCCTTGGGATACAAGGACATGAACTGCGGCGAAATGGTGATCTGCGCCACCGGGGAAAAAGCCTTGCGCACGTCAAACTCCAGCTTGTGCTGGAAGGTGGCATTCTGGAAAGTGCTGCCCGAGGTGTTCTGTATCGTGTAGCCGTCGGGCGCCGACTTATAGGTCGTCTGCAGCGCCAGGATGCCGCCCACGCCGGTGGCGATATTTTCCACAAAGAACTGCGTGTCCCAGGCATTGGTCATCTTGGCGGTCATCAGGCGCGCCAGCGCGTCCGCGCCTCCGCCGGCCGCGGAACCAACGATCACCCGCACCGGCTTTGACGGGTAGTTGCCGGGCAGGCCGGTGGGTTTGGCGGCGTGGGTCGTGCCCATGGCGCAGGCTGCAAGCACGAGACCCACAAGAGCGAATCTGAACACCGGGGTATGGGTATGGTGAGACATTGCGTTTCCTTCGGATGATGCCGGATGCAGCGGCAGACGGCTGCTGGCTCTCAGGCCCGCCGCCAGCTCGTGCCTTTGGCGCTGTCCTCCAGCACGATGCCCGCATCCAGCAAAAGCTTGCGTATGCGATCAGCCTCGGCGTAGTTTTTCGCTGTCTTGGCCGCGGTGCGCTCGGTGATGTGCTGCTCGATGGCCTCGGGCGTAAAAGCCGCAGCTGAGTCCTGCGCCTGCGGCAATGACTGGTGAAATGCCTGTGCGTCGCGCTGCAGCAGTCCGAGCAGCCCTCCCAGCGCGCGCATCTGGCGGGCGAGCGACCGCGACCGCGAAGAGTCGTCTGAACGGTTTATTTCATTGGCCAGGTCGAACAACACTGCCACCGCCTCCGGCGTGTTGAAGTCGTCGTCCATGGCCTCGCGGAAACGCCGGCCATGCGCCTCGTCCCAATCGGGCGTGGCCGCGCCGGCCGGCGCATCCTTCAGCGCCGTGTACAGCCGGCCCAGCGCCGCGCGCGCGTCGTCCAGGTGCTGGTCGGAATAGTTGAGCGGGCTGCGGTAGTGGGCGCGCGCCACGAAGAAGCGCACCACCTCGGCGTCATAGCGCTTCAACACATCGCGTATGGCGAAGAAGTTGCCCAGCGACTTGGACATCTTCTCGTCGTCCACACGCACGAAGCCGTTGTGCATCCAGTAATTGACGAAGGTCTGGCCGGTGGCGCCTTCGGATTGCGCGATCTCGTTCTCGTGATGAGGGAACTGCAGGTCCTGGCCACCGCCGTGGATGTCGAAATGCTCGCCCAGGAGCCTGGAGCCCATGGCAGAGCACTCGATGTGCCAGCCGGGGCGTCCGTCGCCCCAGGGCGACTTCCAGAAGGGCTCACCTTCCTTGGCATGCTTCCACAGCACGAAATCCAGCGGGTCCTGCTTGGCCGAACCGACTTCGACACGCTCTCCGGCGCGCAGGTCGTCGAGCGACTTGCCCGAGAGCTTGCCGTAGCCGGGAAAACGCCGCACCGAGTAGTTCACATCGCCATCGGCCGCATGGTAAGCCAGCGCTTTTTCCTCCAGCCTGCGGATCATGGACAGCATGTCATCCACGTATTCGGTGGCACGAGGCTCGTGATCGGGCTTCTGCACACCCAGGGCCGCTGCGTCCTCGTCCATATAGCCGATGAAGCGCGCAGTCAGCTCGCCTATGGTTTCCTTGTTCTCCACCGCCCGCTTGATGATCTTGTCGTCGATGTCGGTGATATTGCGCACGTAAGTGAGCTGGTAGCCGCTGGCGCGCAGCCATCTTTGCACGATGTCGAAAACGATCAGCACGCGCGCATGTCCAAGGTGGCAATAGTCGTAGACCGTCATGCCGCAGACGTACATGCGCACGGCGGGTGCGGCGATGGGCGTGAAGACTTCCTTGGACCGGGACAGGGTGTTGAAAATGCGCAGCATGGCAGGGGTAAAAATCTACAGAAATGATCTCGGAGCAGCCTCGGGAATCTCGCAGAAACTCTTGATTATTGTGAACTTTGCGCTCTTTGGTAGAATGGGCGCCACAAGCTTGCGAGCACAGGAAAGTATAACACCATGACCCTCGAGTTCTGGCCGGCCGGAAACCCTGCGCTGCTGACCCAGCGGCCATTCCGTTCGGTTTTTGCCGGCCTGGCCTGTCTCACGTTGGCCTGTGCGCTGCTCCTGGCGAACGCGGCTCCGGCAGTCGCCGACGAGCTGCAGGACGCCAATCAACTGCTCAGGCAGGGCCAGCACGCCCAGGCCCTGGACAAGATCAACCAGTACCTCGCCTCCAAGCCGCGCGACGCCCAGGGACGCTTCCTCAAGGGCCTCATCCTCACCGAGCAGAGCAAGAACGCCGAGGCGATAGACGTATTCACCCGGCTGACCCAGGACTATCCGGAACTGCCCGAGCCCTACAACAACCTGGCCGTGCTCTATGCCGCGCAGGGCCAGTACGAAAGAGCACGCCAGTCGCTGGAGCAGTCCATACGCACCCACCCCAGCTACGCCACGGCCTACGAAAACCTGGGCGATGTGTACACCAAGCTCGCCAGCCAGGCCTACGACAAGGCCCTGCAACTGGACTCCTCCAATTCCGCGGCCAAGACCAAGCTGTCGCTGGTGCGTGACCTGATCGGCGGCACGCCCCGTCCGGTGAAGCCTGCCGTGCCAACCCGCGTTGACATCGCCAGGGCAGATCCCCCTCCCGCCAAGCCGGCCGCCGCGCCCAAGCCCGCAGCCGCCCCCAAAGCCGAGGTCGCAAAAGCAGAAGCGCCCAAGACGGAGAAGCCCAAGGCAGATGCCAGGCCTGAGGTAAAGCCGGAAGCCAAGGCTGCTGCAGCGGCCCCCGCCACTGCGGCGCCGGAAGGCAGCGACGATGTAATGAAAGCGGTGAAGGCCTGGGCTTCGAAAGACGTCAAAGGCTACCTTTCCTACTACGCCCGCGACTTCAAGACGCCCAAGGGCGAGCCGCGCGCTGAATGGGAAAAGGATCGCACGCAGCGCATCCAGGCACCCAAGGAAATTGCCGTCGGCGTTGAATCACCCAGGGTGACGATTTCCGGCGACAACGCCACTGTCAATTATCGCCAGCTGTACCGTTCCGACCGCCTCAAGGTCAGTAGCAGCAAGACCCTGGTGATGGTCCGCAGCAACGGCAAATGGCTGATCCAGCAGGAGCGGTCCGGAAGCTGATGAGAGGCCGCCCTCTTACACCCACGCTGTCTGCCATTGCCGTCCTCGCAAGCCTGAGCCTTCTGCTGTCCCTGCCAATCGGCGAGGCTGCGGCGAAAGACCAGG
>CAXNIK010000091.1:0-10812 GCA_964202115.1 Burkholderiales bacterium
GCCATCCTGGGGAACGGTTGCCGGCTTCATGCGACCTCGAACAGGCCGGCCGCGCCCATGCCGCCGCCGATGCACATGGTCACCACCACGTACTTCGCGCCGCGGCGTTTGCCCTCGATGAGGGCGTGGCCGACCAGACGGGCACCCGAGACGCCGTAGGGGTGGCCGACGGCGATGGCGCCGCCGTTGACGTTGAGCCGGTCGTCGGGGATGCCCAGCTTGTCGCGGCAGTAGATGACTTGCACGGCGAAGGCCTCGTTCAGCTCCCACAGGCCCACATCGGCCACGCTGATGCCTGAGCGCTTGAGCAGCTTGGGCACGGCGAACACCGGGCCTATGCCCATCTCGTCGGGCTCGCAGCCGGCCACGGCAAAACCGCGGAAGATGCCCAGGGGCTTCAGGCCCTTGCGCTCGGCCACTCTGGCGTTCATCACCACGCAGGCCGAAGCCCCGTCGGAGAACTGGCTGGCATTGCCCGCGGAGATGACACCGCCTTCCATGGCCGGCCTGATCCTGGCCACGCCCTCGTAGGTGGTGTCGGCGCGTATGCCCTCGTCGCGCGTGAGCATGGTTTGCTCGGTCCAGGTCTTGTCCGGGGCGCCGTCCTTGCCTTTTTCCGTCTTCTGCATGGTGACGGTGATGGGCACGATCTCGTCCTTGAACCTGCCGGCCGCCTCGCCCGCCGCGGCGCGCTGCTGGCTGCGCGCGCCGTACTGGTCCTGCAGTTCGCGGCTGATGTTGTAGCGCTTGGACACGTTCTCCGCGGTCTCCAGCATGGACATGTAGACGGCCGGCTTGTTTGCTTTCAGCCAGTCCTCCTCGCGCATGAATTTGTTGGTCTGGTTCTGCACGCAGGAGATGGACTCGACGCCACCCGCCACGTAGATGTCGGCTTCACCCGCGATGACGCGCTGCGAGGCCAGCGCGATGGTCTGCAGGCCGGAGGAGCAGAAGCGGTTGATGGTGGTTCCCGCGGTGGTCACCGGGCAGCCCGCGCGCAGGGCGATCTGCCGGCCCAGGTTGAAGCCGGTGGCCCCTTCGGGAAAAGCCACGCCGATGAGCACGTCCTCGACTTCAGCCGGGTCGATCTTCGCCCGTTCGATGGCGTGCCTGACGACGTGGCCGCCCATGGTCGCGCCATGGGTCATGTTGAGCGCACCGCGCCAGGATTTGGCCAGGCCGGTGCGGGCGGTGGAGACGATAACGGCTTCGTTCATGGTCATGGTCATAGTATTGGTCCTCGGATTGTCGGCGGGGCTGCCCCCGCGAGCGGGCGAGTGGTTCGGTCGAGCACTGTAGCGCGCCTGCGGACTTGCTGCAGCCCTGACTATAATCGTTTCTTCGATGCAACATTCGACGCCGCCATGCCGGCCGCATCCTGCGGCACGGCCCATTCAACCCAAGGAGGAAACAATGATCAAGACCATAGGACTGCTGCGCGCCAAGCCCGGAATGAGTCGCGCGGAATTCGCCCGTCACTGGCGCGACGTGCACGGCCCGCTGTCGCTGGGCGTGCCCGGCATACGGCGCTATGTGCAGAACCACATCACCCAGGAGCGGCCCACACAGCAGAACCTCCGGCCCATTGAGGCGCAGATCGATGGCATCGTGGAGATGTGGTACGACAATTGGGATGACTACGAGCGTTCCCGCAACTCGCCCGAGGTCAAGGCGCTGCACGCCGACGGTGGCAACTTCATCGATGGCATCAAGGGCTTCATCGTTGAGGAAGTCGATATCATCAAGCGCTAACCGGGTATGCTTCGTGGCACATAGACAATAGACAATAGACAAAGAGACAACAAGGGGAGGCAGCATGGATGACCTGAAGAAATTTTCCATCTGGTCGGTGGTGAAGTTCGACCTTATCGGCAAGGAGTTCGAGCCGGATTTCATGATCTACTTCGACGACCATATCCGCGAGCTGGTGCTGCGCGAGGGCTTCGTGCGCTCCTGGCGCACGCGCGAGGCGCGCCGCTCGTACAACACCGGGCTGCTGGAGCAGGAGTTCTGCCAGATCTACCAGATCGATGAGCCCGAGCGCTTCAGTGGTTCTTCACCGAAAAGGGGCATGGCGCCGGCCAGCGAGAAGGAGCCCTGGCGGCGCGATCTGTCCAACTGGGGCCGGGTGTTCTACCGCGTGCAGATGCGCAAGGAAAACGACGGGCGTGCCGGTCGTTACTGGGCGCGCTATGAATTCGACTTCCCGGGCAAGAAGAAGGATCTGCCTGACTTTCGACGCAGTCTGGGGAACTACATAGGCCGTGTGGCAGAGCAGGCCGGCGTGCACCGTGCCTGGCAGCTCGAATACGTTGCCAATGAATGGCAGGTGGACAAAGACCCGGCGGCAAAGCACATGGCCCTGTTCGAGATCGACGCGCCGGAAAACATCTTCGATCCCAGCCTGAGCGCCGACCGCGTCGCCTGGCCGGGCAAGGCCGGGGGAAAAACGGCGCCGCTGGTGGCGCGCCACTTCTCGCACCTGCTGCTGACGGTGGATGACCTCAAGCGCAAGCTGGGCCCGGCAAAAAAATAATCATTTTCATGAGAAAGTCCTCATCAAAAGACCTTGTTCATATGGAATGTGATCAGGACTAACCGGAGCATCCCGCGGCAGGCATCGTTTAAAGGAGCAGGCATGAGCAAGATCATCAGCAGCATCTCCGCCGCGAGCGCCGTTGCAGCCCTGGGACTTTCTTTGCCCTGCGTTGCCCAGGGCGCGGACAGCTACCCGGGGGACAGGCCCGTGGTGATCGCCTTCGCGTCCGAGGGCCCCAGCTCCGTCGATACCGAGATCCGGCTGCACATCGAGGCGATCCGCCAGATCCCGGGCGCACCGCAGTTCCTGATCGAGTACAAGGGCGGCGGCGGCGGTACGGTAGGCGCGAACTTCGTCGCGCGCGCCCAACCCGACGGCTACACGCTGCTCGGCACGGCCTCCTCCTTCGTCACCCTGCCGCTGATCAACAAGGAAGCTGGCTTCGATGCCAACAAGAGCTTCGCGCCGGTGATGCTGATCAGCAAGCGCTTTTTCATGATCATGGTGCACCCCTCGGCCCCTTTCAAGAACCTCAAGGATTATCTCGACTACACGCGGCGCCATCCGGGCGAGCTGTTCTGGAGTTCCACCGGCGCCGGTTCCTCCACCCAAATGCCCGGCCTGTTGCTGCACTCCATGACCAGGACCAAGGTCACCGACGTGTTCTACAAGCGCGCGGCGGAGCGCCTCACCGATCTGATCGCCGGGCGGGTGAACGTCACCGCCGGCACCACGCTCGCCTCCATGGCGTTCGTGAAGTCCGGCAGGCTGCAGCCCATCGCTGTGACCGGGGACGTGAGAAGTCCGCTGATGCCGGATCTGCCCACGGTTGCGGAAGCGGGCATCAAGGGCTACGAGTATTCCACCTGGCTTGGCCTGCTCGCCCCGCTCAAGACGCCGCCCGCCATCGTCACCAAGATCAACGGCTATTTCCAGCATTCGAGCAAGTCGGACCTGGTGCTCAGCAAGATGAAGGAGACCGACACCCTCATCGTCGCCAGCACGCCCCAGGGCTTCACCAAGTTTCTGCAGGAGGAGACCGGGCGTATGGGGAAGGTGATCAGGGAGGCCAAGATTACCTCTACTGAATAGGGGTTATCTGAAAGGCTGACAATGGACCTGAAAACGATCCGTACAAAAAAGGATTACCTTGCCGCAATGGCGGAGGTGGACAGGCATTGGGACGCGCCGGCAAAGTCACCAGCAGCCGACCGCCTCGATCTTCTCACCTTGTTGATCGAGCACTACGAGCGGAAGCACTACCCGATTCCCGATCCAGACCCGATAGAGTTTCTGAACCACATCATGGAAAACCGGGAGATGAAGCGCAAAGATCTGGAGCCTTTCATCGGTCCGCGCGGCCGCGTGGCGGACATCATGAATCGCACCCGCCCACTGACATTGGAAATGATTCGACGCTTGGCAGATGGCTTGAAGCTGCCGGCCGAGATACTGATCAAGCCTTATCCGCTTCGGAAGGGAGCTGAGGAGTTGACAGCGGCTTGATGTCAAAGTCTTCAGCCGCTGTCGCAGTCCCCTACATCGGCGAAAACTTCTTCCCCTCGCCCGCCAGCTTCACCAGCAGCTTGGAAGGCGCCCAGGCCTCGCCCTGATGGCCCTTGGCCCAGGCCTGCATTTTCTCCACCACCTTGGGCAGGCCGGCGACGTCGGCATTGAACATGGGCCCGCCGCGGTAACCGGGGAAGCCGTAGCCGTTGACGTACACCACATCAACGTCGGAGGCGCGCAGGGCGATGCCTTCCTCGACGATCTTTGCGCCTTCATTGGCCATGGCGAACAGGCACCGGTCGACGATCTCCTCGTCGCTGATGGCGCGCGGGGTGAGGCCGAGCTTGGTGCGATGGGCGGCGATCAACTGCTCCACTTCCGCATCGACGATGGGCTTGCGGTTGCCGGCCTCGTACTTGTACCAGCCCTTGCCGGTCTTCTGGCCGTAGCGGCCCATTTCGCAGATCTGGTCGCCCAGGGGATTGGGTGTGTAGTTCTTTCCGAGCTTCGCGCGGTTCTGGCGCACCAGCCAACTGACGTCATTGCCGGCCAGGTCGCCCATGGCGAACGGACCCATGGCCAGGCCCCACTTGGTGAGCGCGGCATCGATCTGCTGCGGGCTGGCGCCTTCGTTGACCAGCGCCATGGTTTGCACGCGATACTTTTCCAGGATGCGGTTGCCGATGAAGCCGTCGCACACGCGCGAGAGCACCGGCACCTTGCCCAGTTTCTTGCCCAGGGCCATGACCGTGGCGATGATGTCCTTTGCGGTCTTCTCCCCGCGTATCACCTCCAGCAGGCGCATGACATTAGCGGGCGAGAAGAAGTGCGCGCCGATGACTTCCTGGGGCCGCGAGGTGGCGCGGGCGATCTGGTCCACGTCCAGGGTGGAGGTGTTGGTGGCGAGGATGGCGCCGGCTTTGGCGATCTTGTCCAATTGCGCGAACACCGCCTCCTTCACCGCCATGTCCTCAAACACCGCCTCGACGATGATGTCGGCCTTGGCCGCGGCCGACAGGTCGGTGGCGGTGGAAAGCAGCGCCATGCGCTTGTCCATGTCGGCCTGAGACAGCCGGCCTTTCTCCACCGTGGCGGCGAAGTTCTTTTTGATGGTGGCCAGGCCCCGGTCCACCGCCTCCTGCTTGGTGTCGATCATGACCACGGGGATGCCGGCACCCAGGAAGCACATGCTGATGCCCCCACCCATGGTGCCCGCGCCGATGATGGCCGCGCTCTTGATCTCGCGCAGCGGCGTGTCGGCCGGCACATCGGCGACCTTGGCCGCTTCGCGTTCGGCGAAGAAGCTGTAGCGCAGCGCCTTGGACTCGGTGCCGGCCAGCAGCTTGAGGAAGATCTCGTTGATCTGCTCCGTGGCCTCGTCGAAGGGCTGGGTTATCCCGATCTCCAGGGCCCTGAGGTTCTCCAGCGGTGCAACGCGCCCGCGCGAGCTTATTTGCAGCTCGGCGCGCTTTTTCTCGATGAAGGACTTGCCGCCGTCGGCGGCCACCTTGGGTGGCATGTTGCGTATGGGTCTTGGACCCTTGCCCTCGGCGACAAGCTTCTCGGCGAAGCGGATGGCGCCGCCCAGCAGGTCGCTGTCCACCACCTCGTCCGCCAGGCCGAGCTGCTTCGCCTCGTCCACGGCGATGGGCTGGCCGGTCAGCAACATCTGTGCGGCGCGCTCAATCGGGATGATGCGCGGGATGCGCTGCACGCCGCCGCCGCCTGCGAGTATGCCCAGCGTGATCTCCGGCAGCGCCAGGCGCGTGCCCTTGAGCACCACGCGGTAGTGGCAGCCCATGGCCAGTTCCAGCCCGCCGCCCAGGGCGAAGCCGCCCACGGCTGCAACCAGTGGCTTTTTGGCGGTGTCCATAATCTCGAGCATCTGGCGCAGCCGCGGCGGCGTGGTGCCTTTCTCGGTGCCGAACTCGCGTATGTCAGCACCGCCGCAGAAGGCCTTGTCCGAACCGGCGATGACCGTGGCCTTGACCGCCGGGTCGGCCTCGGCCTTGAGCAGGTACTCGTGCAGCAACTGGCGCAGCACCAGGGAGAGGCTGTTGACCGGCGGATGGGTGAGGGTGATGACGGCGATCGCGCCTTGCACGCGGTATTCGACTGCGCTCATGGGTGGCTCCGTGGATACGTTGGGGTGATGCCCGGGCGCCTTGCCGAAACTGGCGCGCTTCTGGAGGACAGGGCAAATTGTACCTCCCGTGCCCGGAACGCAGCCTGAGACATACGAGAAACGCATAGCGCCGCCCCATTTTTCATTTTTGCCGGCATATGTTCAGTGGTAGATTGGCAACCTGGAATAAGAGGGAAGAGGCCGGTGCCACCGGTCCGCACAGTCCCCGTCCGTCTGAACCCTGTTTCACACCGAGAAGAGGCTTTCATGAGCGACTCCGAAACTTTCGACGCGTACTGGCCGCGCAGTCCGCGCCAGACGCAACTCAAATCCCTGGCTCCGCGCCTGGACACCCTGCGCGGCAAGACCGTCGTGCAGTTGTGGGACTACGTGTTCCGCGGCGACGAGGTGTTCGAGCTGCTGGAGGAAGGGCTGAAGGAACGCTATCCGGACATCAAGTGGGTGAGCTGGAAGGAATTCGGCGCCACCCACGGCAACGAGGAGCACGAGGTGCTCGCCTCCATCCCGGAGCGCTTCAAGGAACTGGGAGTCGACGCCGCGATCAGCGGCATGGGGGCCTGAGGGTCCTGCACGCCCGCCGTGTTGCGGGCGAGTGCGGTTTGCGAGGAAGCCGGCGTCCCCACCGCGACGCTGGTCTGCGAAGGCTTTCTTGCGCTGGCGGCCGCCGCCTCCCAGGGGCAGGGCATGCCCAACATCGGCATCGCCATGGTGCCCGGCCATACCGGGGTGCAGAGCAAGGAGCAGTTGCGCGAGAACATCCTCGGCGTGACCGTGGGCAATGTCATCAACGCGCTGCTGGAAAAGCCCGCCGAGGGCAAGCTGGAGAAGGAGCCCAAGGCCCGCGACATCGTCGCCACCGGCACGCTGGAGGAGATCAACGAGTACTTCCTCGCCAACCAGCTCTCCGACGGACTGCCCATTATTCCGCCGACCCAGGCGCGCATCGACGCCTTCCTGCGCTACACCGAGCGCAGGCCCGACGAAGTGCTGGGCATCCTGCTGCCGGACATGCGTGCCGCCACCATCTGGAGCATCGCCGTCAATGGCGTGATGGCGGGCTGCCGCCCGGAATACATGCCGGTGCTGGTGGCGCTGATCGAGGCCATGTGCGATCCCTACTATGGCAACGAGCACAGCGGCAACACGCCCGGCGGTGAGACGCTCATCCTCCTGAACGGCCCCATCACCAAGGAGCTGGGTTTCAATTACACCCAGGGCGTGATGCGCGACGGCTTCCAGGCCAATACCTCCATAGGCCGTTTCTGGCGGCTGTACCTGCGCAACATCGCCGGTTTCCTGCCGCACGGCAACGACAAGTGCACCTTCGGCAATACCTTCCGCGTGGTGGTGCCGGAGAACGAGGATGTCTGCGCCAAGCTGGGCTGGAAGACCAACAGCCAGGACTTCGGCTACAGGGCTGGCACCAACACGGTGACCATCTCGCGCTTCACCGGCGGCAATCACATCTCGTCCATCTCGGGCAGCAAACCCGAGGAGCTGATGCCCTACATCGCCGACTCCATGCAGAAGCTGCACAGCTGGCACTTCCTGTTCACTGTGGGCGCCGAGTGCGGCGGCACGCTGCGGCCGCTGATGTTTCTCTCGCCCATCCTGGCCGAGTTGTTCGCTGCGGCCGGGTGGAGCAAGCAGGACATCAAGCAGAAGCTGTGGGAGGAAGCTCGGGTTCCGGCCTGGCACATGGAGCGCGTCTCCAGGATCTGGACGCAGAAGCCCAGCTGGAATCTCCCGCTGGAGGTGAAGCTGGGCCGCATGCCCCGTGTCTACCACGAGTCCGACGACCCCAACCGCCTGGTGCCCATCGTCTGGCACCCGGACGACTACATGATCGTGGTCACCGGCGACCTGGGGCGCAACAGCGGCTACATCTTTGCCCACAACGGGGTGCTGGGCTATCCGACCGCCAGGGAAATCAAGCTGCCGAAGAACTGGAAGGCGCTGCGCAGCGCTGCAAACTCAGTGGCAAATACAGCAAAGGGAAAGAAAAAAAATGGCTCTTCGTCGTAGGCGCGACATCTGGGATGTCATCGTGATTGGCGGCGGCATCGCCGGCCTGACCGCCGCCTGGCATGCTTCGCGGCGCGGCCTGTCGGTGGCGCTGTTCGAAGCGCAGCCCGCCTGCGGCGGCCAGGTGGGCACGGTCAATGAACTGGACGACTGGCCGGCCACGGGCGAAGTGTCCGGTGTGGAACTTGCCGCATCGATCGTGGAACGCATCGGCATCGAGGGCGCGGGCATTTACTACGAAAGCGTCACCGGCCTGGAAAAAGCCGGCGAGCTTTGGAAGGTGACAGGAGAAAAAACCACGCTGCGCGCCAAGCGCGTCATCGCCGCGGCTGGCGCGCGCCTGAAGGTGCTGGGTGTGCCCGGCGAGGAGAAGCTGCGCGGCATGGGCGTGTCGCAATGCGCGCACTGCGACGGCGGCTTCTTCAAGGGCCAGGACGTGGCGGTGATCGGCGGTGGCGACGCTGCCTTGCAGGAGGCCATCGTGCTCACCGCGATGTGCCGCACCGTGCATATCGTCGTGCGCGGAGACCTCAAGGCGCGCCGCACCTATGTCGACAAGGCCTACGGCAAGACCAATGTCAAATTCGTCTGGGACACCGAGGTCGATGCAGTCCTGGGCGACAATGGCGTGACCGGCCTGAAGCTGCGCGGCAAGGACGGCAAGGCCGGCGAGCTGGCCGTGTCCGGTGTGTTTCCCTTCGTGGGTGTGGAGCCGAACAACGCCTTCCTGCCCGCCGTGATCAAGCGTGATGCGACCGGGAGGGTTGTCACCGATGCGCAATTTCGATCCAGCGAGCCCTCGCTGCTCGTGGTCGGCGCCCTGCGCGCAGGCTACGCGGGCGATCTGGTGAGCGCGGCCGGCGAAGCGGCGGCGGCGGTGCAGTTGGTGGCCGCCGAAGTCGGCATTGTCGCCATGTAGCAGCAGCTTTGCGCAAGTCTTTGAGGCGTGCCCGTCAATCACCGGAGGAACCATGAGATTCAGAATGTTGCTGCCCTTGCTGGTTTCGTGTCTGGGCGTCAATGGTGCTCTTGCGCAGAATTTTCCGACCAAGCCCATCAAGCTGGTCATCCCGTTCTCACCGCCGGGCGGCCCGGTGGACCTCACCGTGCGGCCGTTCGCGGAGAAATGGAGCGAATTCCTCGGACAGCCCATCATTATCGAGAACGTCGGCGGCGCGGGCACGCTGATCGGCTCGGAGCAAGTGGCCAGGGCAGCCCCCGACGGCTACACCCTGCTCGTGACCACCGCGGCCATCATGATCCTGCCCAGTTCCAATCCGAAAATGTCCTTCGATCCGCTCAAGGACCTCATCCCGGTGGGTACCATATCCTCCAGCACCATCGTGCTGGTGGTCGATCCCAAGCTGGGCATCAAGAACGTCCAGGACCTGGTCAGCTACGCCAGAGCCAATCCAGGCAAGATCACCTTCGGTTCCACTGGCTTGGGTGGTTCGCTGCACCTGGGCGGGGAAATGTTGAAACTCATGGCCGGTGTTGACATGACGCATGTGCCCTACAAGGGTGCTGCCCAGGCGCTGACCGACATCATGGGCAATCACCTGTCCATGATCTTCGTGTCCATGGCCGCGGTGCTGCCGCTGGCCAGGGCCGGCAAGGTTCAGCCGCTGGCGGTGGCGGCCATGAAGCGCAACGCCTCGCTGCCCGACCTGCCCACGCTGGATTCCATCTATCCGGGATTTGAAGTGACCGCCAGCAATGCCGTGGTGGCGCCGGCGAAGACTCCGGCGGCGGCCATCACGCGCCTCAATCAGGCCATGGCCAAGGCGCTGGGCACTCCATTCGTCAAGGACGCCTTCGCCAAGTCCGGCGTGGAGACCGTGATCAGCACGCCTGAGGAGTTCGGCGCGTCCATGCGTAACGAGATCGCGCGCTGGGGCAAGGTGGTGAAGGCCATCAAGTTCGTGGCGGAGTAGCGCCGCACAGAAGGCGGATCAGGCGCCCGAGGTGGATGGCTTGGCTTCCGGCGTGTATTCCACCAGGCGCGCCGTGTTGGCGCCAAGATCGAGCACGGCGCAGCCCATCATCGTCCCGAAGCGGGGATCGCCGGCCGTGCCGGGATTGACCACGGTGGTGTCGCCAAAGGTTTTGACCACCGGCATGTGGGTGTGGCCGTAGAGCACGAAGTCGGCA
The DNA here is from genome assembly GCA_964202115.1 of Burkholderiales bacterium. Taxonomy (GTDB): domain Bacteria; phylum Pseudomonadota; class Gammaproteobacteria; order Burkholderiales; family SG8-39; genus CAIYPG01. The sequence continues at coordinate 10,371 of CAXNIK010000091.1, forward strand.
TCGATTTCACCGAACAGGGGCAGCTTGGCATGGCGTGGGTAGATGTATTCGCCGCGCGGCTCCCAGGGCGTGGAATGCACTACCAGGATCTTGCGGCCATGCCACTCCAGTTCCAGGCGCTTGGGGCGCTCCGACAGCCAGGCGGCTTGCGCCGGGTCTATCCAGGGTGCGCTGCGCGCGCGCTCGCCGGTCGGGCTGAAGAAGCCTTCCTCGTGGTTGCCCATGATGACTTCGGCCTGGTAGTCCCGCAGTTGCGCCACGACCTCATTGGAGAAGCGGTAGTCGTAGATGGAGTCACCCAGGCAGATCAGCCGGTCGATGCGGCCCATGGCCTCGACCGCTGCCTTCAGGCCGTCGATATTGCAATGGATGTCCGAGACTACGCCGACGATCATCTGTGAGGGGCCGGGCAGGGCGGGCGCCCCGGTCCGTAAGTGAGTAA
>CAXNIK010000092.1:0-10769 GCA_964202115.1 Burkholderiales bacterium
CTCGTCAGCGAGTGTATCAAGGCGGGAATTGCCGGCATCCGTATAGATGATCAAGCCATCGAAGGAAAACGCATCACTGGCGCGGCCGGAATGGAAGTCGTCTCCATTAAGAATGCGATAGCGCGCTATCGCGCCGCAGTGGACATGAAGAATGAGCTTGACCCGAACTTCGTGATCATGTCGCATTGCTATGCACGCAATGCCCTGGGAGGGAGTCTGGATGACACCATCACAAGGATGAAGGCGTACCTCGAGGAAGGCGGTGTGGACTGGGTGCAGTTTGAGTATCCGCATAGCCTAGACGAGGTGAAGCGCGCCCGTGCAGAAATCGACGGCGTTTTTTCATTCCTGAAGGGCGGCCTCGGAAGAATCCTGTCGCTCCAGGAGCACATGGACCTCGGTGTGAACATTGCCTGGTACGCACCCATAACGCATCGCGTGTCCTGGGCATCAATGTGGCGCTTCATGCGGGACTACAACAAAAGAGATATTCTGGCATTCGAAGACTTCATGGCCGAGCATGAAAAAGACGGCTTCCCCGATGCCATGGACGTTGGGCCGGATGGCGAAGGCATCGAAAAACAGCGCATGCTTGAGGAACGGTACTTCCCGCCTGAAATGCTCGGGAAATACAAGTAGCGAATAGCCGGAACGGCACGCCGATTTCGATCGTACAAGGGGAGCCAGCGGAATTTCATCTCTGCTTGCGCAAGGGCTGCAAGGTGTTGCTTCTTGAGGAGGATGAAGAATGTCCCCGATCATTTGTCTGAAAATGCTTGCCGCGACGGTGATGCTCTGCACGAGCGCGGCCATTCATGCCCAGGCCGCTGCTTATCCGAGCAAACCCGTCAGGCTGCTGGTTGGCAATGCCCCGGGTGGTGGAAGCGACACCCTCGCCCGCGCACTGGGGGCGAAGCTCACGGAGGCATGGAAGGGCAAGGCGGTGATCGTTGAGAATCATCCGGGGGCGCTCGGCCTGCTTGCGGTTGACCTGACGGCCAAGGCCGCGCCCGACGGGCATACGCTGGTCATACCTTCCGCGAGCACCTTGGTCGTGCCTATGCTGCTAAAGAAGACCAACTTGGACGTCCGCACCGCCTTCACGCCTGTCACTGAACTCACCACGCAGATGCAGATGCTGCTTGCCCATCCGGCACTACCGGCGAATTCGATGAAGGAATTAGTGGCTTACGCCAAGGCAAATCCCGACAAGCTGAATCTGGGATCCTCAGGCGCGGGCTCGATCGGCCATGCTGGCATGATGCTCATCAATCAGAGCGCTGGCATCGATATTCAGCACGTGCCATTCAAGGGTGCCGGGCCTGCGCTGCAAGCGCTGCTCGGTGGCCAGATCCAGCTCGCCACCGTCAGCGCTATCGCAGGCGTTCCCCAGGTGAAGAGCGGCAAGGCCAAGGCCATTGGCGTGACGGGTGCTTCCCGCCTGCGCAACGCACCTGACATACCCACCATCGCGGAGTTCATCCCGGGGTACGAGCTCACCAATTGGTACGGCCTGTATGGTCCGGCGGGCATTCCGGTGCCAGTGGTCACCCTTCTTCACCGTGACGTGACCAAGCTATTGGGCGACCCAGATCTTCAGTCGAAATTCGACGGCGCCGAGGCTACACCGTCGGCCTCGCCGGCGGCACTGGCTGCGCGTTTGGCAAAGGAAGTTGGCAAGTGGGAGGCTCTTCTGAAAATCCCAGGTTTCAAGGAAAGTTTGGAATAAGAATTTGCAAGAAATCGCAGCGGGCCATGATTCGCATTGTTCATTGTCAGGAAAATAACATGCCAATAACTGCAAAGCAGAAAACCGCCCGACTCCGGGAACTGATCCACCGCAAGGACAAGGTGCTGGCCGTCGTCCACCCCCCCTCGGCAGCGCTCGGGCGCATCATGGACAAGTGTGGCCTGGAAGCAGGTTTCGTCGGCACCAGCGGCGTAGTGGGAACCTATGTGGGCCTGTCCGATGTAGGCACGGCGACCATGACCGAATGCGTTCAGGTGGGCGGCTGGATCGCCGACAGCGTCAGCTATCCCATCATCCTGGACGGCGACACCGGCCATGGCGGCATCATGGCGGTGCGTCGTCTCATCCAGCAATGCATCAAGGCCGGCATCGCGGGCATCCGCATTGACGACCAGCCCATCGAAGGCAAGCGCATGACCGGTACCGCGGGCATGGAAGTCGTGCCCATGGAGCAGGCTGTCGCGCGCTACCGGGCGGCCGTCGACGCCAAGAACGAGATAGACCCCAACTTCGTCATCATGTCGCAGTGCTATGCCGGCAACGCGGCCGGAGGCAGCTTCGACAAGACCATTGCGCGTCTGAAGGCCTATGAGGAAGAGGCGGGGGTGGACTGGGTGCAGTTGGAATATCCGCATTCGATCGACGAGATCAAGAAGGCTCGGGCGGCGGTGAAGGGCCCTTTTTCCTTCATGAGAGGCGCCATCGGCCGCTACATGAGCCTCAAGGAGCACCTTGAACTGGGCGTCACCATTGCCTGGTATCCGACTCTGGCCCATGAGGTCACCTGGCAGGCGCTTTGGAATTTCATGCACGATTTCAACAAAAATGAAATTCACGCCTACGAGGCCTTCCGCAAGGCGAACGCCGCCAACCCGGTTCCCGATCCCCTGGATGTGGGACCCGAGGGTGAAGGCCTGGCGCGGCAGCGCATGCTGGAAGAGAAGTATTTTATGGGCGAGATGCTTGCAAAATACGGCAAGTCCAAATAACAAGATTTCATCTTCGACAACTGCAGCAGGCGGAGGAACTGGATATGGCAAAGAACGGTTACAAGGTATTCGACTCAGACACGCACGTCGGTCCGGACCAGGACATCATTGACCGCTACGCTGGGCAGGCAGCAAAGGACAAGCTCAAGGAGTGGGCCGAGTTCCGGGTAAAAAGCTCGCGTGGTCATACACACTACACGCGCGGGGCACGCAGCTATCGCCGCCGCCTGGGTCTTGCGAAGCCCGAAGCAAGCATGTCCAAGGGATACTTCGCCGGCTTCACCGGGCCGGACACCACCCGCAAGCCCGGCCTCAACCTGGATGCCGACGTGAAGGGGCGTCTGGCCGACATGGATTTCGAGGGCGTTGACGTCAACTTCATGCTGCCTTCCGGCCCCTGGGGCGCTTTCACCGAGCATCCGGACGTGAGCGTGGAAATGGAGATGTTTCGCGCCTATCACCGCTGGCTGGAAGATTACTGTTCCGCCGCTCCGGATCGCCTGGGCGCCGCGATTCTCGCCTCGGGGCGCGACGTGAAGGGCAGCGTGGAAGAGATCAAGAAGTGGGGGAAGTCGAAGTGGGCCTGGGGCGTGCTGCCCTACGCGCCCTACGGCATGCCGCTGGACCACCCCGATCTGGAGCCCATCTGGGCCGCCTGCGAGGAATACGATCTCACGATTTCCCTGCACACCTTCACCGCCATGCCGCCCTATGCGCCGGGCGGCACGGATAACTGGGAAAACATGTTTCTGCAGCGTTCAGCCGCGCATCCCTGGTGTGGGATGCGAAACATGGCTTCACTGATAGGCTCCGGGATCATGGATCGTTACCCCAAGGTGCGCATTGCCACGCTGGAAGCCGGGCACGGCTGGTTGCCCTTCTGGCTGGCTCGCATCGACGAGCACGCCAAGACCATCAAGAGTGCTCTCCCCCCCAACCTCAAACATCTGCCCAGCGAGTACGCCGTGAATGGGCGCTACTTTCAGAGCATAGAGGTGCCCGAGGGCGAAACACTCACCAACGCTGTTACCAGCATGCTGGGCGATCATTTGTTGATGTATGCCTCGGATTTTCCGCATGCCGAAAGTCACTTCCCCGAGACCGTGGGCCTGGTGCTCGGTTGGAAAAACATGCAGGAAGACACCAAGCGCAAGCTGCTCTGGGACAATTGCGTGAAGTGCTACGCGCGCTATCCCGGCAAGTAAGCGCAGTTCACGCCTTCACTCAGAAGGCCACAACTATGGATGGACAGCCACGAGGATACTTAAGATGACAATCTCACTTTCGCATGGCGCCGGCACCATGTACCGCTCCGCTGAGCCGACTCGCAAACTGCTGGTTGCAAGCATGAACGGTGTCGTGACGCTCACCAAGAATGGCAAGGAGGCCTGGGAAATCGGTGCCCGGGCACTGGCTGGAAAGCATGTCCAGGCCATCTTGCACGAGCCCCGGTCCGGAACATTGTTTGCGGGCTGCTGGAATAACGGCCTGCACGCGAGCGAAGACGGAGGCGCGACTTGGAAACCCCGTGATCACAAGCTGCCGATAACCAGTGTCTACAGCCTTGCATGCGTGGAGGCCAACGGCCGCACGAGGCTGTATGCGGGCACCGAGCCTGCGCACGTTTTTCTGAGTGAAGACTTGGGGGCGAACTGGCGTGAGCTTGCTTCCTTCCGGAATATGCCGAACGTCGACAAGTGGCGTTTTGCCGGCGACCCTTTCGTGGGTCATGCCAAGCACATCAACTTCGATCCCCGAGATCCCCTGACCATCTATGTGTGTGTCGAGGTCGGAGCGTTCATCAAGAGTACTGACGGGGGCGAGACGTGGTCGTTCCTTCCCGTTCCCCACCCGGATATGCACCGCTCGGTAATTGATCCAAGGAATTCATCGCGTGTATTTACGACGGGAGGCGGAGGCCTGCAGCTCAGCGAGGACGCCGGCCAGACGTGGAATCAGCTCATGTCCCGGCAATCGCCCATAGGAGAATACCCTGACCAGCTGATGGTGCGCAGTGACAAGCCGGATACCATGGTGATGGGTTGCTGTGAGCTCAGCCCGCGCTCCTGGGTCGATCGCAAATATGCCGGCGGGGCAGTGGCGAAGAGCGAAGACGGAGGAAAGACCTGGCGCCAAATCCGTGGCGGTCTTCCCGAGCGCATGCATGGAGCAGTCGAAGCAATGTGCCAGGTTGAATTGCCCGGCGGAGCCGAGTACTTCCTGGGAACCACGGATGGGGATATCTGGCACGGCGACCAGGAGGCAGAGTCCTGGCGAATGATAGCCACCGGCATTCCGGTTTCAAAATGCATTCATCAGGAAATGATTACCGGCAATCCGGTGACCATGCTTCAAAAGCCCGATGGCAGCTACTGGGCCGGAGGCAAAACTGCCCAATCCGCCACGGCGTAAAGGAACAAGGGCTAAGGAAACGCTGAATAAGTTGCCGTTGCGGTCTAACTGAATCGCCTTCATCTGTCGCCTCGCGCGGCTACTTGATCAGCGATTCCCTGGATGCTGTCTACTGCGCCAGCGTCACACCCGTGTCCTGCTGCACCTTGCGCCAGCGCGCCGACTCGGCGGCGAAGTGCTGGCGGAACTGTTCCGGCGTGCTGCCCACCATGATGGTGCCGTCGTCGGCCAGCTTGGCGCCGACATCAGGTGCCTTGGCGGCCTTGGGCAGCTCGGCGCTCAACTTGCTGACCACGGCTGCGGGCAGCCCGGCCGGGCCGGCGACGCCGATCCACTGCGAATATTCGAAGCCGGGAAAGCCCTGCTCGGCGATGGTGGGCAGGTCAGGCAGCACCCGGGTGCGCTCCGAGGTGGTGACGGCAAGAGCCTTGGCCTTGCCGGCCCTGAGGTTGCCGCCCATGGCCGCGAGGCTGCCGAACACCGCCTGCACCTCGCCCGCCATGACCGCGGTGTAGGAGGGCGCACCGCCCTTGTAATGCACCAGTTGCGCCTTGGTGCCGGCCATGAGCTGCAGCCAGGCCAGGCCCAGCTCGCCGATGCCGCCGGCACCCGAGGTGCCCAGGTTGACCTTGTCCGGGTTGGCTCGGGCGTAGGCCATGAACTCCTGCAGGTTCTTCGCCGGCACGCTGTTGGGAACGATGAACAGGCTGGGCCGCTTGCTCATCAGTGAAATGAGCGTCAGATCCTTCATCGGATCGTAGGTCAGCTTGGGATAGGCCAGCGTGGCGATGGTCAGGCTGGGCGTCAGCGACAGCAGCGTGTAGCCATCGGGGGCGGCGCGCACGACGTAGGCGCCGCCGATGGTGGTGCCCGCGCCGGGCTTGTAGTCCACCAGGAAGGGCTTGCCCAGGGCGTCGCCCAGCTTCTGCGCGTACAGACGGGTTTCTATGTCAACCGCCGCTCCCGGCGACAGCGGCACGATCATCGTGACCGGGCGCGACGGGTAGGCATCCTGGGCGATGGCCGCGGCGCAGGGCAGCAGGGCTGCGGCGATGGCGGTGGCAAGGATGGCGGATTTCATGGCCTGTCCTTTTCAGCGGTCCTTGAACACCGGCGCGCGCTTCTCCACGAAGGCGCGCACCGCCTCCTTGTGATCGGCGGTCGCCGACAGCGGCGCGAGGCGCACCGCTTCTCCGTCCAGGGCTTCGAAGTATTCCTGGGTGGCGGCATCGTTGATGTTGGCCTTGATGTTGCGAAGGGCAATGCGCGGGCCGTTGGCCAGCGATTTCGCCAGCGCGAAGGCCTGCGCCTGCAGCTCGGCATCCGGAACGACGCGGTTGACGATGCCAAACTGCTCGGCGCGCGCCGCGGGCACGCGCTCGCAGGTGAGCAGCAGTTCGCGTGCGCGCGCGTCGCCGGCAGCGCGCCGCAGCAGCCAGGCGATGCCGTAATCGCCGGACAGGCCGACCTTGGCGTAACCGGTGCTGACAAAGGCGGAGCTGGCGGCGATGCGGATGTCGCAGGCCAATGCCAGCGCCAGTCCCGCGCCCACGGCCGCGCCGGGCAGGGCGGCAATGGTGGGCTTGAGTCCGGTCATGAGCGAGCCGGTGGTGGCGCGATGGCGCGCCTGCATCTCCTTCACCCTCTCCTCCACCGAGGCCACGGCCGGGCGCTTGTCGCCCATGCCTTTCACGTCGCCGCCGGCGCAGAAGGCCGTGCCCGCGCCGGTGATGATCAGGGCGCCGATCTCGGGATCCTCCATGCCGCGGGCGATGGAGGTCTTGAGACCTTCGCGGATTCCGGTGGAGAGGGCGTTCTTCGCCTCGGGACGGTTGAGGGTGATGACCATCACGCCATCACGTATGGTGCAAAGCAGTTCCTTGGAGCCTGTGTCTAGCGTCTGTTCTGACATGTCGAATTCCTCGCTTGGTGGGTTTTGTTGTCCGCCTAGGATACTGCACTCGTCGCAGACGAGTGAGCGGCAGCAATACCGGGTGGCACGCGCTCAGGTAAGGATGAGCTTGACACCGGCAATCAGCAGTACCGCGGCAAGGAATCGCTTGATCCCCAAAGAGGCAAGCTTTCGGCTGCCGAAGTGCGAGCCCAGAACGCCGCCAATCCCCGCGGCAATGAGCAGAGGAATGATGAAAGACGGCAATGCCTTGGTGCTGGAGACATTGCCCAGCAGGCCTGCAATCGAGTTGAGGAGAATGAACAGTGCGGACACGGCGGCGGCGGATTTCGCGCGTGCCCAGCCCATGAACAGCAGCAGGGGCGTGAGGAAGATGCCGCCACCGGTGCCGGTGAGTCCGGAAAGCAGGCCTATGACGCCTCCCGTGGCAAGCGCGGCGGCGAGCGGCGGGCTGGTGGCGGCTTTTTCGTCGCCGGTTTCGACGACAAGGCGGACAGCGGAGTACAGCAGCACCAGCCCGACAATGATTTTGAAGCTGTCGTTGGGCAGCGTGACATAGCCGCCCACGAATGCCAGCGGCACCGCCAGAAGTGCGAACGGCCAGAACAGCCGCCAGGAGAAATGGCCGGCCTTGACAAACTGGTACGTGGCAATCGAAGCCACGAGGATGTTCAGGGCCAGTGCCGTGGGCCGGATGACGGCGGGTGCCAGGCTCAGCAGCGACATTACGGCGATGTAACCGGATGCCCCCGCGTGGCCGACTGAGGAATAGAGGGCGGCAATGACGAATATGCCGATGCTCAGGATCAGCAGCAGCGCGTCCGGTGAGGTATGGATGTCCATTGCCTTCGTTATATACCGTAAAATATAACGCAAAGGAAGCGTGCTTCCCGGTGCTGCGGCAGGTTCGTGTCAAGCGGCATAGGTGGATCGACAGCGGATTACAATGCAGCAACCCAAGATTGGAGCTGGCGTGAACAAGGGACTATTGTCGGTAGACGAAGCGCTGGCGCAGTTGCTGGCCGGCGCGCGCGCGGTGGGCGAAATCGAGACCGTGCCCACGCTGCAGGCCATAGGCCGGGTGCTGGCGCAGCCGGTGCAGTCGAGCATGAACGTACCGCCCATGGACAACAGCGCCATGGACGGCTATGCCGTGCGTGTGGCTGACATTCCCACCGCAGGCACGCGCCTCAAGGTGAGTCAGCGCATCCAGGCCGGCGCCGTGGGCGGTCCGCTGGCGGCCGGCACGGCGGCGCGCATCTTTACCGGCGCGCCCATCCCGGCCGGGGCCAACGCCATCGTCATCCAGGAGGACACGACCGAGCAGGGCGATGAGGTGGTGTTCAATGCCGTGCCCAGGCTGGGCGAATGGGTGCGCGCGGCTGGCCTGGACATTCCCAAGGGCAAGGACCTGCTGCCTGCAGGCATCAGGTTGAAGCCGCAGCAGGTGGGTCTGGCGGCATCGGTGGGCATCGCCTCGCTGCCGGTGCTCAGGCGCATACGGCTGGGGCTGATATTTCCGGGCGATGAGCTGGCCATGCCGGGCGAGGCGCTCAAGCCTGGCAGCATCTACAACTCCAACCGCTTCACGCTGACCGGCCTGGCGCAGGCGCTGGGCTGCGAGGTGCGCGATTACGGCATCGTGCGCGATGACCTGCAGGTGATGCGCGATGTATTGCGCCGCGCCGCCGCCGAATGCGACATCGTCGTCACCAATGGCGGGGTGTCGGTGGGCGAGGCCGATTTCGTCAAGCCGGCGGTGGAGGCCGAAGGCGAGCTGCTGATGTGGCGCATCGCCATGAAGCCGGGTCGGCCGCTGGCCTACGGTCATCTTCGACGTTCCGGGGGTGGAGAGGTGGGCGGCAATGCCTCTTTCATTGGACTGCCCGGCAATCCAGTGTCGAGTTTCGTGACCTTCCTGTGGTTCGTGCGGCCTTTCGTGCTGCGCACCCAGGGCATCGTCGATGTCACGCCGCGCAGCCTGCAGATGCGCGCCGATTTCGACTGGCCGCAGCCGGATGCGCGGCGCGAGTTCCTGCGTGTGCGCTGGAATGCGCAAGGCGGCCTGGATCTGTACCGCACCCAGGATTCGGCGGTGCTCTCCTCCACGGCCTGGGCCGATGGCCTGGTGGACAACCCGGCCAAGGGCGTGATCCGCAAGGGCGACATGGTGAGCTTCGTGCCTTATTCGGAATTGGGCCAATGAGGGGGCAGTAAGGCGATGGCTGCATCGATACGTCTGCTGTATTTCGCCGGCTTGCGCGAAAAGCTGGGCACCGCCGGTGAAGAACTGGCGCTGCCGGCCGGTGTGGCCACGGTGGCGGCGCTGCGCGAACATCTGTGCGCCAGGGAAGGCGTGTGGCGCGAGGCGCTGGCGGGCAAGGGCAGCTTGCGCGTGGCGGTCAATCAGGACATGGCCTCGGCTGACACCGCGGTGAAGCCAGGTGACGAGGTGGCTTTCTTTCCGCCGGTGACAGGGGGCTAACGTGCCGGTCCGCATTCAAACAGCCGATTTCGACCTGAGCACGGAAGTCGCCGCGCTGCGCGCCAGCCGGCGCGACGTGGGCGCGGTGGCCAGCTTCGTGGGCGTGGTGCGCGACCTGAACGACGGCGCCAGCGTGGGCACGATGACCCTGGAGCATTACCCCGGGATGACCGAGCGATCCATACAGGCCATCATCGATGAGGCCAGGGCACGCTGGTCGGTGTATGACGCGATGGTGATACACCGCGTGGGCGAATTACAGCCGGCCGACCAGATCGTGCTGGTGGTGGTGACCGGGGCGCATCGCGGCGAGGCTTTCGCCGCCTGCGAATTCATCATGGATTATCTGAAGACCAGGGCGCCGTTCTGGAAGAAAGAACAGCTTGGCAAAGACAGGGGGCAGGGCAGCCGCTGGGTCGAGGCGCGCGCCTCAGACGATGCAGCGGCGGCGAAGTGGTCCGGCGGTGACAGTAAGCCCTGAAGGCCTCTGTCCCGGGTCGTTCTGTTGCGAGGGTATTCTTGGTTCAGTCCTTTGCATTAGGTTTTCCCGCCCGCGAAGGCCTGGATTCCCTTGGGGGAGGAGGACCCGCCGGACTCCGTGGTGGCCTTCGCGGACAAGAAAACGGTCGTTAACTTCAACTACAAGTCGGATTTGTCACATTTCGGTAAAGCTTTTGCATGTAGCCTATTGCAATGCAGCAAATCTGCGCTAGGATCAAGCCGGGTCTTGGTACTGATACATCCGACCCCCATCTGTTTCCAAGCCTTTCCGAGTACCTGGGTAGGATGTAAAGAAAGCTAAAGTAAATTCTCTCTTTAACGTCTATCCAGATAATTTGGAATGAATTTATGCATCGCATGTCTAGAGAATAGGGATGATGAAGGACGAAATCCAATCGTATCTTTGGATGGGTGCCATCAGTCTGGACTATGATGCGATAAGTGTATGTTGCATAGCAATAAATCAACCTTGGAAAATGTAGGAAAAGGAGTCTGATGGAGCTTTACCAGCTCAGGACTTTTGCCGCGGTCGCCGAATTGGGGCATCTCACCAAGGCGGCCGAGAGCCTGCACGTCTCCCAGCCGGCGGTCAGCGCCCAGGTCCGCGCCCTGGAGCAGGAGTTGGGCGTGGAGTTGTTCGTGCGCGGGCCGGGCGGCATGAGCCTGACCCCGGCGGGCAGCCACCTGCTGCCGCTGGCGGAAAAGGTGCTGGCCGCAGTT
>CAXNIK010000093.1:0-10729 GCA_964202115.1 Burkholderiales bacterium
AGGGCGAGTGTGGCGATGAACTTGCGCATGGCTTTGGCGTCCAGGCGTTTGCCTCGGGTCAATTCCTTCAGTTGCTCATAGGGATTGGCCAGGCCGTAGCGACGCATGGCGGTCTGTATGGGCTCGGCCAGCACCTCCCAGTTGGCGTCCAGGTCCTCGGCCAGGCGCGCGGCGTCCACTTCCAGCTTGGACAGGCCGCGCAGGCAGGACTTCCACGCCAGCAGGCTGTGACCCAGCGCCACGCCCATGTTGCGCAGCGCGGTGGAGTCGGACAGGTCGCGCTGCCAGCGCGACACCGGCAGCTTGTCGGCGAGAAAGCGCAGCAGCGCATTGGCCGCGCCGACATTGCCCTCGGAGTTCTCGAAGTCAATGGGGTTGACCTTGTGCGGCATGGTGGAGGAACCCACCTCGCCGGCCTTCAGCTTCTGCTTGAAGTAGCCCACCGAGATGTAGCCCCACAGGTCGCGGTCCAGGTCGAGCACGATGGTGTTGACGCGCGCCAGCGCATCCAGCAGCTCGGCCACGCTGTCGTGCGGCTCGATCTGCGTGGTATAGGCATTGAACTCCAGGCCCAGCGCGGCAACGAAGCGCGCCGCGAAACTCTCCCAGTCGAATCCGGGATAGGCCACCATGTGGGCGTTGTAATTGCCCACCGCGCCGTTGATCTTGCCCAGTATCTCGACGCGCGCCAGCGCGGAACGCGCTCGTTTCAGGCGTGCCACCACGTTGGCGATCTCCTTGCCAAGAGTGGTGGGCGTGGCCGGCTGGCCGTGGGTGCGCGACAGCATGGGCACATCGGCATGCTCGTGTGCCAGCACGCGCAGGCGCGCAATGACTTCATCCAGCGAGGGCAGCAGCACCGTGTCGCGCGCGCCCTGCAACGCCAGCGCGTAGGCGAGGTTGTTGATGTCTTCGGAGGTGCAGGCAAAGTGGATGAACTCCGTGGCCTTGAGCGCCTCGGCATTGCCTTTCACGCGGTCCTTCAGCCAGTACTCGATGGCCTTGACGTCGTGATTGGTCTCGGCCTCGATAGCCTTCACACGCTCGCCGTCGGCGACGCTGAATTCAGCGACCAGCGTTTTCAGCTCGGTCACCGTGGCCACGGAAAAAGGACCGATCTCGGAGAGCGAAGGCTCGGCCGCGAGCGCCACCAGCCAGTCGATCTCAATGCGCACGCGATGGCGTATCAGGCCGAATTCGCTGAAGTACGGACGCAGCGCATCCAGCTGCGCGGCGTAGCGTCCATCGAGCGGGGAAAGGGCAGTGAGTGAATTGAGCGGCATCGGAAATTTGGCTTTGAAGGGCCTTGAAGAATAGGGAAATTTTAACATGCGGCGCCCGTGCTTCCGGGGTGGCGAACAGGAGGTGGCGAACAGGAGGGATACATCCTCGCTCTGTTATAATTTGCGCATTCAAATCCGGTGGTTTCCATCAAGCTTCAATCAATTGTCCCTGCTTTATCGGGACGCCGCCGGCAAAACAAAATCCCTGTTCAATGAAACTCATCGGTTCACTTACCAGCCCGTTTGTGCGCAAGGTCCGCATGGTCCTTGCCGAAAAGAAAATCGAATACAACATGCAGCTCGGCAATCCCTGGGCTGCCGATACCCGGGTGCCCGAATTCAATCCCCTGGGCAAGGTGCCGGCGCTGGTGCTGGAAGACGGGCGTTGTCTCTACGACTCGCGCGTCATCGTCGAATTCCTGGACAACGTCTCACCGGTCAACCGCCTCATCCCCGCGTCCAATCGCGAGCGCAGCGAGGTCAGGCGCTGGGAAGCGCTGGCCGACGGCGTGCTCGACGCCGGCGTGTTGATGCGCATGGAAAGCCAGCGCCCCGATGGCGAAAAAAGCCCCGGCTGGATCAAGCGCCAGGCGGGCAAGGTCGAATTGGGGCTGTCCGTCATGGACCGCGACCTGGGCGAAAAGACCTGGTGCACCGGCATCGAGTTCACGCTGGCCGACATCGCCGTCGCGGCCTGCCTGGGCTGGCTGGAGTTCCGCCATCCGCAGTTCGACATCCGCGGCAGGCATGCCAATCTGGCACGGCTGCTGGACAAGCTGGCAGCAGTGCCTTCGTTCGCGGATACGGTGCCCAAGGACTAGCGAATCACCCCGCCGCCCAGGCACACCTCGCCCTGGTAAAGCACCACCGACTGCCCCGGGGTCACCGCCCATTGCGGTTGGGCGAAATCCACTTCCAGATGCCCGCCTGACAGCGCGCTGATGCGGCAATCGGCATCGGCCTGGCGATAGCGCGTCTTCGCGGCGTGGTGCTTGCCAGCAGCGGCGTCCACCGCCGGCTCCGCGCCCGACACCCAGGCCAGATCCTCCGCCGCCAGATGACCGCGCAACAGGCGCGGATGATCGTGACCCTGCACCAAGATCAGTTCGTTCCTCGCCATGTCCTTGGCAGCCACGTACCATGCATCCTCTGTGCCTCCCTTGCGTCCGCCCACGCCCAGGCCCTTGCGCTGGCCTATGGTGTAGAAGGCCAGGCCGATGTGCTCGCCCACCACCTCGCCTTCGGGCGTGCGCATGGCACCCGGCTTCCGGGGCAGGTAACGGTTCAGGAATTCGCGGAACGGCCGCTCGCCGATGAAGCAGATGCCTGTGGAATCCTTTTTCGCGTGCACCGGCAGCCCGGCTTCACGGGCCAGGGCGCGCACCTCGGTTTTCTGCAGCTCGCCCAGGGGAAACAGCACGCGCTCAAGCTGCGCCTGCGACAGCCGGTGCAGGAAATAGCTCTGGTCCTTGGAGCGGTCGGCGGCCTTGAGCAGTTCCACGCCGCCGTCTCCGCTGCTGCGCACCCGTGCGTAGTGACCGGTGGCGATGCGCTCCGCGCCCAGGCCCAGGGCGTGGTCCAGGAAGGCCTTGAACTTGATTTCGGCGTTGCACAGCACATCCGGATTGGGCGTGCGTCCGGCCGAGTATTCGCGCAGGAACTCGCTGAACACGCGGTCCTTGTACTCGACGGCGAAATTGACCACCTCCAGCTCGATGCCCAGCAGATCGGCCACCGAGGCGACATCGATCAGGTCCTGACGGGTGGAGCAGTACTCATCATCGTCATCGTCCTCCCAGTTCTTCATGAACAGGCCGATGACCTCGTGACCGGCCTGCTTGAGCAGCAGCGCCGCCACCGAGGAGTCCACCCCCCCGGACATGCCGACGACGATGCGCCTTGAGCCCGAACTAGACATTGTCGTGATGCGACAGCAAATCCAGCGGAAAACGCCGGCCGGCGAGATAGTCCTCCACGCAGCGCATCACCACCGGGCTGCGGTGCCTCGGGGCCGCGGCGCGCAGCTCATCGGGGGTCAGCCAGAGCACGCGCAATATGCCCTGATCGAGCTTGCGCTCCGGGAAGCTCCGGCCCAGGCTGCCGCAGAAGGCAAAGCGCAGATAGGTCTTGCCCTCCACCGGGTGATGGCGGTCGTAGATGCCGACCAGGGCCGTGGGCGTGAACTCGCAGGCCGCCTCCTCCAGAGTCTCGCGCACGCAGGCCTGGACCAGGGACTCCCCCGGCTCCCAGTGTCCTGCCGGCTGGTTGAGCACCGTTCTGCCGCCAGCCTGCTCCTCGATAAGCAGAAAGCGCCCGTCGCGCTCAATCACGGCGGCGACGGTGACACTGGGTGACCAGGTGAGGTCGGTTTTGGGCATGTGGGCTTGATCCTGAGAAAACATCATTATTTTATCCGACCCCCTTACAGCGGCCGGGGCAATTGTTATCATCAGCTCAGCATCCCATGGAGTTGTCATGCTCGTCAGTTGTGTCGCTTACCAGGACGGAAGAAAACTCGCCGATATCCAGCCGGACGAGATCCATCAGTATCTGCACCGTCCGGAATGCTTCGTATGGGTGGCGCTGAAAGACCCCGGCCCCGGCGAGCTGGCCGTGATGCAGCACGAGTTCGACCTGCACGAGCTGGCCGTGGAAGACGCCCGGCACGGCCATCAGCGACCGAAGATCGAGGAGTACGGCGATTCGCTGTTCACCGTGCTGCACACCACGCAGATGAAGGATGGCGAGCTGTCCATCGGCGAGGTGGATATCTTCACCGGTCCCAATTACGTGCTGTCGGTGCGCAGTCACACCGAGAAGGGCTTCGCCGCGGTGCGCGCGCGCTGCGAGCGCGAGCCGGAGCTACTCAAGGAAGGCTCGGCCTTCGTGCTCTACGCCCTCATGGACGACGTGGTGGACCGCTACTTCCCGGTGCTGGACGAGCTGGAGATCGAGCTGGAGCGCATCGAGGCGCGCATGTTCGCCGAAGAGCCCGGACGCGCCAACATCGAGGCCCTGTACGCCCTCAAGCAAAAGACCATGGTGCTCAAGCACGCCGTGGAACCGCTGCTGGAATCGGTGGGCAAGCTCTATGGGGGACGCGTGCCGCGCATCTGCGCCACCACCCAGGAATATTTCCGCGACGTCTATGACCACCTGGTGCGCCTCACCCAGTCCATAGACTCCCTGCGTGAAATGGTGGTCACCGCCATGTCGGTGAACCTGGCGCTCACCACCATGAACGAGAACCAGACCACCAAGCGCCTGGCCGCCTACGCCGCCCTGGTGGCGGTGCCCACCATGATCGCCGGCATCTACGGCATGAACTTCGACGTCATGCCCGAGCTGCGCTGGGCCTGGGGCTATCCTGTCACGCTCGCCGTGATGCTCGGCATCGACGTTTATCTGTTCGTGCGCTTTCGCAAGGCGAAGTGGCTCTGACTCAGTGCTTCGCCCCCCGCTGCAGATAATGCAGCACCAGCTTCACCGTCTCGCGCGTGAGGTGCGTGACGCGCCGCTGCGAGGACACCGCCACGGTGAGGGTGCGCGCCAGGCGCGGTCCGGTGAAGGGATTGATCTGCAGCTTTGAAGACAGATGGCTGGTCTCGACGATGCTCCTGGGCAGCAGCGTATGACCCAGGCCCTTGTTCACCAGCTCCAGGATGAAGGGCACGCCCTCGATCTGGATGGCGATGTCCAGCTTGATCCCGGCCTTGGCCGCCGTGGTGTCGGCCAGCGCGCGCATGGCGTGAGGGTAGCTGGGAATGATGAGCGGGTATTTGGCGAGCTGGCGAAAGGGGATGGATTTTCCCGCGGTCAGCTTGGCGTCGGCCTTGCGCGACACCAGGAAGACCTCTTCCTCGCCCAGCGGCGTGATCTCGATCACCGGCGAGGGCCGCGGATCGTAAAGGATGCCGATGTCCACGCGCCCCACCAGCAGCCACTCGTAGATGGTCCAGGTCTTGGCCTCGATGACCTCCAGTTGCGCCTTGGGAAAACGCTCGCGGAAGTTCGTCACCAGCTGCGTCTGCGCCAAGAGCGCCATGCCCGCGGCCGGCGGTGCCGCCACCACCACCTTGCCGATGGGCAGCCCCTGGATGTCGCGTATCTCCTGGCGCGCGCGGTCCACCTGCTCCAGGATGCCCTTGGCGTGGGAGAGCAGCATGGCCCCTTCCTCGGTCAGACTGACGCCGCGGCCGTTGCGCACCAGCAGGTTGCGCTGCAGTTCCACCTCCAACTGGCGGATCTGCTTGGACAGGGCCGGCTGGGCGACCGAGAGCACGTTCGCCGCCTTGGTGAATCCGCCCAGCTCCGCGACGCGCACGAAGTACTCCAGTTGCTTCAGGTCCATGGACGGCTTCCGCTCAATCAGTGGATTAAATAGTGGAAAGAAGAGATTATTCCATATCGGAATAATAGTTAGTAGTCATATGCTGTTTATCTTTGTGGCTGAATTCGTCATGCTGCCGGGGTTATGGAGGGGGTTGGGCCAAAAAAGAAGTCGGCAGCGCGGCGGAAGCCACAAGAGCAGTCCCCGCCCTGCCGGCAATAATAAAAACCAATCAATACCCGCAGTCTTCCCCGCAGTCTTTGCCTCGCCTGCCTGATCAGGCAGGCCGCCCTCAGAGGAGAGAGACATGAACCATCCATCACCAGGCTTTTCCACCGCCCTGCTTTGCGTTGCGCTGTCAGTCTCATGGTCAGCCTCGGGGCCGGCCCTGGCCGAATATCCGGACAAACCACTTCGAGCCATCGTGCCCTTCGCACCGGGAAGCTCCAACGACACTCTGGCGCGACTGATGTCCCCCGGACTTACCAAACTTCTAGGCCAGCAGATCGTCATTGCCAACATGCCCGGTGCCGATGGCCGCATCGGCATAGGCGCCATGGCGAAGTCCGCGCCGGACGGCTACACCATCCTGTTCTCGGGCGGCGCCATCTCGCTGATCCCGGCATTGCGCCAAAACGTACCCTATGATCCGTACAAGGACGTGCAACCGATCGCGGAACTCGGATCAGGTCCCTACGTGATCGGAGCCAGTCCCAAACTGCCGGTGAAGAACCTGCTGGACCTGGTCAAGCTGGCGCAAAATAGTCCGACCATGCTCAATGCTGCGACCGCCGGCAATTCCAGTTACATGGCGCTGGTGCTGTTCCAGATCCTCACCGACAGCAAGTTACAGATCATTTCCTACAAGGGTACTGGTCCCGCCGCGTTGGCGATTATGGCCAGCGAAGTGGATTTCGCCAGCATGGACGCCTCGGCCTTCGCCAACCTCATTCCCTCGGGCAAGATCCGGGGACTGGCAGTGGCGGGCCCGCGGCGCCTCCCGAATCTGCCCGATGTGCCCACCACCAAGGAGGCCGGAATGCCCGACTACGTCGTCGGTTCAGGCTTTGGCGTGTACACCAAGGGCGGAACGCCCATGCCCATCGTGCGTCGGCTCAATGCAGACATCAACAAGGTGCTCGCCACTCCCGAAGTCAGCAAACACCTGCGAAGCCTGGGCTTTGAACCCGGGTCCGGCTCCGCGGAGGAATACACCCAGGACTATCACAAGGATCTGGCGCAATGGAAAAACGTGGTCTCCAAAGCCAAACTGCCTTTGCAGGAGTGAACATGAGAGTACAAGTGGCAATGAACCAAGGAGCAAGTACGAGCATGAGCGGAGGCCGGGCATGAATCCCCTCATGAATCCCAAGGGCGCAGTTGCCATCGTCGGCGCGGGTTCGCCCGGCCTGTTTCGCACCTCGGAGGACTCGGCCATCACGCTGGCGCACAAGGCCGTGTCGCTGGCTCTGGCCGATGCCGGCCTCGATCGCAAGAAAATCGACGGCCTGATCATCCAGATCGGCTCGCCGCGTGGTCAGGACTACGATCTGGCCGCCAGCATGCTGGGCCTCAATACGCGCTTCAACAGCCAGACCTGGAGCCATGGGCGCTTTGGCGCCACGGTGGTGACGCAGGCCGCCATGGCGCTCACCTGGGGCCTGGCCGATTACGTGCTGGTTTTCGCGGCCTACAACAACTCCCAGTTCGGCCGGCACGGCTCGAAAGGGCGCCCCAGCTTCGCCGAGTCGCTGCGCGAAGGCGGCGGCCCGCACGCCGAGTCCCCGCACTCAGGCCTCACCGCGCCCGTGGCCGGCGCCGGACTGGCGGCGCAGCGCTACTTCCACAAGTTCGGCATCGACCCGGCCAAGCTTGCCGAGGTGCCCATCGCCTTTCGCAACCACGCCATGCTCAATCCCGAGGCGGTGATGCAAAAGCCGCTGACGCGCGAGGATTACTTTGCCTCGCGCTATATCGTGGAACCGCTGCGCCTGTTCGACTGCTCGGTGCCGGTGGACGGCTCGGTGGCGCTCATCCTCACCACTGCCGAGCGTGCCCGCGACTGCGCCAAGGCGCCGGTGTACCTGCTGGGCGCCCAGGGCATACATGCCGGCCCCAATGAATTCATCTTCGGCCAGCCCGGCCTGGGCGTGAACCAGGCCGAGGAATTCGACTGGCAGCCGCCGGCCGACCAGCTCGTCTATCGCATGGCCGGGGTCACGCCCAAGGACATCGACGCCTTCTACACCTACGACGCCTTCTCGCCCAATGTGCTGTGGGGCCTGGAGCGCTTCGGCTTCTGCAAGCCCGGCGAAGGCGCGGACTTCGTGCAGAACGGCCGCATCGGCCCCGGCGGCGAGCTGCCGGTGAACACCAACGGCGGCTTTCTCTCCTGCGGGCACTTCAACAGCTGGTACGAGATGCTGGAGATGACGCGCCAGTTGCGCGGCGAGTGCGGCAAGCGCCAGGTGAAGGACGCCGAGGTCATGCAATGGGGAACGCCGGTGGGTGATGCTGTCATTTTCGGTAAGAATCCGGCATAGGACGGACATAAACATGACAATTGCTATCATCGAACGCGTCTTCCCCGTGAATCCGGAAGGGTTGCTTCCGGCGGTCAATGCCGACAACCAGCGCTACTGGGACGGCCTGGCCAGGGGCGAACTGAATGTGCAGGCCTGCGACGGCTGCGGCAGGAAGCGTTATCCCATCGTGCCGGTCTGCCCCTACTGCGCCGGAACGACCTGGAGCTGGACCACGCTCTCGGGCAAGGGCAAGGTGTATAGCTGGGTGCGCTACCAGCGCGGCTACCTGCCCGAGTTCGAGGACCTCATGCCCTACATCGTCATCCTCGCCCAGATGGACGAAGGCGTGCGCATGTTCGGCAGACTCATTGACAAGCTGGGGGTCTCAACGCCTTTGAAGATAGACACGCCGGTGGAGACCCTCATTGAACGCTGGCCCGGCGGACGCTGCGTGCCGGCCTTTAAACTGGCAAGTGCAAAATGAAGGCTGCGGTGATGCACAGGCAGGGCGGCCCCGAGGTCCTGGTGATCGAGGACGTACCCCTGCCGGTCTGCAAGGCCAACGAAGTGCTGCTCAGGGTCGGCGCCGTGGGCGTGTCCTATCACGACGTGGTGGAGCGCAACGGCGCCTACTCGCGCGGTGTGCACTTCCCCATGGTCATCGGCAATGAAGTGGCCGGCACCGTGGAGAAAGTCGGCGAGCTGGTGAGCACGCTGAAAGCCGGCGACCGCGTCTGCTGCAAGCCCTTCCAGG
Organism: Burkholderiales bacterium; assembly: GCA_964202115.1. GTDB lineage: Bacteria > Pseudomonadota > Gammaproteobacteria > Burkholderiales > SG8-39 > CAIYPG01. The sequence goes on from CAXNIK010000093.1 coordinate 8,893, forward strand.
TGTGCGGCCTGTGCCGGCGCTGCAGGAACGGCATGGAAACGGCCTGCACCAAACGCCGCGGCGTGCGCGGCGGCTATGCCGAGTTTGTCACCATCACCGAAGAGGCGCTGGTGAAAATTCCCGACAGCGTGTCATTCGAAGCGGCCTGCATGCTGGGCGCCTCCACCGGCGTGGCGCTCAATGCCGTGCGTGATGTGGCCAAGGTGAAGATCGGCGAGCATGTGCTCGTGACCGGCGCGAGCGGCGGCTGCGGCATCCCCTCGGTGGAAATCGCGCGCGCCTCCGGCGGCATCGTCATCGCAGTGACCCGCTCCGAGGCCAAGCGCCAGGAACTGCTGGACATAGGCGCGCATCACGTCGTCGTCGCGCCCGACGGCCAGGACTTCTCGAAAGACGTGCTGGCATTGACGCAGGATGAGGGCGTGGAGGTGGTCATCGACAATGTCGGCAGCCGCGTGTTCACGCCCAGCTTCAAGAGCCTGGCCGTGGGCGGGCGCTATGCCTTCGTCGGCCAGCTCTTTCGCGAGGACATCTCCATCAACCCGGCGCGCATCTTCTTCAAGCGCGCCAACTTCATCGGCGTGGGCAGTTGCCGCCGCGACCAGTTGGAAGACGCCATCAAGCTGGTGGCAGCGGGCACGGTGAAGCCGCGCGTGGCCAAGGTGCTGCCGCTGGAGAACGTGGCCGAGGCGCATGCCCTGGTGGAAGCGGGCGAGGTCGTCGGCCGCGTTGTGTTGAAGCCCTGAACATCAATAACAAGCAATCAAAGGAGTCAAAGTGAAAATGCCAATGGAAGGAATACGCGTCTGCGATCTGAGCGGACATGCCTCGGGACCGATGTGCGCCATGATCCTGGGCGACTTCGGCGCCGAAGTCATCAAGGTGGAAGCACCCCGCGGCGACCATGCGCGCTCCTGGGGCTCGGCCCGCTTCGGCAAGAAGATGGACCTCTCCTCCGAGTACGCGGCGCTCAACCGCAACAAGGAAAGCATCGTCATCGACCTGAAGAACGCCGAAGGCCTGGCGCTGTGCAAGCAGATCATCGAGAAGTGCGACGTGGTGCTGGAGAACTTCAAGCCCGGCGTGCTGGCCCGCCTGGGCCTGGGCTACGAAGTGATCGAGAAGCTCAATCCGCGCGCCGTGCTGTGCAGCATCTCCGCCTTCGGCCAGACCGGGCCCATGTCCAGGCTGCCCGGCTTTGACTTGCTCATGCAGGCCTATGCCGGGGCACTGTCCATCACCGGCGAGCCCAACCGCCCGGCGGTGCGCATCGGCCCTTCGACCATCGATTTCATGACCGCCGCCCACGGAGTCATCGGCATCCTCATGGCACTGCGCGAGCGTGACTCCAGCGGCCGCGGCCAGCATGTGGACACCTCGCTGTATGAATCGGCCATCGTGCAGATGACGCACATGATCCTGGACTCCAGCGCCACCGGCGTGGTGCCCGGACGCTGGGGCCCGTTCTTCCCCTTCCTCGCGCCCTACGGCATCTTCGCCGCCAGCGACCGCGAGTTCTACATGGGCGCCTCCACCAACGACATGTGGGGCAAGCTCATGCGGGAAATCAAGCGCGAGGAGCTGATGACCGATCCGCGCTTCATCAACAACTCCGACCGCGCCAAGAACCAGGAAGCGCTGTACGAAGTCATGCTGCCCATCTTCAAGTCCAAGACCGCCAAGGAGTGGACCGACATTTCCACCCGCCTGGGCATCCCCAACTGCCTGATCCACAACCTGGGCGAGGTGGTGAACCAGGAACAGGCCATCGCCCGCCAGGCGGTGGTGCCGGTGGAAGGCATCCCCAATGGCCGCTCCGCGGGCATTCCCATCAAGC
>CAXNIK010000094.1:0-10726 GCA_964202115.1 Burkholderiales bacterium
ACTTTCTTCAGCTTCAGGCCGGTGCAGATGCGGTCGATGTTGAACACGGCACCTGTGCCGTCATTGCCTGCGCTGACGAAAACCGCATAGGGCCTGGCGTCGACCTTGTTTTCGCACAGATAGAAGGTCCGGTCGAACAGGTCCTTCAGGGCGCCGGACATATAGCCGAAGTTTTCCGGGGTGCCGAAGATGATGGCGTCTGCGGCGATCAGGTCTTCGGCCGTGGTGTCGAAAGCGCGCTTCAGCGTGGTCTGGGTTTCCTCTATGGTGAGCGCCCCCCTGAGCACGGCATCAGCCAGTTGCTGGGTGCGCGCCCCCGGAGCGTGATAGGCGATGAGCAGTTTTTTCATGGCCTGGATTCGTCCGGCAGCCGCTCAGCCGGATCCTGCCGGTAATACCCCGCCAGCTGCTTGTACAGCGGCAACCAGTCGCGCGCCAGCACCGCGGAGTGGGTGAAGAACATTTCGCTCATGACCGCAAAAAACTCCGCCGGGTGCTCGGCGGCATAGGGATCGACCAGGGTGTCCTGGCCGGAGTCCACCTGTCGGCAGAAGCCTTCGTAGGCCTGCTGCCAGACATCCAGCCAGCCGGTTGTGTCCATGTCTTTGCGTGGAACGGGAAAATCGTCGCCGCCGCCGTTTTCCATGTCCAGTTTGTGCGCGAACTCGTGAATGATGACGTTGTAGCCGGCCTCGGTGAGTTCGACATCTTCCCAGGACAGCACCACCGGGCCACCTTCCCAGGCTTCGCCGGAGAGCTCTTCCTCGATTTCGTGCACCACGCCGTCCTCGTCCATCTCATCGCGCCTGACCATGAATTCCCCGGGATAGACGATGATGCCCACCCAGCCTTCATAGGCATCCAGGCCAAGGTTGAGTATGGGCAGGCAGGCCTGCAGGGCGAGGGACAGGCGGATGTCGTCGGAGAGTTCCAGGCCGCCGGCGCCGTGCATCTCCTTCTCGGCCAGGAACTGGATGGCCAGCTCGCGCAGGCGCGCAAGATCAGACTCGCTCAGGCCGCGCAGGAAGGGCAGGCAGGCAAGCACGCGCTGCCACAGCGCATCGTCGATCTGCGTGGTCTTGAGGGCGCGCTTGCGGCGCCAGCTGCGGAGGAATCCCATGCGCTGATTTTACGCGGGAGTCTGAAAGTCTCCGGTGGCACAATAGCCGCATGAGTGCCACGCTCACCGCCATTGATGCTGCACCCCTGACCGCCGGCCTGAACGCCGCGGAGGCGGGGCGACTGGCGCTTGCCCTGGAATTTGTCACCGAACTGTACGAAGGCCGGCGCCTGGGCACGGGCGAAGCGGCGCTGGAGCATGCGCTGGGCCTGGCCGCGGGCATTGCGCAATTGCGCCTGGACGCCGATGCGCGCATGGCCGGGCTGCTCTTTGCCGCCCCCAGTTTCGCTCCCAAGGATGCAGCCGCCATGCAGGAGGAGCTGCAGCAGCGCTTTGGCCGGAGCGTGGCCGCGCTGGTCGCCGGCATCACCCGCCTGAACAGCTTGCGCGTGCTGACCCGTTCCGCCTCCGGCGATCTGCATGCCGGCGGCAAGGGCGCGGCCTCGCAGGCCGAGGTGCTGCGCAAAATGCTGCTGGCCATGGTGGAGGACATGCGCGTGGTGCTGCTGCGCCTGGCCAGTCGGGTGCAGACACTGCGCTATCTGGCGGGCGTGAAGGATGAAATGCGGGACGTGGAGCGCGTTGCCGTGGCGCGAGAGACCCTGGACATCTACGCGCCGCTGGCCAATCGCCTGGGCGTGTGGCAGTTGAAATGGGAACTGGAGGACCTGGCCTTCCGCTTCATCGAGCCTGAGGCCTACAAGCGCATCGCCGCCATGCTGGACGAGCGCCGCGGCGAGCGCCAGACCTATATTTCGGGGGCCATCGCCACCCTGCGGCGCGAACTGGAGTCAGCCGGCCTGCGCGCCGAGATCAGCGGCCGCCCCAAGCACATCTACAGCATCTGGAACAAGATGCAGCAGAAATCACTGGCCTTCTCCGATCTCTACGATGTGCGCGCCCTGCGCGTGCTGGTGGCCGAGGTGAAGGACTGCTACACCGCGCTGGGCGTGGTGCACAACCTGTGGCAGCCCATTCCGCGCGAGTTCGACGACTATATTTCGCGTCCCAAGACCAATGCCTATCGCTCGCTGCACACCGCGGTGGTGGGCCCGGACGGTCGCGCCCTGGAGGTTCAGATCCGTACCCAAGACATGCACAACCACGCCGAGCTGGGTGTGGCGGCGCACTGGCGCTACAAGGAAGGCGGCGGCCGCAATGCCGGGGCCGCAGGTGGCCAGAGTCCAAGTGGCCAGAGTTCAGGTGGCCACAGTCCAGGTGGCCAGGCTCGCAGCGGCGATGGCTTCGACGACAAGATCGCCTTCCTGCGCCAGATGCTGGCCTGGCGCGACGACGTGGTCGACTCCTCCGACTGGGCCGCGCAGTCCCGGCAGGCGGCGCTGGATGACACCATTTACGTGCTCACGCCGCAGGGCCGGGTGGTCGATCTGGCGCAGGGATCGACACCGGTGGACTTCGCCTACGCGCTGCACAGCGATGTCGGTCATCGTTGCCGCGGTGCGAAAGTGGATGGGCGCATCGTGCCGCTGGATTACCGCCTGCATAACGGCGAGCAGGTGGACATACTCACGGCAAAATCCGGAGGCCCCTCGCGCGACTGGCTCAATCCTGCGCTGGGCTACATTCGCAGTTCACGGGCGCGCAACAAGGTGCGCCAGTGGTTCAACAGCCAGGAGCTGGAGCAACTGGTGGCGACGGGCCGCGCCACGGTGGAGCGCGAGCTGCAGCGCGAGGGCCGCACCGGCGCCAATCTGGAGACCCTGGCCCAGGCGCTGGGCTTTGACGACCCGGAGCAGCTGTTTGCAGCCGTCGGCCGCGAGGAAGTCGGCAGCCGCCAGCTGCAGATCGCCCTGAGCGGCCCGGCCGAGGCGCCGGCGCAGGCGCCGGAAGAACTGATCGCGCGCAAAAGCCGTGCAGAGGCCTCTGGCGGCATCCTGGTGGTGGGCGTGGACCGGCTGATGACGCAACTGGCGAAATGCTGCAAGCCGGCGCCGCCCGATCCCATCAGTGGATTTGTCACGCGCGGCCGCGGCGTGTCCATACACCGGCGCAACTGCCCCGGCCTGGCCAACCTGGTGGCGCGCCTGCCCGAGCGCATCATCGATGCGGCCTGGGGCGCTGCCGCTGGAGGGGACAATGTGCGGGTGTATTCGGTGGATATCGTGGTGCGCTCCAATGACCGGCCCGGCCTGCTCAAGGACATCTCCGAGGAGCTGTCGCGCGAGCATATCAATGTCACCGCGGTGAACACGCTGTCGCGCGGCCAGCTGGCCAGCATGGCTTTCACCGTGGAAGTGAAGGACACCGCGCAGCTCGCGCGCACCCTGGGCATGATCGCCGAAGTGCCGGGCGTGATGTCGGCGCTGCGGCGATGATGAACATGCGCACCCGTTCCCCCGCCCGCTTTGCCGCATGGGCTCTGGCTATCCTGGCGGCACTGCTGTTCGCCGCCTGTGTCGGTACCGGCCCCCGGGTCCTGCACGAGCAGGCCTCGCCGCAGGGAAGCATCATCGTCACGCAGAACGAGCAGGGCATGCGCGTGCTGTATTTCGAGAAGGGCGGCGCGCGCCAGTCGGTGGTCAAGCCGGGCGACCCGGAGCACCTGGAGCTGCCCTATGCCCGGGCGGTGATGTCCGGCCTGGCGCTGAATCCGCAGCCGCGCCGCATTCTCGTGATTGGACTGGGTGGCGGCACGCTGCCCAGTTTTCTGCGCTTGCACTTTCCGCAGGCTGTCATCGACGCCGCCGAGATCGATCCCGGTGTGGCGGAGGTCGCGGTGAAGTATTTCGAGTTTCGCGAAGACCGGAACATGAAGATACGCCTGGGCGATGGCCGGGCCTGGATCGAGAAGGCGCCGGCCGCCAGTTACGACCTGATCATTCTGGATGCCTATGGCGCGGACAGCGTGCCCATGAGCCTGGCCACCGTGGAATTCCTGCGCGCGGTGCGGCGCGCGCTCAGCGCCGACGGGCTGGTGATCAGCAATGTGTGGGGCCGTCTGTCCAACCCCCTCTACGACGACATGGTGCGCACCTATGAAGAGGTCTTCGAGGAGTTGTACATCGTGCATGCGCCCAACAGCGGCAACCGCATCGTCATGGCCCTGCCGCGCCGCGAGTCGCTGACACGGGAGCAACTGGTCGAGCGCTCGCGCGGCATAACGCGCGATCATGCGCTGCGCTTCGATCTGGGGGCGCTGGTCCAGGAGGGCTTCGTGCCGGCGACGGACCGGGATGCGAAGGCCCGGGTCCTGCGCGACAAATAGTAATGACCGCGAGTAATGACCGCGATTAATGACCGCGGCCAGCGGCTGAGCGGGCAGGCGCTTTTGCAAAAACTTATCGCCATGGGGAAGAGCATGATTGCGATACTTCTGGGCACCGTATTGCTGTTGCCGGCAGTGCTGTACACCATGCAGGACAGTCTCATTTTCCTGCCGCCGCCCGCACCGGCGACAGCGCCGCGCGCCGCGCATGTCGAAGCGGTCAAGGTGCCGGTGGGCGACGGCCTGGTCCTGTCCGGCTGGCTGGCCAGTGCAGTTGCACCTGCGGTCGGACAGCGCGCACCGCTGGTGATCTATTTCGGCGGCAATGCCGAGGAAGTGTCATACATGGCGGGCATGGCGCCGAATGTCGCGCCGGCCTCGCTGCTGGTGGTCAACTACCGTGGGTATGGCGGCAATCCCGGATCGCCGGGCGAGCGTGCCTTGTTCGCCGACGCGCTGGCCCTGTACGACTGGGCAGTGGCAAGGCCGGATGTCGATGCGGCCCGCGTGGTGCTGATGGGCCGAAGCCTGGGCAGCGGCGTGGCGGTGCATGTCGCGGCCGAGCGCAAGCCCGCGGGTGTGGTGCTGGTGACCCCCTACGACAGCATTCGCGACGTGGCGCAAAGCATGTATCCCACCGTTCCGGTGTCGGCGCTGCTGCGTCATCCATTCGATTCGCTGGCCAGGGCGCCGGCAATCGACACCCCCATGCTGGCGCTGGTGGCCGAACGCGACCAGGTGATTCCATCGCGTCATGCGCGCCGCCTGTTCGAGGCCTGGCGCGGTCCCAAGCAGTGGCGCGAGATCGCCGCGGCCGACCATGACAGCATCAGCTCGGCGCCTGAATACTGGGCTTCCATCAGGGACTTTCTCGCGGCCGGGGCGAGGCTGCCAAGCGATGAGCGGCGCTGAATGTCTGGCCGGGTTTGCTTGAGTACACTGGACACATGAAAGACAGCTCTCCAACCGGTCTGATCCTGAGCGGGGGCGGCGCGCGCGCCGCCTACCAGGTCGGCGTGCTCAAGGCCATCGCCAAGATACGCCGTGAATCGCGGCACGGCACCGGCCCCAATCCGTTCAAGGTGATCTCGGGCACTTCGGCCGGCGCCATCAACGGCACGGCGCTGGCCTGCGGGGCGGACAATTTCGATCACGTCGTGGGCCGGCTGGTGGATGTGTGGGAAAACTTTCGCGCCGAGCAGGTCTACCGCGCCGACTCGCTGGGGATCGTCAGCAGCGGGGCGAGCTGGCTCACCATGATGTCCTTGGGCTGGCTGCTGAACCGCTGGCGGCGCGCCATGCCGCGCTCGCTGCTGGACAATGCGCCGCTGATGGAACTGTTGCAGTCCCTGGTGCCGCTGGAGCGCCTGCCCGGCCTGATGGCGGCGGGGCACCTGCAGGCCGTGGCGGTCACCGCATCGAGCTATTCCTCCGGCCTGCACGTCACTTTCTACCAGAGCGCCGTGGACACCCAGCCGTGGCAGCGCACCCAGCGCATCTCGGTGCGCGACACCATTACGTATGCGCACCTGCTGGCTTCGTCAGCCATCCCCTTCATTTTTCCGGCGGTGCAACTGCCGCTGGAAGGGGTGAACGAGTATTTCGGCGATGGCTCCATGCGCCAGGTGGCGCCGGTGTCGCCCGGTGTGCATCTGGGGGCGAAGCGCCTGCTGGTGGTTGGCGCCGGCCGCATGAACGAACCGCCGGGACGCCGGCAGGTGTCCAACGAGTATCCGTCCGTTGCCCAGATCGCCGGGCACACGCTGTCCAATATCTTTCTTGACGCGCTGGCCGTGGATGTCGAGCGGCTGCGCCGCATCAACAACACGCTGGGTCTGATGACCCCGAAGATGCTGGGCCGGACTTCATTGCGGCCGGTGGATCTGCTGGTCATCGCGCCCAGCCAGCGGCTGGACGACATTGCCGCGCGCCATCTGCCGGCCTTGCCGGCGAGCATACGCGCCTTGCTGGCGGCGCTGGGTGCGCGCGGTCAAGCCGGCGACACGCGCGGCGCGGCGCTGGCGAGTTATCTGCTGTTCGAGGCGCCTTACACCAGCGAGCTGATAGCCCTGGGGGTTGCCGACACCATGGACAAGCGCGCCGAGGTCGAGGCTTTTTTCGGCTGGGGGTCCGGGGTCAGTACCATGGGCGAGGCGGGCTGAGGCAGATTGCCGAGGATAGGTTCTATAATCCTCCACATCAACCGCCCTGCCGCAACAAGCAAAAAGCAGCGGCACATCACCATCGAGGATTCGTCATGAAGATCGCCTATTTCCACAAGGTCAGGCCCGAACTGATGGGCATGTTTCCCAGGGACTTCAGCATCGTCCCCATCACCGCGCCGGATGACAACAGCCCTTATTCGGAGGAGCAGATGCGCCGGCTGGCCGACTGCGACGGCATCTATGTCACCGGCTCCTACATGACCGAGCAGGTGTTTGCCGCGGGGAAAAAAGTGAAGATGGTGCAGACCGCTGGCGCCGGCTACGACAAACTTGACCTGGCCGCCGCCACCAGGCGCGGCATCGTCTGCTGCAACAACGGCAATCTCAACAGCAGCCGCGTGGCCGATTTCGCCGTGATGATGGTCCTCAGCCTGCTGCGCAAATCAATCGAGACGGTGCAATACATGAATGCCGGTGACTGGAAGGGCGCGCGCGGCCCGGCGCTGGAGGCGCTGGAAGTGGAGGGCAAGACGCTGGGCATCATCGGCTTTGGCAGCATCGGCGCCAAGGTGGCCCGGCGCGCCCGGGCTTTTGACATGAAGGTGATCTACAACGACGTGAGGAAGGACGCGAGCCAGGATGCGGCCAGGCAGAGCGGCGCGAAGCTGGTGGACAAGGAGGAGATCTACCGCACGGCGGATGTCATCACCATACACACCGACTTCAACAGCACCTCGCGCAACATGATAGGGGCGAAGGAAATCGCCATGATGAAGCCGGGCGCCTTCCTGGTATGCACCGCGCGCGGCGGCATCATCGAGGAGAAGGCGCTGCGCCAGGCGCTCGATTCGGGGCATCTGGGCGGCGCGGCCATGGACGTGTTCACCACCGAGCCCATGCCGGCGGACAATCCGCTGCTGGGCGCCAAGAACCTCTATCTCACGCCGCACATCGCCGGCAAGGGCAAGGAAGGCGTGCAGAAATCCTTCGACGCCGCCATGAACAATCTGCGCCAGGGTCTGGCCGGCAAGACGCCGCAGAATGTGCTCAACCCGGATGCCTTGCGCAAAGCCGAAATGGCGCGGTGATCTCCGCGACAGATAGCCGATGAAATGGAGGATGCATGCCTTGCCCGCGCTGGTCACGGTGCTGCTGGGCTTGCTCATCACGGTCGTCTCCACCTGGTCTGCCAGGGACGAGTACGAGCGCGAAGTGTCCATGCAGTTCGCCTCCATCCACCAGCGTGTCCAGTCGGCCATTCGCCTGGAACTGGTGGAGCACTACGAAAAGCTCGCCGGCTGGCGCGATGCCCTTAAAGTCATTCCGTCCCACCGCGAGTCGGATATCAGCGTGCTGTTCCGCAGCCAGTTGCGCGGCGACCGTCAATCCGGCATTCGCGAGCTTGGGGTGTTCGGGCGCGCTCCAGGCGGGGCTGGTGGTGTCACAAGCCGTGGCACCGGTCTGACCCGGGAGTTCGCCTATTCCCCGCCGCTCGACAGGCGCGCGGCAGCCAGGCTCGGTATCGTGGATCAGGCCTTGTTTTTGAAGGTTGTCTCGGCACTGAATTCCGATTCCAGCATCGCCATGCTTGAGCCCGGGAGCACAGGTCTGGCCGCCGTGAGCCGGTATGTCATCGTATTGCCGGTGTTGAGCATGCCGGACAAGCCCAGTCGTGGCCAAGGTGGCCAAGGTGGCCAAGCAGCGGTTGATCGCTGGCTGGTCGCGGGGCTGGACTTCAAGGCCATCCTCGCCAGCGAGCAGGTCGGTTCCGCACACAAGCTCGGGGTGCGCCTGCGCCACCGCGAGCAGGGCATGGAACTTGGCGTGCTGAATGACATTCCAAATGACATTCCGGACAAGCCAGTGAGGCAGGTGAGCAGTACCGTGGCGTTTGGCGGCATACCGCTGGAGTTGTCGATTGCCGCAGCAGAAGGCACGGCTCTGGGGGATGAACAGGACTGGACCTGGATCGTGCTCGGTGCGGGTCTGGTCATGACCATCTTGATGACCTTTGGGATCCATGCCCTTCTGACCCGCCGCATCCTGTTGTCGGAGCATGCGAGGCAGTTGCAGCGCAGCGTGCGCGACAGCGAGCAGCGCTTCAGGGATATCGTGGAGTCTTCGCGGGACTGGGTCTGGGAAGTCAATGCCGAAGGGATATACACCTACAGCAGCCCCAGCTCGGAGTGGCTGTTCGGCTATGTCCCTGGGCAGATCATGGGAACGACAGGAGAATTCCTGTGGCTGAATCCCGGTGCTGTCCAACGGCATCCCGGCGCTGCCTCCAGGGTCAGGGTGTTCCGGCATCGAGGCGGCTCATCGGTGACCTTGGAGAGCCATTCGGTCGAGGTTCTGTCGCCGGGGGGCGGGTTGCTCGGTTACCGTGGATTTGACCGGGATATTTCCCAGCGTCTGCAGATGGAAAGCGAACTGCACGCCTTGCAGGGTCGCCTGCTGAAAGTCATTCAGGCCGACGGGGCCGGACAGACGCTGATGGGACTGGCGCATGAGATCAACCAGCCTCTGGCGGCGATCGCGGCCTACAACCAGGCGTGTCTGCGCATGGCGGACGCGGCGGTGCCCAGGGAGATGATGGAGGCGATACGGGCCACGGCGGAGAATGCCATGCTGGCCGGAGATATCCTGCGCAAGTTCCGGGGCATAGTGGCCGCGGCCCGGGTGGATCGCGAGGCGATGGGCGTCGGCAAGGTCATACAGGATTCGGTGGAGATAACCAGGGGCCGCATCAGGCAGGAAGGCATCCATATCGCCATCGGCGTCGATCCGGGATTGCCCGAGGTCTATGGCGATCCAACGCTCATCAAGCAGGTGATCCTGAATCTGGTTGCCAATGCCGTGGACGCAATGGTCGGTGAGCCGGTACGGGAGCTGGCTATACTGGCGCGTCTGTCGTCTCCGGACAAGGTGTTAATCGAGGTCATGGACAGCGGCTCGGGGGTGCGTGAACGCCTGCGCGATAGAATATTCGAGCCTTACTTCACCACCAAGGCGGGCGGCCTGGGCATGGGGCTGGCAATATGCAGATCGATTTTGGAGGCACATGGAGAATCACTTGATTTCAATAGCAGGCCCGAAGGGGGAACAGTCTTCTCGTTTACTCTCGGGACGCAGGCAGACTGAGCCCGTCGCGGAAGCGGTGCGGATCAAGTCCAATACCGTGGCGGTGGTGGACGACAGCGCGGAGGTCAGCAAGGCCATCAGCCTGCTGCTGGAAACCGTCAACCTCAAGACCGTGGTGTTCACCGATCCGAGAGCGTTTCTGGAAGCCGATGTCGGTCATGCCGGATGCATCCTGCTGGATGTGCGCATGCCGGAGATGAGCGGGCTGGAGGTGTTCCGCAGGATGCGGGACGAATACGGCAGCACCGTTCCCATCATCTTTCTGACCGGCCATGGCGAGGTTGGCATGGCGGTGAAGGCGATGCGTGCCGGCGCCTTTGATTTCCTGGAAAAGCCCGTGGACGACCAGGTCCTGATCGACAGCGTGCTGGAGGCGCTGAAAGTGGACACGGAGCGCCGTGCAAAAAACCTGCGGCAATTGGCCTCCAGGGTCTTGCGGGACAGGCTTACATCGCGCGAATCGGAGATCGCGCAATTGCTGGTGGAAGGCCTGACCAGCCGTGATATCGCGGCTCGACTGGGCCTGAGCGTGCGCACCGTGGAAGGATATCGCAGCCGTCTCATGATCAAGCTGGAGATCACCTCGCTGGCCAAGCTGGTGGAGCTGCTGCGCACCTGAGTGCCGGAAGCATCGTTTCAACACACATTCAAACAGACACACCAAACAGAAGCATACAAAGGAGGCGGGACATAGATGGCTGAAGCACCAAACGATCCGTATGGACTGGAAGAACTGAAAAAGCGCCGCGCTCATGGCTACACCATGGGCGGTCCGGAGAAGATCGCGATACAGCATGGCAAGGGCCGGATGACCGCCCGCGAGCGCATAGCCGCCTTGCTCGACCCGGGCGCGAAATTCCGGGAATTCGGCCAGTTGAACCACAGCGACCTGCCCGCCACCCAGGGCAAGACCCCGGCTGACGGCAAGATCTGCGGTTTCGGTCCCGTGGATGGCCGCACCATCTATGCCATGGCCGATGACATCACCGTGCTGGCCGGCAGCGGCGGGCGCGTCGCGGTGGGCAAGACCAACAAGACCCAGCACTACGCCGAGGAAAAGGGTTATCCCCTGGT
>CAXNIK010000095.1:0-10702 GCA_964202115.1 Burkholderiales bacterium
AATCACAAGACCCTGTTCGCTGTGATCTCCTGGCTGATCTTTGCCGGCCTGCTGTGCGGCCGCTACCTGTACGGCTGGCGCGGCCGCGTGGCGCTACGCTGGACCCTGGCCGGCTTCATCAGCCTGCTGCTGGCCTACGTCGGCAGCCGCTTCGTGCTCGAAGTGGTGTTGCAGCGCCAGGCCGGCTGAGATTCACTTGTTGCCGCTCGACTCATGACCGATGACATTCCCCTGAGCTGGCAGTTGTGGACGCTGGCCCTGCTGCTGGTGCTGTCGGCTTTCTTCTCCATCGCCGAGACCAGCATGATGGCCATCAACCGCTACCGGCTGAAGGCCATGGTGCGCATGGGCAGCCGCGGCGCGAAGATCACCGCCGAACTGCTGGCCAAGACCGACAAGCTGCTGGGCGTGATCCTCCTGGGCAACAACCTCATCAATGCGGCCGCAGCCACGCTGGTGGGCGTGATCACCATCGAGCTTTTCGGCGATGACAAGATCGCCCTGGGCCTGGGCACGCTCGCGGTCACCTTCCTCATCCTGGTGTTCTCCGAAATCACGCCCAAGGTGATCGGCGCGGCCTACGCCGAGCGCATCGCCATTCCAGCCAGCTATGTACTGGCGCCGCTGCTGCGAGTGCTCTACCCGGTGGTGTGGTCGGTCAATCTGTTCGTGTCGGCGCTGCTGTTCATCATGCGCATCAAGCCCCCGGCGGACGGGCAATCGCAGCGCCTCACCATGGAGGAGCTGCGCTCGCTGGTGGTCGACTCCGGGCACTTCATGCCAAAGAAGCATCAGAGCATCCTGGTGAACCTCTTTGACCTGGAAGCCATCACCGTCGAGGACGTGATGACGCCGCGGGCGCAGATCGAAGCGGTGGACCTGGACGCGCCCATGGAGGCCATACTCACCCAGCTGGCAAGCAGCTATCACACGCGCTTGCTGGTCTATCGCGGGGAGGTGAGCAACGTCGCCGGCATCCTTCACCTGCGCCGAACGCTGCGTCCGCTGCTGGCCGGCGACACGGACAAGGCGAAGCTGGAGGCGTTGCTGGCCGAGCCTTACTACGTCCCCGCCGACACCGCGGCGCTCACCCAGCTGCAGTATTTCCAGGAGAACCAGCAGCGCTTCGCCCTGGTGGTGGACGAATACGGCGAGGTGCAGGGCCTGGTGACCCTGGAGGACATCATCGAGGAAATCATCGGTGAATTCACCACCACCGCGCCGGTCAACAGTACCCGCATACGCTGGAGCGAAGGCGACGGGCCACAGGAGCGCGTGAGCGCCCTGATCGAAGGCGGGGCCACCCTGCGCGACCTGAACCGCAAGCTGGGCCTGGCACTGCCGCTGGACGGCCCCAAGACACTCAACGGCCTGATTCTTGAGCACCTTCAGGACATACCCGAGTCAGGCGTGTCGGTGAAGATCGCCAATGTGCCCATGGAAATCGTGCAGACCCAGGACAGGGTGATCAAGACCGTGCGGCTGTTCAAACCGCACAAGCCGGCGGACGAGGCAAAGCTGTTGGGCTGAATGCCGGCCGGGCAAGGTCCGGTTTCAGCTGCCGCAAAAACGGTAATTTCTCACATGCTTCAAGCCGTTATGACTGAATCTGCAGACTTTACAAAAGCCCTGCCGGGATGCATGATCCACAGGGTTGATGATCTGCTTCGGATCCGAAGCTAGGGGGATACATGGCGACCGCCGCAGCTGCCAAGGCAAAAGAGATCAATTTCGCCTGGGAAGGCAAGGACAAGTCAGGCAAGCAGGTCAAGGGCGAAATGCGCGCCGGCGGCGACGCCGTCGTCAAATCCGCGCTGCGCCGCCAAGGCATCACGGTCTCCTCGATCAAGAAGCGCAAGACGAGCGGCGGCTCGGTCGGAGAAAAAGACGTCGCCCTGTTCACCCGGCAGATGGCCACCATGATGAAGGCGGGCGTGCCCTTGCTGCAGTCCTTCGACATCGTCGGCAAGGGTCACTCCAATCCCGCAGTGGCGCGCCTGCTCATGGATCTGAAGACCGAGGTGGAGACCGGCTCTTCGCTGGCCACGGCCTTCCGCAAATATCCCCTGCTCTTCGACCAGTTGTTCTGCAATCTGGTCGCCGCCGGCGAACAGGCCGGTATCCTGGAGAGCCTGCTTGATCGTCTCGCCGTCTACAAGGAAAAAACGCTGGCGATCAAGTCCAAGATCAAGGCCGCGCTGTTCTATCCCGTTGCCATTATTGTGGTTGCTTTCGTCATCACCGCGGTGATCATGATTTTCGTGATTCCGGCGTTCAAGCAGGTGTTCACCAGTTTCGGCGCCGATCTGCCCACGCCCACCCTGATAGTGATGGCGATTTCGGACTGGTTCGTGCAGTTCTGGTACATCATCTTCAGCGCCATAGGCGGTGGGGTGTACGGCTTTCTGGAGTCATGGAAACGTTCGCAGGCGGTGCAGATGTTCATGGACAAGCTGATGCTCAAGGCACCGGTGTTCGGACACCTGGTGCGCATCTCCACCATCGCCCGCTGGACGCGCACGCTGGCCACCATGTTCGCCGCCGGCGTACCCCTGGTCGAAGCGCTGGATTCCGTGGGCGGCGCCTCGGGCAACTGGGTCTACCAGAATGCCACCAAGCAGATTCAGAACGAAGTCAGTACCGGTACCAGCCTGACCGTGGCCATGCAGAACTCCAATCTCTTTCCCAACATGGTGATCCAGATGGTGTCCATCGGCGAAGAATCCGGCGCGCTGGACAGCATGCTGTCCAAGGTCGCGGACTTCTTCGAGCAGGAAGTGGATGACGCCGTCGAGGCGCTGTCATCCCTGATGGAACCCATAATCATGGTGGTGCTGGGCACGCTGATTGGCGGCATGGTGATTGCCATGTATCTCCCCATCTTCAAACTCGGTCAGGCTGTATAAGCGGCCCGCGATTTTGCGCCGATACGTCGTTGCTCGGAGCCGTGCAATCCTCACGTACAAACCAGTACGCTCCGGTTGCGCGGCCCCTCGCGCCTAGTCTCGACGCAAACTTGCGGGCCTTGATCATTGCCCCGCAATAAGAAAAACATTTGCCGTGCTGAGGTACTTCGCAGATCCAACGATTTTCATGGTCACCGCCCTGGTGGTGGGGCTGTGCGTGGGCTCCTTTCTCAACGTGGTCATCCATCGCCTGCCGAAAATCATGGAGCGCGAATGGCAGGAGGAGTGCGCCGCCTTGCGTGGAGAAACGGCGCCGGAGGCAGAGCCACTCAGCCTGGCGCGCCCGCGATCGCGCTGCCCGGGCTGCGGCCACCAGATCAGCGCAGCGGAAAACATACCGGTGCTGTCCTGGCTGTTGCTGCGCGGGCGCTGCTCGGCGTGCAAGGCACGCATCAGCGCGCGCTATCCGCTGGTCGAGCTGACCGCGGGGCTCACCGCCGCATTCAGTGCCTGGCACTTCGGCCCCGGCCTGGCCGCGCTGGGCGCCATGATCTTCGTCTGGGTCATATTGGCGGCCATCCTCATCGATGCCGATACCCAGTTGCTGCCCGATGCCATGACCCTGCCGCTGCTGTGGCTGGGCCTGCTGCTCAACCTCGCCACCACCTACACCGACCTGCGCGCCGCGGTCATCGGGGCAGCGGCCGGCTACCTGGTGCTGTGGAGCGTCTACTGGCTGTTCAAGCTCGCCACCGGCAAGGAGGGCATGGGCTTCGGTGATTTCAAGCTGCTCGCCGCCATCGGCGCCTGGCTGGGCTGGAGCGCGCTGCCGGTGGTGATCCTCTTGTCCTCCGTGGTCGGCTCCATCGTGGGCATCTCGCTCATCGTCTTTGCCCGTCACGGACGGGAAGTGCCCATACCTTTCGGCCCCTATCTCGGAACTGCTGGCATCATTGCGCTGTTCTGGGGGGCACGCTGTTCTGGGGGCGGCAGTTGTCTGACATGATCTGGTTACGGTTCGCATAATGGCCTATACGGTAGGACTCACAGGCGGCATCGGCTCGGGCAAAAGCGCTGTGGCCGAGCAATTCGCGCGACTGGGCGTGCCGGTGGTGGACGCGGATGCGGTAGCACACACCCTGACAGCGCCCGGCGGCGCCGGGATGGCGGCCATCGCCCGCGAATTCGGGCCCGAGTTCGTCACGCCCGAAGGCGCGCTGGACCGCAAGCGCATGCGCGACCTGGCCTTCAGCGACCCCGGAGCAAAGGATCGCCTGGAGGCCATCCTCCATCCCATGATCAGGGACGAGACCGACCGGCTCATACGCGAGGCCCGCGGCCCCTATACCATCCTCATGGTGCCGCTACTGTTCGAGAAGCCGGCGTTGAGCGGCCCGTACCAGCGCGCCCTGGTGGTCGATGTTCCGGAAGAGCTGCAGGTGGAACGGGTGATCAAGCGCAGCGGCCTGCCCGCCGAGCAGGTGCGCAGCATCATGGCGGCGCAGGCCTCGCGCGCCACGCGCCTGGCGCATGCCACCGAAGTCATCGAGAACACCGGCACCCTTGAGGATATCGTCGCCAAGGTGGCGGTGCTGCATCAGCGCTATCTCGATGCGGCCCGGGGCTGGGACCAGACGCAAGCTGAAAGCAAGCTTAAGGCTGTGCCTCAGACCTCCAGGGGGCTAGGCAGCAGCCCGGTGTATGGGCGAGAATCCCCGCAGCCCCCGGACGCCACCCCCTTGATCGTCTACGAATATCCGCTGACCGAAAAAATCCGCACGCTGCTGCGTCTCGAGGATCTGTTCGAGCGTGCCGGGCATTTTCTCGGCAAATCCGATCCGCTCGAGCACCACATGGTGCTGCTGACGCTGTTCGAAATCATGGAGGTCGCCAGCCGCGCTGACCTGAAATCGGACTTGCTGCAGGAACTGGAACGCCAGAAGCAGGTGCTGATGTCCTTCCGCAGCAATCCGGAGGTGTCGCAGGACGCACTGTCCGGGGTCATCACCGACGTCGAAAAGGCGCTGGTGGCATTGTTCAACATGACCGGCAAGATCGGCCAGTACATTCGCGAGAACGAATGGCTGATGAGCATCAAGCAGCGCACCGGCATTCCCGGTGGCGCCTGCGAGTTCGACCTGCCCTCCTATCATTACTGGCTGCATCGCGACTGCGCCGCCCGCAGCGCCGACCTGGGCGCCTGGATCGGCCCGCTCTACCCGCTGCGCGATGGCACCGCCATCGTGTTGAAGCTGCTGCGCGAAGGCGGCAAGCCCTCGCGCCAGGTGGCTCAAGCCGGAACGTTCTCGCAGATGCTGGGCGGGCGCACCTCGCAGATGGTGCGCATCCGCCTGCCGCGCGAGACACAGGTCATTCCCGAAATCAGCGCCAACAAATATGCGCTGAATGTGCGCTTCACGGTGTTCAGTACCGAGCCCCGTCCCAGGGTCACCGAGGCCAACGTGGAATTCGAGCTGACCTTCTGTAACCTCTGAGGTTTTGTAATTTCCAGCTCACCCCGGCATCAGGCACGACCACGCCTTTCTGACGCCAGCAACGAAAATCAATCGATGGCACACTGGCTGCGGTTCCAGCAGGACAATGAGAAGCACAGCGCAACCGGATTCGGCACGCTCGAAGCGGATCTGATCACCGTCTACGGCGGCGACATGTTCAATGCACCCACGCCGACCGGACAGCAACTCCCCCTGGACAGCGTGCGCATCCTTACCCCGACCCAGCCGAGCAAGATGGTCTGCCTGTGGAACAACTTTCACACCGCCGCCGGCAAGCTCAATCTGGCCATCCCGGCCGAGCCGCTGTACTTCATCAAGGCGCCGAGTTCCTACCTCGCGCATGGAGAAACCATTCGGAAGCCGGCCTCCTACGATGGCAGGGTCGTCTACGAGGGAGAACTGGGCGTCGTCGTCGGAAAAACCCTAACCAACGCGACGCCCGAGGAAGCCAAAGCCGCCATCTTTGGCTACACCTGCATCAACGATGTCACCGCCATCGACCTGCTCAGCCGCGATCCGGCCTTTCCCCAATGGACCCGGGCCAAGAGCTACGACACCTTCGGCGTATTCGGCCCGGTGATCGCCACCGGACTGGCCCCGCAAAGCCTGTCGGTGAGGACCCTGCTGAACGGCCGGGAGCGGCAGAACTATGCCTGCTCGGACATGATCTTCGCACCCGATCAACTGCTCAGCCGGATTTCCTGCGACATGACCCTGGTCCCGGGCGATGTCATCGCCTGCGGGACCTCGCTGGGGGCGGGACCGATGCGCCCCGGCAGCGATGTCGAGGTGGTGATAGAAGGTGTGGGCAGCCTGCGCAATCGATTTGAATAGAGCCTCAACATGAAAATCTCCGTCATCGGCGCCGGCGCAATCGGCGGATACCTGGCCGTGAAGCTGGCGCGCTCCGGCCATGATGTCAGCGTGCTGGTGCGCGGCGCCAATCTGGCGGCCGTTCGCGCTAACGGCATGAAGCTGATGATCGACGGCGTCGAAGAGATCGCCCAGGTCAAAGCCTCGGATCGCATTGCCGACCTGGGCTTGCAGGATGTGGTGATCATGGCCATGAAGGCCCACCAGGTCGCCCCGGTCGCGGCGGACCTGGGCCCGCTGCTGGGGCCGGACACGCTCATCATCACCGCGCAGAACGGCGTGCCCTGGTGGTATTTCAGAAAGCACGGCGGCCCCTACGATGGGCTGCGCGTGGAAGCGGTGGATCCCGGCGGTGTGGTATCGGCGAATATCGATGTCGACCGGGTGATCGGCTGCGTGGTCTATCCGGCCTGCGACATGCCCTCGCCGGGCGTCATCCGCCACATCGAGGGCAATCGCTTCTCGCTGGGCGAGATCGACGGCGCCAGCACCGAGCGCGTGCGCGCCGTGGCCGACGTGTTCCGCAAGGCCGGCTTCAAGTCGCCCATCACCACAGACATCCGTTCCGAGATCTGGTTGAAGCTCTGGGGCAATCTTAGCTTCAACCCCATCAGCGCCCTCACCCACGCCACGCTGGTGGACATCTGCGAGTTCGAGCCTACCCGTGACCTGGCCGCGCGCATGATGACCGAGGCGCAGGCCATCGGCGAGAAGCTGGGGGTGAGCTTCAAGGTCTCGCTGGACAAGCGCATCGCCGGCGCGGCCGCGGTGGGCAAGCACAAGACCTCCATGCTGCAGGACGTGGAGACGGGACGCCCCATGGAGCTGGACGCGCTGGTGCGCTCGGTCATCGACATGGGCCGGATCACCGGACTGCCGACACCGGCCATCGAGACGGTCTACGCCCTGTCCTCGCTGCTGGCGCGTTCGCTGCGCGAGCAGAATGGAAAATTGCGCATCACCCCGCTCTGACACTGCAACAGCCGCACCAGATATTCGCTCATCCAGAGAAATCAATTTATGAACCGCATAGACACACTCACCCTCACCGCCCTGATTTCCGCCGGAGCCGACGACAGCACCGCGATTACCTCCCCGGGCGGCCAGCCGCTGACTTACCAGGCCCTGCGCGCCTGCATGCGACACACCATCGCCACCCTGAACGGCCTCGGGATCGGCAATGGCGACCGCGTGGCCCTCCTGCTGCCCAACGGCCCGGAAATGGCCGTTGCCTTCACCTGCATTGCCACCGGCGCCACCGCGGCGCCGCTCAATCCGGCCTACCTGGCGCACGAGATCGAGTTCTACCTGTCGGACCTGAAGGCCAGAGCGCTGGTGGTGGAAAAAGGCAGTACCTCCCCGGCGCTGGCGATTGCCGCCAAGCTCAATGTTCAAGTCCTCGAGCTTTCCCCCATGCCCGGCGGAAGCGGCTCCTTTGCGCTGACAGCAACACAACCGTCCGGAGCCACCTCTCCTGCAAGACCGGGCCCGGCGCAGGCGGGTGACATCGCCCTGATCCTGCACACATCGGGCACCACCTCGCGACCGAAGATCGTGCCCCTGTCGCAGGCCAATGTCTGCGCTTCGGCCTGCAATGTGCGCGACACCCTGAAGCTCACCGACGAGGATTGCGGCCTGAACATCATGCCGCTGTTCCATATCCACGGCCTGATCGCGGGCCTGCTCGCGCCGCTGTCCGCCGGCGGCACGATCTGCTGCACCCCGGGCTTCAATGCACTGAAGTTCTTCGGCTGGATGCAGGAAGCCAGGCCCACCTGGTACACCGCCGTGCCGACCATGCATCAGGCCATCCTCTCCCGTGCTGCCGCGAACCAGGCCATCATCAAGGCCAATCCGCTGCGATTCCTGCGCTCCTCCTCCTCCTCCATTTCTCCCCAGGTCATCCATGAATTGGAGCTGGTGTTCGGCGCGCCGCTGATCGAATCCTATGGCATGACCGAGGCCGCGCATCAGATGGCCAGCAATCCCATTCCTCCGGGAAAACGCATTCCCGGCTCCGTCGGCGTGGCCGCCGGTCCCGAGGTGGCGATCATGGATGACAAGGGCACGCTGCTACCTCGCGGCTCGACCGGAGAAATCGTCATCCGCGGGCCGAATGTCACCGCGGGATATGAAAACAATGAGAAGGCCAACGCCGAGGCCTTCACCAATACCTGGTTCAGGACCGGCGACCAGGGGGTCATGGATGCCGAGGGCTACCTGAGCATCACCGGCCGCCTGAAGGAAATCATCAATCGCGGCGGCGAGAAAATCTCACCGCGTGAAGTGGACGAAATCCTGATGGACCATCCGGCCATAGAGCAGGTGGTCACCTTCAGCATCCCACACGACAAACTCGGCGAGGACGTAGGCGCGGCGGTGGTGCTGCGCGAAGGCCATGCCGTCACGGAAAAGGAATTGCGCGATTTCGTCGCCACCCGCCTGGCTCCCTACAAGGTGCCGCGGAAAATCCTCTTCCTCGAAGAAATTCCCAAGGGAGCCACCGGCAAGCTGCAGCGCATCGGGCTGGCGGAGAAGCTGGGGCTGGCCTAAGGAAGAAAGGGAAGAAAGAGGGTCAGGTCTTGCCTTTTGCAGCAAAAGACAAGACCTGACCCCGAGCATTCGAGCATTTCGTGCCAGCTACTCCTCCAGCTGAATGCCTTCGTCCTGGACGATCTTCTTGTAGCGCGTGATTTCCGAGACGATCAATTGCCGGAACTGCGCCGGCGTGCTGCCCACCATGAAACCGCCGTCGGCCTCGAGGCGCTTGGCCACATCGGGCTGCTTGGCGATCTTGGCCAGTTCCCCGGCCAGCCTGTCGATGATGGGCTGCGGCACACCGGCGGTGGTGACGATGCCGAAGGTGCTGGAGTAGTCGAAGCCGGCAATGCCCTGCTCTGCGACAGTGGCCAGGCCGGGCAGAAGCGGGCTGCGCTCGGCATTGGCAATGCCCAGTGCCTTCAACTTGCCGCTCTTGATGTGCCCCAGCGCGCTCAGCGCGGTGCCGACGGCGCCGTCGACACGCCCGGCAATCATGTCGGTGAGGTTGGCGGCCGTGGACTTGTAATGCACATGGGTGGCCTTGGAGCCGATGAGCCCGAAAAGCCAGGCCGCGTTCAGGTGCGGCGAGCTGCCCAGGCCGGGATCGCCCATGTTGATCTTGCCCGGATTGGCCTTGGCGTAGGCGGCGAATTCCTTCACGTTGTTGTAGGGCCGCGAGGGATGCACCACCAGCACCGTGGTGCGCAGGCTCATCAGCGAGAGAGGTGCGAAGTCCTTGATGGTATCGAAGGGCAGCTTGGCATACAGCGCCGCCGCCGCGGTGAAACTGCCGCTGGTGGACAGCATGGTGTAGCCGTCCGGCGCCGCCTTGGCCACATAGGCCGAGCCCAGCGTGCCGCCGGCACCGGGTTTGTAGTCGGCGACCACCGATACGCCCAGCGCCTCGGTGAGTTTCTGCGTATACAACCGCGTTTCGATGTCGCTGGAGGCACCAGGCCCGAAGGGCACGACGATGCTCACCGGCCGGTTGGGGTAGTTCTGCGCGCAGGCCAGGCCCGAGGCGACGCCCAGCACCAGCACACTTGCACGCAGCAAACTCGCACCTGAAATGACTGAATGTCGCATTGGTCCTCCTTTTTTGGGCGTCATGAGCATTCTTTTGGAAGATGCTACCCTTATTTCCGGGTCGTCAGAACCTGTCTCAGGAATTTCCAGAAGGAAGACTTCGTGTCAGTACCACGCATCGTGTCCTGCCCGCGCTGCGGCGCCCAGGTGGAATGGGGGCCGGCCTCGCGCTTTCGCCCGTTCTGTTCGGAGCGCTGCAAGTTCATGGACCTGGGCGCCTGGGCCACGGAAAAGTTCCGTATCCCCGAACCGGAGCAGCCGGAACAGGATCTTCCCGGGGAGGACGAGCGCTAGCCGGCGGAGCCTTATATTATTATCAATATACAGATAAAGTCTTTTCCAGAAAAAGCAGAGCCAACATATTATTATCAGAAACATGACAAGTTCGATCACACAGGAGCAATGGCCTTGAAAGCATTTTTCTCAGCACGTTTGCAGATGTTGTCCCTGACCATGGCACTCGTGCCGGGCGCCTCTGCCCTCGCCCAGCAATATCCGGTCAAGCCGGTGACGGTCATCATCCCTTACGCAGCGGGCGGGTCGACGGAGGCCGATACCCGGCCCTATACGCAGAAACTCACCGAGGCGCTGGGCAGGCCGTTTCTCATCGACTACAAGCCCGGAGCCGGCACCACCATCGGCGCGGCCTATGTGGCCAGGGCCGCGCCGGACGGCTACACCCTGCTTAGCACCACCTCCACGCTCGCGGTCACCCAGGTACTGTTCCGCAATCTGTCCTACGATGCAGCAACCAGTCTTGCGCCCATATCGCTGATGTAC
>CAXNIK010000096.1:0-10683 GCA_964202115.1 Burkholderiales bacterium
GGTGAAGTTCGACTTCCTCGGCCTCACCACGCTCACCATCCTCGACTGGGCGCTGGGAAACATCAAACGCCTTGATCCGGCCTCCACGCTGAAGCTGGAGGAGATTCCGCTGAACGACGCGGCGGCCTACCGTATCTTCGCCACCGCCAATACCGCCACGGTGTTCCAGTTTGAATCACGCGGCATGCGCGAGTTGTTGAAGCAGGCGCAGCCCGACCGCTTCGAGGACATCATCGCCCTGGTGGCGCTGTACCGGCCCGGTCCCATGGACCTGATTCCGGATTTCATCAAGAGAAAGCGCGGCGGCAACTTCAACTATCCCGATCCGCGCGTGGAGACCATCCTCGCCGAGTCCTACGGCATCATGGTTTATCAGGAGCAGGTGATGCAGATGGCGCAGATCGTCGGCGGCTACTCGCTGGGCGGCGCGGACCTGCTGCGCCGCGCCATGGGCAAGAAAAAGCCCGAGGAGATGGCCGAGCATCGCGGCCTGTTCCGCGAGGGCGCGGCCAGGGGCGGACTGTCGGAGCACAAGGCCGACGAAATCTTCGACCTGATGGAGAAGTTCGCCGGCTACGGCTTCAACAAGTCGCACGCCGCCGCCTATGCGCTGGTGGCGTATCACACCGCCTGGTTCAAGGCGCACCACGCCGCCGCCTTCATGGCCGCCAACATGTCGGCGGTGGCCGATGACACCGACAAGCTGTGCCAGTTCTGGCAGGACGCCGTGGCCAATGGCCTGAAGGTGCTGGCCCCGGACATCAACTCCGGCGAATACCGCTTCGCGCCGGTGGATGCGAAGACCCTGCGCTACGGCCTGGGCGCGGTGAAAGGCACCGGCGAGTCGGCCATCGGCGCCATCATCAAGGCCCGCGAGAAAGACGGGCCTTTCAAGGATCTGTTCGACCTGTGCCGGCGAGTGGACAAGCGCATCGTCAACCGCCGCGTCATCGAGGCGCTGGCGCGCGCCGGGGCGTTTGATTCCGTGTATGACAAGATCAACCGCGCCAGCGTGCTCGCCTCGGTGGGCATTGCCATGGAGGCGGCCGAGCAGGCCGAGCGCAACGCCAACCAGGTGAGTCTCTTTGGCGGCGACGAGGATTCGGGCAACGCGCCGCTGGCCCTGATCGAGCGGCCGCGCTGGAACGAGATCGAGCGTCTGTCCGAGGAGAAGGCGGCGCTGGGCTATTACTTCAGCGGCCATCCGTTCTCGGGCTACGCGCCCGAGGTGCGCAAGTTCCTCAAGAGCGAGCTGCGCACGGCCACGCAGGGCGACGGCGAGAAGGTGCTGGTGGGTGTGGTGCTGGCGGTGCGCCGCGGCTTTGGCAACAAGGGCATGCTGGTGCAGCTTTCTGACGGCACCGAGGGCGAGCCCATGGAGATTACCGTCTTCCCGGAAATCTTCGACCAGTACCGCGCCATCCTCAAGGAAGACGCGCTGGTGTTCATGGACGTGAAGGTGCGCACCATCCGGCGCAAGTCCGATGACAGTGACGACGGCGACGCGCCCAGCACCTTCACCCGCATCACCACCGAGCGCGCCTACGATCTGAATACCGCGAGAAATCGCTTTGCCCGCGGCGTGAAGCTGATGATGAACGGCGACGCCTCCAGGTCCCCGGCCGCGGCGGTATCGCAGTTGGGCAAGCTGCTCGCCCCCTACCGCAACGGCGCCTGCCCGGTGCAGATCTGCTACAACAATGGCGAGGCCCGCGTGGAGATGAACCTCGGTGATGCCTGGCGGGTGAAGCTGGATGAGGCGCTGATGACCTCGTTGCGCGACTGGTTGAAGCCGGAGAACGTGGAAGTGCTGTATAGCTGATCTCTACGGCTGATTACAATTGGTCTGCTTGCCTTTATGAGATCGTGACTTATTATAAAAATTGATAATAAATATCAAAAACGGAATCAGGCTCCTCGCTCATGAGCGCTGCTTTTCCTTCCAGGCGCTGAACTCCGCCAGCCGCAGCCGATGGCGCGCAATGTTGCCCTCGTGCAGGCCGCGCAATTCTTCCAGGGTCATTTTCAGGAAGCGAGGCAGGTCTTCCTCGCGGACGAGCTTTGCGGCCAGCGTGCGGATCGCTGCGGTATCGATGGGCGAGCCGGAACGCACCACGTCGCCAACCACCTCAGACAGCGCGGCACGATATTTCAGTCGGAACGGATCGGGCGTGGGCAGTTTGACTGTGACCGCCTTGAATTCCTTGCATGAGCGCTCATAGGCCCAGATGAACACATCGCGCAGCAGATCCACGCGGTCGTGTTCATAAATGACAAGCGTGCCATCCACGTAAGCGCGTTCCGGAACGTCAACAAAGGACAAGGGGCAGAGGTTGTGGCGGATGAAGGGGATGTTTGCCGCCAGCCGCGACACGCGTTTGTTGACGTCGATGAAGGGCTGCAGATAGGGGATGTGCACCATCAGGAAAAAGGCCTGCTCGAACGGGTCGAGTATGGCGGCGGCCTTGCTGAGAATGGTGCGGAACAATTCCCCGAGCAGTGGCGGGTTTGCCAGCGGGCGGTAGACGGTCCTGCTGATTTCCACGATTTCCGTGCGCAGCCGCCCGGCTGCGGCGGGATTGTCCAGCAGGTCTTCCGCCAGCATCGCGTGCAGGTTCATGAAGGTGTGCATGTTGAAGCCGATGTTCTCCTTGCCTTCAATCAGGAACTCAATGGCCTGCTTGTGATTGAGGATCATCCGGGTTTCCATGCGGTCCCGGCCTTCGGCGACGTGGTTGTGTTCGATGAGGTTGGCCGTGTCGATCTGTGTGTAGGTGTTGCCCTCCAGTCGCGAGGATGCCCAGGAGAGATCGATCAGCAGGCGGTTGTAGATGTCGCGCGCATAAGTGCCGGCCGGCCGGCGATCGAATGGGGGCTGGCCGATTTCGTGCAACCGCTCGCGCTGTCCGGCATCACTCAGGTAGAAGGTCTCGTTTGGGCGGTAGTTGTCCAGTAGCGAACGGTCATAGCCGACGGGGTGCCGCTGCATGATGGGACGCTTGATCAAGCTGCGCAGGGCTTCGGATTCGCCTGTCAGCGGCACATAGCTTTCCGCATCCGCCCGCAAGACCGTAGCGGCCAACGATGCCGGCGCATACGTCAGGTGGGAAGCAAGGGCTTTATTCAGTGACGACGGCAGATAGCGTGTCGCACGTCCCCGACCGTCCACGGCGATGCGTTTCTCGCCGGATAGTTTCCCCAGGATACGAGCAAGTGAGCGGGGGCTCACCTCCTTGCTGAAAGCCTGTGCCAACAGGGTTCGGGTAATGCCTGTGGTGTGGCGGGCAATTTCTGCCTGGACGCGGGCCGGGAGGTCATAGGCGAGTATTTTTGGCATGATTCCTCCCATGGCGGATCATGGGAATTCAAGATGTATCAGCCAATTATGCTCTTTTGGCACGAAAAGTCAAAATCGTGCCAATCTTTTGGCACAAAAAATTGCGTGCCGATAGATGCCGCGCGATCTGGATCAGCCGCGCTGATTCAGCTCCAGCGAGCGCAGCCGGCGCTCGTGCGTCTCCAGCATTTTCCACAGTGCCACCGGGATGAAGCGCAGTGCCGCGGGGCTGAGCACGACCAGCTCGCAGGCCTCGATGGCCACGGTGCGCCAGGGTGCGGCCGGGCGCGACAGGCAGGTTTCCTCGCCGAAAAAGCCACCCGGGCCCACGGTCTCGAGGACCTTGTTCTTCGTATCGGTCAGTGCCACCCGCCCCGAGCGCACCAGGCACAGGGCGCTGGCGTTGGCTGGCGCGGCCTGGCCGGCTGGCAGGCTCAGCGCGCTGGCCGCGCGCGCCAGTGTGCTCTGCTGGCCCAGCGTCAGGCGTTCTCCGAACAGCCAGGTGTTCTGCAGGAAGGCGGCCTCGGTGATCTGCGCCCGCAGGATCTTGGCGCGGGCGTTCTTGCCCAGAAAATCGCGCATCAGGCCGATCTCGATGGGCAGCAGGCGCACCGGGGAGGCGGCGCGCCAGGTGTCGGTCAGCGGCTCCTGCTGGAACAGCGCGTCGACGCCGATGATGGTGCCGCAGGCCAGCGTGAACAGCGTCTCCAGGCCGGTGCGCTCGCGCTGCACCGTTCCCGAGACCAGCAGGAACACCTGGTTCACCGCCGCGCCGCGTTTGAGGATGATGTCGCCCGAGTTGCAGGCCATGACCCTGGCGCTGAGCAGGGCCTTCAACTCGTCCAGCGTGGCTTCGGGAAAAAGTTCCACCAGGTCGCCAAAGGCGCGTTGCAGCAGGTAGTCCTGGGTGCCCGGCACCAGCACGTCCACGGCGCCGAAGGTGGCCTGCGAGCCCACGTCCAGCTCCTCGCGGGTGAACGGCGCTGCGCGGTGGGCCAGCACCAGCTTTTCAGACGGGTCGCCGGCGAAATCCCCCGGCTCGCCGTGGATCAGGCCGCCGCCGGCGTCGATCTTCTTCAGCGTGGCGGGCGCGAGATAGCGCGCGCGTACTTTCTCGGCGTAATCGGCGGGCAGTACCCCGGGTTCCGCCTTGTTGGCCGCTGCCACCAGCTTGCGCAATACCTGCATGGAGGCGACATCGGCCCAGTGCGCATAGCTCTTGTAGTTCCCGCTTTCTCCTTCGCCCTGGCGCACACGGAACATGAACATGGTGTCCTCCACCGGGTGCGGCGAATGCACCGGCATGACCTCCATGCCGTCGCAGTCGTTCCATTCGCCGGTCTTCAGGTCGCGCACCTCGAACAGCTCGGCGAACAGGCTCTCCTCCAGCGACATCAGCGCGGCCAGCTTCTTGGTCACTGAGGCGCGCACCACCGGCGTGGCGAAATACTTGATGCGCAGGCCCGAGGCGAGCAGGGCGGGCAGGCCGGCGAAATGATCGTCGTGGGCGTGGGTGTGGAAGATGCCTTCGATCTCCGACAGGTCTATGCCCACGCTGGCCAGATTGTGCAGCACGCTGGGGCCGGCATCGACCAGGTAGTAGCGGCCATGCAGCATGACGATGCTGGCCATGCTCTGGCGGCGCAGATCCCAGCCGTCGCCCTCGCCGCAGTGAATGACGCCGAAGTACTCCGGCTCGATCAGGTGCTGCCCCGGCGTGTAAGGGGTGTCGTAGGACTGGCCTGTCGCCAGGTTGAGGTCCACCATGGTGGTGCGGCCGCGGTAGGCGAACTCGAACTTGTTTAGCGCAACCCGCCGCACGCTCACGCCCTGGCCGAGGTTGGCGGGGCCGTCGCCGATGATGCGGTAGTCGAGCAGGTCCTCGGATTTCTTGATCTCGCCGAAGGCAAAGCCCAGCTTGAGCGCCATCTGGCGCCTGGCCTCCTGCCTGTCCATGCCCACCGCGACCATTTCCTCCTCGCTCACCAGGCCGTAGTTGCCGCGATAGATATAGTTGAGCTGGGCGCGCACCTGCGATTCGGAGCCGATGAGCATGGGCCGGGTGCCGGTGTTGTTGGGGTGGCCGGGCAGGATCAGGCCCTGGCGATAGAGCATCTGCAGCACCGGGAACTCGGACAGGTTGGCGAAGCTGCCGTTTTGCAGCAGCACGTCGGAGAGCAGGATGACATTGGGGCCGGTCTCGCATTTCACATCGCCCTTTTCCTCCTCGGCGATATGCCCGCGCAGCATCAGGTGCTTGACCACGTCTCCGGGGCTGCCGCACAGGATGTACAGGCCGGCTTCCGGCACCTGCACCCAGAACACCCCTGTGGCCACCGGGGTGGTGCGCAGGTTGTGCATGGCCTCGCGCAGCGCATCCAGGCTGGCCTCCAGCTGGGCGGTGCGCTCGGCCACCTTGGCATCGAGCAGGGCGCTCTGGTTCTCCTGTTCCTTGGCCTGGCGCAGTTCCAGGTGCAGGCGCAGCCGCGCTCCCAGGGGCTTCATGTCGGCGGTCTTGTTGAGGCAGTCCACTGCGCCCGCATCCAGGCTGCGCTGGCGGTCGGCGGCTTCCACGGGCCGGGCCACCATGAGGATGACCGGGGTCTTGCCCAGGGCGGACTCGGCCTTCAGGCGCCGGCACAGCTCATGGCCGTCGGCGCCGCGCATGCCCACGCTGCACAGAATGAGATCGGGTGCCTCCTTGCGCGCCACGGTCATGGCCTTGGCCGGATCGTTGACGGTCACCACGCCAAAATCGATGCCCAGACCCGTCGCGAGCCTGATGGTGACGCCGGCATCGTCGTCAACCGCCAGGATCTTGTATTTGCGCCTCTCCAGCACTCACTGCTCCCCGTTTATTCAAGGATATAGGATACCCGTCGATTGCGGGTGTTCGCGTGGTTTGCCGGGCGGAATTTTGCCGCGAATGAAACAAGCCGACGCGTTTGACTATATCTGCTTCGTTCTTCTTTTCAGGTAAAGGACCTGTGTTCTGAAAAGATAATAATGTTCACTCCATTCCCCGAAGCCCTGGACTCCACTATCCTATTTGCGCTGCGCCGCCGCGATCCCGGCGCGATACTCCTGAATCACCTGCGGGTCATATAGCGTGTAGAGGGTGTAGCCACAGAACGCCACCACCGGCACAACCCCCATCGCCGAGCCCGCCAGCACCGGCGTCCACTTGAATTTGCCGGCGGTGGGATCCTTCTCGAACTTCTGCTTCATGATCATGATCCGCGTCGCCGAATTGATGAACATGAGCGCGATCAGCACCCAGCAGAAATATTCCAGCAAC
This sequence comes from Burkholderiales bacterium, assembly GCA_964202115.1. GTDB lineage: Bacteria > Pseudomonadota > Gammaproteobacteria > Burkholderiales > SG8-39 > CAIYPG01. The sequence goes on from CAXNIK010000096.1 coordinate 6,636, forward strand.
TGGGGCGCCCAGGGCTTGTAGTTGAGCATGCCCATGCCGGCCATGAAGCTCATGCCCCAGATCCCCAGCAGGATGACGTCGTTCCACACCGAGTAATCGACATTATTGGTGGGCAGCGTGCCGGCCTTGTACATGAGCGTGAGCAGGGCCGCGCCCAGCAGCAGGGCGGCGATGCCGGCGATGGTGAAAACCCAGGAAATGAGAGGCAGGGGCAGTGGGTCCATGAGGTTTTGAGTGTTCTGATGTCGGTTAAAGGGGCGCGTTCCGGCCGGCCTTCAGGCCGCCGGGGCCTGCACTTTATCAGCCGCGGCCAGTTCGCGGGACAGTTCCTGCGCCCGGGTGAGCGCGGCCTGCAGGTCGGGCACCAGATTGGCCTCGCCGATGTCGCGGATGAAGCCGGAGCGGTGGATGAGCGAAATCGGCTGCGGCGTGAGTCCGGCCAGCACCAGTTGCGAACCCTCCTCGCGCAAAACGCGGTGCAGCGACTCGATGGCATCCAGGCCGGTGGAGTCCAGGTTGATCACCTGGTGCATCTCCAGGATGAGCACCGCGACGCGATCGCGCTTCTCGTCCAGCAGCGCCTCGATCTTGCCCACCGCGCCGAAGAACAGCGCCCCGAACAGCTTGTAGGCGATGATCTGGCCGGCGCCGCTTTTTCCGGCCTCGGCTGGCGCGTCGGTCTCCAGCAGTGCACCGCCCCCGGCGTGCTGCGTGAGGTTTATGGGTTCTATGCGCGTGATGTCGGAGACGCGGTAGATGAAGAACAGGCTGGCCAGCACCAGGCCCACCTCCACCGCCACCGACAGATCGATGATGACGGTGAGCGCGAAGGTGGAGAGCATTATTGTGCGATAGACCAGCGAGAACTGGCGCAGGCGCGCGAATTCGCGCCACTCGCCCATGTTCCAGGCGACGAACATCAGCACTGCCGCCAGCGCCGCCAGCGGAATGTGCGCGGCCAGGGGGGCGGCGACCAGCACGATCACCAGCAACACCAGCGCATGCACGATGCCGGCGATTGGCGTGCGCGCGCCGGCGCGGATGTTGGTGGTGGTGCGCGCGATGGTGCCGGTGGCGGGCATGCCGCCGAAGAGGGGCGAGACGAAGTTGGCCACGCCCTGGGCCATCAACTCCTGGTTGGGGTCGTGGCGGTCGTTGATGGCGGCGTCGGCCACGCGCGCGCACAACAGCGACTCGATGGCGCCCAGCAACGCGATGGTGATGGTGGGGCCGAAGAGGTTGCGCGCGCTCTGCCAGTTGAATTCGGGCAGCGCGAAGCTGGGCAGGGTTTGCGGAATACCGCCGAAGCGCGAGCCTATGGTCTCCACCTCCACGTGCAGCTCCAGCAGCCAGGCGGTGAGCGTGGCCAGCACCAGCGCCACCACCGTGCCGGGCAGCCGGCTGACGAGGCGCGCCCGTCCAGTCAATCCGGTGCCGGCCTTCCGGCCTAAAAGCGCGGCGATGCGCGGCCACAGGATGATGAGCCCGAGCGAGGAGAAGGACAGGGCGATGGTGGGGAAGTCCGCGGTGCCGGAGTGCCGCCACAGAACCGCCAGTTGCGAGAAAAAATCCGCCGGCATGCTGGCGATGTCCAGGCCGAGGAAGTCCTTCACCTGCGACAGCGCGATCAGCACCGCGATGCCGTTCGTAAAACCAATCACGATGGCGATGGGGATGAAGCGGATCAGCGAACCCAGGCCGGTGAGGCCCATGACAAAGAGCAGCACCCCGGCCATCATGGTGGCGATAAAGAGGTTCGCCAGGCCGTGCGTCTGCACGATGCCGTAGACGATGACGATGAAGGCCCCGGCCGGCCCGCCGATCTGCACCCTGGAGCCGCCCAGCGCCGAGATGAGAAAGCCGGCAATGATGGCGGTGAAAAGGCCGGCTTCGGGTTTCAGGCCGCTGGCGATGGCAAAGGCCATGGCCAGGGGCAGGGCCACCAGGCCCACGGTGAGGCCGGCGCCGAGATCGGCGGTGAACTGCTCGCCGTTATAGCCCTTCAGGCAGTCGAAAAGGCGCGGACGAAATCTGTAATGAATGGATGCCATGCCTGCTCCGTAATTCGATGAGAAAAGTGTTGCTTTGCTCTTCGAACTTTGGAGGGTGGGCCGGAATGATGCAGGCGCTCGATGAACCGGCGCCGGCGCCACAGCGGGCTGGGCCGCTGCCAGTGGTCGCCGCTGATGTGCCGCGGTATCACTTCACCTTCATTCCGGGCTGCGCGCCGGAGTCGGGGGAGAGGATGTACAGGCCGGGTACCTCGTTGGCAGATGCGCCGCTGGCCGCTAGCACCATGCCCTCGGACATGCCGAACTTCATCTTGCGCGGCGCAAGGTTGGCCACCACCACCGTGAGCCGGCCTTCCAGCGTCGCCGGATCGTAGGCCGACTTGATGCCCGCGAACACCTGCCGCGTGCCCAGCTCGCCCACGTCAAGCGTGAGCTTGAGCAACTTGTCCGCGCCTTCCACATGCTCCGCCTTCACGATCTTGGCGATGCGCAGGTCGATCTTGGCGAAGTCATCAATCGAGACATGCGCCGCCTTGGCGGCGCTGTTCTCACCCTCCCCTGCGACAGCGGGGGAGGGCTGGGGAGGGGGCGTTTTGGTCTTGTCGCTCACTTTCTTCTTTTCCTTCTCCGGCTCCGCGGCCGGAATGTCGAAGAGGTCGTCGAGTTGTTTCATGTCGACGCGGGTCATGAGGTGTTGATACGGCTGAACATGCTGTGGCAGTGTCTCCGCATCGGCCCAGGTGAAATTGCGGTCCAGGCCGAAGAGTTCACGGGCCACTCTGTTCGTGACTTGGGGAAGTATGGGCGCCAGCAACACGCTCAGCAGCTTGAAACCATGCAGGGTGCGTGAACACACGTCCTGCAACTCGGCATGCTTGCTCGGATCCTTCGCAAGAACCCAGGGCTGCCTTGCATCGAACTCCTGGTTGTAGCGGTCGGCCACGGCCATGATTTCGCGGATGGCTTTGCCGAATTCGCGGGTGTCATAGGCCTCGGCAGCCAGTTGTGCCGACGCGCGCGCGCCTTCGATCAGCGGTGCGGTGTCGCCGGCGTACGCAAGCTTGCCGCCGAATTGCTTGGTGATGAAGTTCGCCGCCCGGCTCGCAATATTGACGTACTTCCCCACCAGATCACTATTCACCCGCGCCACAAAATCATCCGGGTTGAAGTCCACGTCCTCGACATTGGCATTCAGCTTGGCGGCGATGTAATAACGCAGCCATTCCGGGTTCATGCCCAGCTTGAGGTATTTCAGCGGGTCGATGCCGGTGCCGCGGCTCTTGGACATTTTCTCGCCGGAGACGGTGATGAAGCCGTGCACGTAGACATTGTCCGGCACCTTGCGCCCGGCGAACTTCAGCATGGCCGGCCAGAACAGGGTGTGGAAGTAGATGATGTCCTTGCCGATAAAGTGGATCTGCTCGGTGGACGGATCGGCGAGGAAGGCGTCGAAATCGATGCCCTTCTTCGCGCAGTAGTTCTTGAAGCTGGCCAGATAACCCACCGGCGCGTCCAGCCAGACGTAAAAATATTTACCCGGCGCATCCGGTATCTCGATGCCGAAGTAGGGCGCATCGCGCGAGATGTCCCAGTCGCCTAGGGCCGCCTTTTTCCCATCTGCGCCCTCGCCTTCCAGCCATTCCTTGGCCTTGTTGGCCACCTGGGCCTGCAACCGGTTGTTGCCCATCCACTGCTTCAGGAATTCCGTGCACTTCGGATCGGACAGCCGGAAGAAAAAATGATCCGAGGTCTTCAGCTCGGGCTTCGCACCCGACAGCGCCGAATACGGATTGATCAGCTCCATGGGCGAATACACCGAGCTGCACACCTCGCAGGCATCGCCGTACTGGTCCTTGGCGTGGCAGTTGGGGCATTCGCCCTTGATGTATCGATCGGCGAGGAACATGCCCTTCACCGGGTCGTAGAACTGCTCCACCGGCTTGGAGTAGATCAGGCCGGCGTCCTTCAGGCTGCGATAGATGGATTGCGACAGCTCCACGTTCTCGGGCGAGTGCGTGGAATGCCAGTTGTCGAAC
>CAXNIK010000097.1:0-10682 GCA_964202115.1 Burkholderiales bacterium
ATATCTAGCAATATTATTGCTTAATTATACGAAATGTTGCCATATACGCAATCATCTGCCCGAAACATTGCCCTACACTTCCATCTCCCATTACCCACCGGGCCGAACCCATGACCACCTCCACCTTCGACCATCGCAAGTACCGTCCCACTGAAGCCCCCAAGCTCATCAATCGCCAGTGGCCCGGCCGCTCCATCACCAAGGCCCCGATCTGGACCAGTGTGGACCTGCGCGACGGCAACCAGGCGCTGATCGAGCCCATGAACCCGGCGCAGAAAAAGCGCATGTGGGCATTGCTGGTCAAGATCGGCGTGAAGGAAATCGAAGTGGGCTTTCCCTCGGCCAGCCAGACCGATTACGACTTCGTGCGCTGGGCCATCGAGCAGAAGCAGATTCCGGAGGACGTCACCATCCAGGTGCTGGTGCAGGCGCGCCAGGATCTGATCAAGCGCACCTACGAGGCGGTAAAGGGCGCGCGCCGCGCCATCATCCACGTCTACAACTCCACCTCGCCGGTGCAGCGCGAGCGGGTGTTCGGCATGGATCGCGCCGGCATCACCGCCATCGCCCGCCAGGGCGCGCAATGGGTGAAGGACGAAGCCGCCAAATATCCCGGCACCGAATGGCAGTTCGAGTATTCCCCGGAAAGCTTCACCAGCACCGAGACCGACTACGCCGTCGAAATCTGCGAGGCGGTGATGGACGTGTGGCAGCCCACGCCGCAGCGTCCCTGCATCCTCAACCTGCCCACCACGGTGGAAGTGGCCACGCCCAATGTCTTCGCCGACCAGGTGGAGTACTTCCACACCCACATCAGCCGCCGCGACTCCGTCATCATCTCGGTGCACACGCACAATGACCGCGGCACGGCCGTGGCCGCCGGCGAACTGGCGCTGCTGGCCGGGGCCGACCGCGTCGAAGGCACCCTGCTCGGCAACGGCGAGCGCACCGGCAACATGGACATGACCACCATGGCCATGAACCTTTACAGCCAGGGGGTCGATCCCAAGCTCGACCTGTCCAATCCCGACGAGATCATCCAGGTGGCCACCGAGTGCACCGACATCCCCTTGCATCCGCGCCATCCCTGGTTTGGGGAACTGGTGTACACGGCCTTCTCCGGCAGCCACCAGGACGCCATCCGCAAATGCCTGCAGCAGCAAAAGGCCGATGAGCCCTGGTCAGTGGCCTATCTGCCCATCGATCCCAAGGACCTGGGCCGCGATTACCAGGCCATCATTCGCGTCAACAGCCAGTCGGGCAAGGGCGGCGTGGCCTTCGTGCTGGAGCGCGACTTCGGCCTGTCGCTGCCGCGCTGGCTGCAGGTGGAACTGGCCCAGGAAGTGCAGAAGGCAAGTGAGCAAAAGGGCGGTGAAATGGCGCCCGCCGCCATCCACGCCATGTTCAAGCAAACCTTCATCGCCGACAGCGACCCGGTGTCGCTCACCGGCTACCAGCTCGACCGCAACGCCGGGCACGACGCCATCAATGCCCACATCATCGAGCGCGGCGCGAAGCAGACCCTGCATGGCGAAGGCGAAGGCGCGCTGTCGGCCTTCGTCGATGCCCTCATGAAGCACGGCAAGAGCCGCATCGCCGTGGTGGACTACAGCGAACACGCCGTCACCGAGGGCACCAATGCCGAGGCCGTGGCCTATGTGCAGCTCAACATCGACGGCCGGCGCGTCTCCGGCGTCGCCCTGGACCACGACACCGTCAGCGCCTCCATGAAGGCGGTGCTGTCGGCCTGGAACCGCACGCAGATCGCGGCGGCGAAGCAGCAGAAAGTCGCTTAGACCGCACGCAATTTAATCCCCTCCCCTGCGCAGCGGGGGAGGGTCAGGGAGGGGGCGAGCTGTCCACCGCCCTCGCTCACCCTCATGCCCTGAAAAACCATGACCTGGCTCTGGATTCCCATCACCCTGGCCGCCGCGTTGCTGCAGACGGCGCGCAACGCCGCGCAGCGCGGCCTGATCAAGACCGCCGGCACGCTGGGGGCGACCCTGGTGCGCTTCCTCTACGGACTGCCCTTTGCGGCAGCCTGGCTGTTCTTCCTGCATCACACCTGGCCGCAACCGGGGGACGCGGTGATCTCCGCGCCTTTTCTGATGTGGATTTTTCTCGGCGCGCTGGCGCAGCTCTTCGCCACCGCGCTGCTGCTCCTGGCCATGCAAAGCGGCACCTTCGCCGTGGCCACGGCCTTCGTCAAGACCGAGGTGCTGCAGGTGGCCCTGTTTGCCTTCGTGCTGATCGGCGAGCGGCTGGGGCCGGGGTCGATCACCGCCATCGCGCTGTCGGTCGCGGGAGTGATGATGATGTCCTACAAGCCCGGCCTGGTGGACGACTCAGGCAACAAGCGCAGCGCCTGGTGGTCCGCCACCGCCTTCTATGGCATTGGCGCAGGCGGACTGTTCGCGCTATCGGCGGTGGGCTATCGCGGCGCGGCTTTGTTGCAAACCAACTGGTCGCCCTTCTACTCGGGGGCCTACAACCTGGTCTGGGCGCAGGCCATACAGACCGTGCTGCTGGGCGGATGGCTGCTGGCCCGCGACCGGCCGGCGCTGCTCGCGGCCATGCGCGAGTGGCGTTTATCGCTTGCGGCCGGCGCCCTGGGTGCAACGTCCTCGATAGGCTGGTTCACCGCCTTCGCCATGCGCTCGGCCGCCGATGTGCGCGCGCTCAGCCTGATCGAAGTGCTGTTCGGTTATCTGGTGTCGCACCGGCTGAAGGAGAAGACCGAGCGGCGCAAGGTATTGGGGATGGTGCTGCTGGTGCTGGGGCTGGTGGTGCTGGTGTTGTCGGCGTAGTTCATTGAAACCGTCGCGGCACCGGCCGGCCAGGGATATCGCTACTAACCGGGAAGCTTTGCGAACGTGCGGACAAGCACGTTTTCACGACTGCCCGAAGGGATTGATCACCCGCAGGCTATCCAGCGCCTGCCCATGTTGCAGGTCTTCCGAGTACAGCGTGGTGGCGTGGCCCTCAATGGCGGCTTGCACGATGAGGCTGTCCCAGAATGAAAGCTGGCTGTTGCGGCTGCGATCGATAGCCGACAGCACAAGTTTTCCGTCTATCTGCACCATCGGCAGTTCCGTGAAGCTCGACACGACTTGTCCAGCCGTGGCGGCATCCAGGGGCCGCGCCAGCTTGCGCGTGACCGTGACATAAAACTCCTGCAGTACCTGCGTGCTCAGCAGGATGTCGCCGGCATCGGCGTGATTCTGAAAAAGGATGCGCGCCTTCTTGCGCTTTTCAGGCGAATCAGAGTCGAACAGGTAGACGAGTACATTGGTGTCGAAAAAGAACTTCATTACCGGTGCAGGTCGTCACGAGCCCATTTGGCCTTGCCCCGGCCCGCACGATTGGTTTTCGACAGCTCCAGCACGCGCTGTGCCGCCTTGGCCTGCGCGGATTGAGTCCCGGCGAACTGGCTCAGATAATCGCGAAGCAGTGCATTGACCGAGGTGCCCTGCTGCAACGCACGTTGACGCGCACTTTTCAGGACTTCTTCGGGCACGGTGATGGTGAGGTTGGCCATGATAGAGTCTCCAAGAGTGTAGCAAACCCGTGTTACACGGGTCCAGTGTAGCACGGGTCAGGCATTGACAGCTTCGTGGCTGGATACGCAGTGCGTCTACGGAATCCTTGCAGCAGAACAGGAGATAATGCGCCCTCCCCTCCGATCATCAGAGTCCCCGCATGCCCATCCAATGGTTTCCCGGCCACATGAGAACCGCCAAGAAAAAGGCGGACGAAACCATGGTGGATATCGATGTGGTGATCGAGGTGCTGGATGCGCGCCTGCCCGAGGCCAGCAGCAATCCCATGATCCGCGAGCTGCGCCGGCTGCACCAGCGGCCCTGCCTGAAGCTGCTCAACAAGGCCGACCTGGCCGATCCGGACGTGACCCGGGCCTGGCTGGATGCGCTCAACAAGCAAAAGGGCGTCACCGCCGTGGCCATCTCCTGCAAGAAGGCCGCCGAGGTCGCCAAAGTGCCGGGGCTGTGCCAGCAACTGGCGCCGCATCGCAATGACAACCTGAAGCCGCTACGCATGCTCATCATGGGCATACCCAATGTGGGCAAGTCCACCTTCATGAACGCGCTGGTGAAGCGCAAGGTGGCCAAGGTGGGCGATGAGCCCGCGGTGACCAAGCGCCAGCAGCGCTTCGACATCAGCACGCGCCAGTACATAATCGACACACCCGGCCTGATGTGGCCGAAGATCGAGCACGAGTCCGACGGCTTCATGCTCGCCGCCAGCCACGCCATCGGCCGCAACGCCGTGATCGACGAGGAAGTGGCCGAGTTCCTCGCCGGCATCCTGCTGGCGCGCTATCCCGAGCGCCTGGCCGAACGCTATCGCATCGCCGTCGAAGGCCTTGACGCCGTGGACGTGGTCGAAGCCGTGGCGAAAAGGCGCGGCTGCTTCCTCAAGGGCAAAAATGCCCGCGCCGGCGAACTCGATTTCGAGCGCGCCTCCCTGATCCTGCTGCAGGAGTATCGCGACGGATCGCTGGGACGCATCAGCCTGGAAACGCCGCAGACCCGAGCGGCCATGGTGGAGGCGGACAGGCTGGCTGCCGCAGAGCGCGCCGCAGCGGTGGCGGCAGCCAAAGCAGCGAAGGCAGCGAAGACGGCGGAATGACGATCACCACGAGCACCGACGCCGACAAGCGTCTCACCGACCTGGAAGTGAAGCTGTCCTTCACCGAAGACCTGCTGGAGGAACTCAACCGCACCGTCTTCCGCCAGCAGCAGCAGATCGAGGCGCTGCAGCGGGACATCCGCGCCCTGCGCGATCAGCTACAGGCCTCGCTGCCCGCGGAGTCGCGCAATCCCGCCGACGAAGTGCCGCCGCACTACTGAAGCGTCGATCTATTGCGTCAGCTTGATGCCGGCCACGTCCACCACGGCTTTCCAGCGCACCGCCTCGGCGGCCACGTACTGGTGGAATTGCTCGGGTGTGTTGCCTATCGCAAGACTGCCCTGGGCATCGAGCTCGGCAACGATGGCAGGCTGCTTCAGCACCGTCACCAGCACTTCGTTGAGCCTGTTCACCACGGGTGCCGGCGTGCCTCCCGGCGCGAATATGCCCAGCCAGTTGGCGTACTGGAAGTCACGCAGCCCGTTCTCGGCCACCGTGGGAATGTCCGGCATGTGCTTGGAGCGCTCCTTGCCCAGCGCCGCCAGCGCCTTCAACTTGCCCGACTTCACCAGCGGCAGGGAGGCAATCAGCGTGGCCGAGGTCACATCCAGGCGCGATGCCATCAGGTCCACCATCAACGGTCCGGTGCCCTTGAAGGGAACGAAGGTCACGCGAGTTTTGGACAGCGAATGCAGCCATTCACCCAGCAGGTGGGTGATGTCGCCGACGCCTGAGGTTCCGTAATTGACCTTGCCCGGATTGGCGCGGGCATAGGCGATGTACTCGGCGAAGGTCCTGAACGGCGCATTGGGACTGGCCACCAGCAGGGAGGAGCGCTGGCTCATCTGCGTGATGGGCGCGAGGTCCTTGATGATGTCGAAATTGAGGTCCTTGTAGAAGGCCGGGAACACCGTGAGCGAGGCGGAGCCGGACAGCAGCGTATAGCCATCGGGCCTGGCCTTGGCCACGTAGCCCGTGCCGATGGTCGTGCCGCCACCGACCTTGTAATCGGTCACCATGGGCTGGCCGAGCAACTCGCCTGCCTTGGCGGTGTACATGCGCGTCTCCAGGTCCACCGGTCCGCCCGCGGCGAAGGCCACGATGACCGTGATCGGCTTGACGGGAAAGGGTTGGGCCTGCGCTCCACCGGCGAGTAGGGCCACCGACAGGCCTGCGAGTGCGGGAGAAAACTTGTGCATGTTGCCCTCCTCCTTGTTTTTGTGCCGCCAATCTAGCGCTCGCTCAACGCCGACCCAAACCGCCGCAGGAATGGCCGCGCAAGGTACACCAGCAATGATCGCTCGCCGGTCTTCACCATTACCGTGCTGGTCATGCCGGGTTGCAATGCAAGCTTGCCCAGTTTCCTCACCTCGTCCGGCGGCACCGACACGCGAATGGCGTAGTACTGGGCACCCGTGCGCGCATCGGTGAGTGCATCTGCGGAGACTACAGTGACATTTCCGGCGATGACGGGGCGCTCGGCGCTTGCCATGTAGGCATCGAAGTGCACATCCGCCGGCAGGCCGGCGTGCATGCGGTCGATGTACTGTGGCCCCACTTGCGCTTCGACGATCAACTCGTCCCCCTCGGGAACGATGTCAAGGATGCGATCGCCGGGCTTGATGATTCCGCCGATGGTATGGAACGCCAGATCGACCACCACGCCGTCCACCGGCGCCTGCACGGCGAGGCGCTTGTTCGTGTCGCGCAATCCCACCAGGCGCTCGGCCAGCGTAGAGGCATCGCGCTGAACATCGGCGAGCTGGGTCTCGACTTCGCGCCGGTATTCGATTTCCCGTTGCGCCCCCCGCATCCTGAATTCGGCCAGCCGTGCGTTGATGCCGGCGATATTGGACAGATCCTCGCTTTGCTTGCTTTGCACCTCGGCAAGCTGGCGCTCGATATCCAGCAACTGGTTGCGCGAAACGAAGCCCTCACGGTTTAGCCTGGTAAAGGAGGTAAGCTGCTCATTGAAGAGTGCTATTTGCTTCTCACGCCCGGCCTTGAGCTGATCCAGGCTGCGCATCTGCAGTTCCAGCCCGCGCACCGACTCGCGGATGATGTTGAGCTCGCCCTCGATCGCAGTCCGGCGCGATCGGAACAGTTCGGTTTGTGCCGCCATTGCGGCTGCGGCCTCTGTGTCCCGCACCGCGGCGAGCAGTTCGCGCGGGAAGGCGATCGCCTTGAGCCCCTTGCGCTCCGCATCCAGCCGGGCCGCGGTCGCGGCAGCGAGTCGCCACTGTCCCAGTGCAGCGTTCAGCGCGGCGCCGGCCTGCACGCCATCGAGCAGGATCAGGTCGTCGCCAGCCTTCACGCGCGCGCCTTCGCGCACCAACAGCTTGGCGACAATGCCGCCGGTGAGGTGATCAACGCGCTTGCGCTTGGATTCGGAGGCAACGACGCCCTGGGCCGGTATGCCCTCATCCAGAGGAGCCAGCGCCGCCCATGCGAGAAAACCGCCGAACCCGATGACGAGCAGCCACCAGCCCATGCGGATGGTGGCTGCATAGTTTGCGTTGGGCAATGCGTCGGCCGCAGCGCCCTGTCGCGACGCGTCGTTCAGGGTCTGGACCGGCAGGCTCATTCTGCGCCCCCGTCAGTCCCGGTGCCGGCGCCGCTCTCGCCCGCCTTCGCCACCGGGGGCCGCGCCCCAGGCAGTGCCTTGAGCACCTTATCGGGTGGCCCGAAGCCCTGGATCGCGCCCGCCGCCAAAATCATGATGGCATCGGCGATGCGCAGCACGTTCACGCGGTGCGTCATCACGAACACGGTGCGCTTGTCCTTTTTTGCAGCGCGCAGTGCTGCCATCAGCGCCGCGTCGCCCGCGTCATCGAGGTTGGCATTGGGCTCGTCGAGCACCAGCAGCACTGGGTCGCCGTAGAGAGCGCGTGCGAGCGCAATGCGCTGGCGCTGTCCGCCCGAGAGCGCCGCGCCGCCCTCGCCGATTGGCGTTTCGTATCCCTCGGCAAGCTGCAGCACCAGTTCATGCACGCCGGCTTTTTGCGCCGCGGCGACAATGCGTTGCGAGTCGAGCGGCCCGAAGCGCGCAATGTTCTCGGCCACCGTGCCCTCGAAGAGTTCCACGTCTTGGGGCAGATAGCCGACGAAGGCGCCGAGTTCCGCCTTGTCCCAGGCGTGCACGTCGGCGCCATCCAGACGGACCGCGCCGTTGAGTGGCGCCCAGACTCCGACCGGCGCCCGCGCCAGCGTAGATTTGCCCGAGGCACTCGGCCCGACCACGGCAACGATGTTGCCGGGCGACATGCGAAAGTTCAGCCCCTTGAGGATGGGGTTGCGGCTTCCGGGGGCCGCCACGACCAGGTTCTCCACCAGAAGCTCGCCCTTGGGCGCGGGCAGGGTCACCATGGCCTGGCGGGCCGGATGCGCGTCAAGCAGCTTGCCCAACCGTCCATAGGCTTCGCGCGCCGACACGAAGCCGCGCCAGGTCGCGATCGCCAGGTCCACCGGCGCGAGTGCGCGCCCGAGCAGGATCGACGCAGCGATCATGCCACCGGGTGTGAGCTGGTTCTGCAGCACCAGCCACGCCCCCAGGCCGAGGATGCCCGACTGCAGCGCGAAGCGGAAGAAGCGCGTCACCGCTCCGATCATGGCGCCGCGGTCGGCGGCCTCGCTTTGCACCGCGAGGTGGCGGCCATGGCGCTGGAACCAGCGCTCGCGCAATCCTCCGAGCATGCCCATCGCGTCGATCGCCTCGGCATTGCGCAGCTGCGTCACCGCGTACTGGTTTGCGGCGGCACCGAGCCTACCCGCCTCGGCGAGCAGCGGCGCGGTCGCGCGCTCGTTTATCCAGGCGAGCGCGAGCAGGACGAGTGCGGCAATCAGCGCGAAGAGGCCCAGCCACGGGCTGAGCAGGAACACCACCAGGATGTACACCGGTGTCCAGGGAATATCGAAGAAGGCAAACAGCCCCTTGCCGGTGAGGAACTGGCGCACAGTGCCAAGGTCGCCCAGGGCCTGGCCGGAGTGTCCGCCGGAGCCGCCGAGCGTGCGCTCGAAAGCGGCGTCGAAGACGCGCGCGCCCAGCCGCAGGTCCAGTGCCGCGCCAACGCGCACCATCACGCGCCCGCGCACGAATTCAAGCGCGGCCTCGAGGGCGAGCAGCCCGAGCATGAGCGCGGTCAGCAGCACCAGCGTGCCCTCGTTGCGGCTGGTGAGCACGCGGTCGTACATCTGCAGCATGTAGATCGCCGGCACCAGCAACAACACATTCACCGCCAGCGTAAAACCGCCCATCGCGTAGAACACGCGGCGCAGCGAGCGAATGGTGTCAGCGAGTTCTCTGGTGGGGATGGGCATTGCGGTCCGTGTCAGGGTTAGGGGTGATGGCGCCACGAATTATCGCGGTAACGCAGTGGCTTGGCCAGCCGGACGGACCGGGCGAGGGCGCAGAACCCGGGATCGGGTAGGAGGTAGGGTCGCCCCTACCGTCCTCCCACACCACCGGACGTGCGGTACCGCATCCGGCGGTTCCTGACTTCTGGGCAAACGGCCCCAGCGAGCTTCGTTCCGTTCATCGTGTCGCCTGTCGTCCAATAGACACCTACGGTCACCGTCAAAGCTTCCGGCCCTTTCAGTATATCCGTAGGCCCTCCGTTGCCAGAGGCTTCTGCCCTGTCCACGCAGAGAACACGCGTGACTATCCGCTCATGTCAGGTTCAGCCCTTCGCCCCTCCGGTTCCAGTGGCTACTACGACCTCTGCTGACTTCTGCCAACCCATCCCGGCACCTCTCGATGCCAGTAGCACAAGGCAGGTTGGCAGACCTCCCAGGGTAATGCGCGCGACATTCATGCTTATGCCTGTCGGATCTACGTCGCAGCGTTCCGTGCAAGTATCGGGCTTCGACGATATTGGCCGCCTCACCCCGCTGCACCGCCTAATCCGCTTCCTGTTCGTCAGGCCAGCACTTTGCTTTCAGCTTCCTTCAGATTCCACCTCGCGATGGACACCCTTGCCGTTCAGCTAACACTCCCCCTGCCGGGTGTGTAGAGGACTTTCACCTCCAAGTCGTCTTTCCCGCCACCACAGCGGTTCCGACAGCGCCAGTCACGGCGCTACGCGCCATGCCTGGCGCACCAAAAAAAAGCCGGCGGGATTCCCCGCCGGTTCGCGTCTTCCAGGCACTCCCGGGACTCCGATGCAGGCTGCGTGCTTCCTTTGGCGCCAGGCTGCAGCGGCTTGTCCGGTGAACCGTGCGACGTCGGCCGATCAGCCCGGGAATACGCTGGAGTAGGCGATCGTCGCGTCGATTTCGTTGTCCAGCGCGAGAGTCGTGCGCCCGGTCAGATCGGCGAGGATCGTGCTGTCGCCCCCCCACGTGAACTCCGCATCGGCGTCGCCGTCCATCGCGTAGAAGTTGTGGTAGCCGCCATGGGCGACGTTGCCGCCCTTGACCGCCACGCCGACCAGCTCCGCGTCCGGGTCTAGGCCGTTGGCCTCGACGTAGGAAAGGATGGAGGAGATCGTCTCGTCGAGATCGTCGCTGAAGCTGCCCGGAACATCCATCTTGACCGTGTAGACGCCGTCAGCCGTCGCGGTCACCTTGGTGCTGCCGTTCTTCATCGTCTGCGTCAGCCACGCGCCGCGCGCGTCGCCGGTGATCGCCGCATCGTCGTTGAAGTAGAGCACGATGTTGGAGATGTCCTTGGGCTGGTTCGGGAAGTGGTCCGAGCCGCCGCCCACGCCCTGCACGCAGAAGCTTACCGTCGCGTCGTCAAACGCGCCGCTTGCGTCGGTCATCCTGTACTGGAAAGACAGCTCGACGTCGTCGCCCTCGTTGAGGTAATTGTAGGCGCCGGCCGCGTCGTAGCTCCAGGTCCCATTGGCGTTGAAGGTCAGGGTGCCCAGACCGTCGAACGAACTCTCGATCAGCGCCCAGGTGTGGGTGTCGCCGCGGTCGATGTCCGAGTCGTTGCCGGTGACGCTGGCGGTGATCTTCTGGCCTTCGTCGATGCAACCAGCGGCGTCGTCCTTCGCGACCGGCCCGTCGTTCACGCCGCAGACTTCGACGGTGAA
>CAXNIK010000098.1:0-10672 GCA_964202115.1 Burkholderiales bacterium
GTGCAACAGGCCGCCTGAACCGTCCGCCAGGCGCGCCGCCGCGGGCGGGAACCGGCTACGGGCTTCGCCCTTCGCCACTTCCCGCCCGCGACAGGAAAAGCGGACAATTCATGTGCTACAGAACCGGACAAGTCTAAAAACCCGCGACAGCAGCTTGCTTGGTTGCGATGCTGCAGCGGGGTCGATCAATTTGTGGTCGAAAACTCAAGGGAGATGAGGAAGTATGGGACCGTTACGAGGCTTCAAAGTCATCGAGTTCGGCAGCATCGGGCCGGCGCCATTTACCGCAATGCTGCTGGCCGACATGGGCGCGGAGATCGCGCGAATCGATCGAAATGATCCGGTTGAACTGGGGGTGCAGAGAAATCCCAGATACGAACTGAATCGAAGGAATCGTCGTTCCATCGGGATCAATCTCAAGTGCAAGGAAGGCGTTCAGCTTGCACTGGATCTGATCAGGCAGGCGGATGCCCTGATCGAAGGCTTCAGGCCCGGAGTCATGGAGCGCATGGGTTTGGGGCCCCAAGCCTGCTCCGGAATCAATCCCAGGCTTGTGTATGGACGGATGACAGGATGGGGCCAGGACGGTCCGCTTGCGCAGACCGCTGGTCACGACATCAACTACATAGCCCTTGCAGGGGCTCTCAACTACATTGGCATCAAGGGGCAACGACCTTCTCCGCCGTTGTCCTTGCTGGGTGATAACGGTGGCGGCGGGGTGTACCTTGCGTTTGGCATCGTCTGCGCATTGCTGGAGTCGGGCAAGTCGGGGCAAGGACAGGTGGTGGATGCTGCGATTATTGACGGGGTGACATCGCTGGCCACGCCGATGCATGGTCGTGAGCAGGCCGGGGATTTCGGGGCCCGCGGCGAGAACGCATCTGACGGTAATGTTCCATGGTATTCCGCATATGAAACCAGGGACCACAAGTGGGTAACCGTGGGTGCGATTGAGAGCCGCTTTTACCGCGAATTATTGGTGCGACTCGGGCTCGACAAGGAGAATCTGCCCGGACAGCAGGACAAGGCCGGATGGCCCGCTTTGCGTCATCGTTTCGAGGAAATATTCAGCCAACGCACCCGCGATGAGTGGGTCAAGGTCTTCGAGGGTTCGGATGCCTGCTTTGCGCCCGTTCTGGAACTGGCCGAAGTGCGCCAGCACCCCCATGCCGTGGCCAGAGGCATGTTTAAGGTGGTGGATGGAATCGAACACCCCATGCCGGCACCGAGATTCAGCAGGACGATCCCGGAAGTCGCATCAGGCCCGGCGTTGGCCGGAGAGCACACCGAAATTGTGTTGCTCGATTGGGGATTTTCTGACGCCGATATTGCGTCGCTCAGAACAGCTGGCGCCATAACTTAGGCGCCAGGATTTTTGGTACGCGCTGAAGGCGTGAGTGTCAGAAGAGACTGCAGGGCGAATTCACGATGCGCCTTGCTCGTGATTTACTCGTGAGAATGTTCCGGCTTTACACGGCATGCCTCGATTTCCTCTTTCGAGTAGCCGAGTATTCCTCCAAGCACGCTATCAATATCCTCATCGAAATTCGCGATTCGATCCCGCACATGCGTGGTGAACCCAGGCAACTGAAAGGGGGCGTTGGGCAGCTGATACTTGCCGCTCCCGTAATTGATCGTTCCTATTGATCCGCGTTCGATTACATGGGGGTCCTTCAGCACGTCGTCCACTGTCCTGTAGCTGGCGCAGGGAACACCGGTAGCCATCAGCACCTTCTCGCATTCGGCGGTGGAGCGTTTGCTGGTCCACTCCTGTATTGCATCCAGGAGTTCAAACCAGTTCTCATTGCGGCCGTTCACGGAACCGAATTTTTCCCCCTTTATCCATTCCGGCTTGCCGATGGCATTGGCGACATCTATGAAATTCCGTTCCGTGACCGGCGGCACCTGCATGTATCCATCGGCCGTGCGCAGGGGAATATGACTGCGTCGAATGGACTGGCCGAACTGCGCTTCATGAAACTCGTATATCAGGGAGAACAGCATGGAGTCGTGCATGGAGAGGTCCACCATTGACCCTTTGCCGGTGATTCCTCGTTGAGCCAGCGCCGTCATCACCCCTGCGTAGGCCCATATGCCGGAGAGTGAGTCCCCCAGCATCAAACCCGAAGTCATTGGCTTGTCGGCGCCATCCAGTTTCATCTGTGCTGAGGCAAAACCGCTTCTGGCTTCCACAAGAGACGCCAGTCCCGGGAGCTTGGCGTTGGGGCCTTTTTGCCCGTAACCGGAAACCGCGCAGTAGATGATGCCGGGCTTGAGCTTCGAGAGAGACTCAAAATCCAGCCCCAGGCGCGCGGCAACGCCGGGGCGCCAGTTTTCAACAACGATGTCGGAGCGCTTGCACAGCTCGATAGCTGCTTTCTTTCCGGCCGGCGACTTGAGGTCCAGGGCAACGCTCTTTTTTCCGGCATTCAAATGCCCGAAATGGATGCTGACGCCATTGCGGATCGGATGACGTGTCCTGCTATGGTCGCCTTGCGGCGGCTCCACCTTGATGACTTCAGCGCCCATGTCGGCAAGCAGGCGGGTGCAGACCGGACCGGACATGACATTGGTGAAATCCGTAACTCGAATCCCGTCGAGGGGGCCTGCAGATGTTGATTGAGTCATTTCAAGTTCTCCACTTAGTGTTTGGCGGGATCCCGTGATGCGCCTCTATTGAGGTCAGGATTGGAGGGGAGTGTGCCATGGCATTTTCGACCCGGCAGTTTATACTGGAAGGTCTGACCATAAGCAACAACACTCAATCATGATTCGGAAGATTAGACGAGGCCTGGCGGATACGCCCAACGGGCAAATTCATTACCTGGAATGCGGCGACGGCCCGCCGCTGCTGTTGCTGCATATGACCAATATCTCCTCGCGGGCTTTTCGCAGGGTGATGCCGCTGCTGACGTCATTCCGTACCCTGGCGCCGGACTTGCCGGGGTTTGGGGGATCCGATCCGCTGGAAGGCGAGATAGACATCGCTTCATTCGCGAGCAGCCTGATCCATTTCATGGACGCGGTGGGCATCGCCAGGGCCCACGTGTTCGGCCTGCATGCGGGAAACAAGGTGGCGGCAACGATGGCGGCTCTGTGGCCTGAGCGTGTCGAGCGGCTTGTCCTTTCGGGGCTGACGCATAGCTTGATCACTGATCAAAAGGCACGGCTTGCATCGGTGCCGGACTATGCACAAAAATTGAAGCAGACAGAAAAAGAAGCGGGACAACTGACGCTCAACGACTGGATCCAGCTCTATGGAAAGCTGACGAAGATATGGTGGCGCCCATCCGTGGTGGCGAAAGACGGGGTCACGGCTGAAGACCTGGCGCCGCTCGAAGACGAGGTCCTGGATATTCTGCAAAGCCGGTTCGGATACGGGGCCTTCTATCGGGCCAGTTGGGCATTTGATGTCGGAGCAACCCTTGCGAAAGTGCGCGTTCCTGCCCTGGTGATCGAGCTTGTTACGCGTCGAGAAGCGCATCTTGGCCGGCAGGGGCCGGTCATCGAGAAGCTGATGCAGGACTGCAGGTGCGTTGCTGTCGAAATGCATGACTATGATTTTCTCTATCGACATCCCGAAGTGCTGGCCGGGCACTTGATGTCCTTCTGCAGGGCATAGCGGCTCGATTGACAAGCGTTTGGGTGAATGCGACCATTGGTCAGACCAGAAATGCGAAAGAAGCGAAAGCCGGCTTCCGTTCTAATTGTTGGCATTTTTTGGATGAATCTCCCGAGATTTCTTTTGTGCAAAAAGGTGAGCAAAGAACATGAAGACACCAGTGCTAATTGTCGGTGCTGGTCCTGTCGGCCTTGCGCTGGCAGGAGACCTTGGTTGGCGGGGAATACCGTGCATTCTTCTTGAAAAGGGAGATGGCTCCATATTCCAGCCCAAGATGGACATGATCGGTGTCAGGACCATGGAGTTTTGCCGCCGCTGGGGCATTGCTTCCTGGGTCGAGGCGGCGGGGTACAACAGAAGCTATCCGCAGGACTGTGCCTGGGTCTCCGCGCTGCACGGAGGATACGAGTTCGGGCGGGAGTTTTTCCCGTCAAACAGGGACGAGCCATGTCCGGTTCAAAGTCCCCAGAAGCGTGAGCGCTGCCCGCAGCATTTCTTTGATCCGGTTCTGACGCGATTCGCCAGGAGCTTTCCCCATGTCTCGATTCGATACAACACCGAGTTGCTCGGTTTCGAAGAGCGAACGGATGGCGTCGTGGCGAAAGTCAGGGATCTGGAATCGGGCCGGGAGGAAGGCATCGACTGCGACTATCTCGTGGGATGCGATGGCGGTTCGAGCAGTGTTCGCGAGAGTCTGGGCATCCAGATGGAGGGAACCCCGGCGCTTACCTACACGACCAACGCCATCATCAAGTGCGACGGGCTGGAAAAGCTTCACGACAAGAAGCCCGGTTATCGGTTCATCTTCATCGGGCCGGAAGGCACCTGGAGCACCCTGGTCGCAATCAATGGACGGGATTGGTGGCGTTTTTCGATTGTGGGCGACGAGACACGGCGAACGCTGACCGAAGAAGATGTGCGCAAGGCCGTCATTCGCGCAGTCGGCAGGGAGTTTGACTTCGAGATCCTGTCCATCATGCCGTGGGTGCGAAGGCAACTCGTGGCCAAGCAATACGGCACCCGGCGGGTATTCCTGTCCGGGGATGCCTGTCATCTGACTTCGCCGACTGGCGGATTCGGAATGAATACGGGCGTGCAGGACTCCGTTGACCTTTCCTGGAAGCTCGAAGCGATGATCAAGGGCTGGGGCGGAGAGAAGCTGCTGCAGTCCTATGACTTTGAGCGACGACCGGTGGCTGCACGTAACGTGGCTGAAGCAACCGGCAACCTCAAGCGCATGTTGTCGCCGCGTGACGCCTCCACGCCGAAGGAGATTTTCGAGCCCGGGCCGCAGGGAGATGCAGCGCGCAAGATTTTTGGCGACGCCTTCACCGAAAGGATGAAGCGGGAGTGGTACACGCTGGGCATTCATCTTGGCTATCGTTATGAGGGCTCGCCGGTCATCGTGCCCGACGGCACGCCCGAGCCGGAAGACACGACATCGACGTGCGAGCAGACCTCAAGGCCCGGTCATCGGGCGCCGCATGTCTGGCTGCAGGAAGGGAAATCCACGATAGATTTTTTCGGGCGTGGTTTTGTGCTGATGCGTTTCCAGAAGGATCTCTCTGTCGATCAATTCGAAAAGGCCGCCGCGAAAAGAGGCGTCCCTCTTTCTGTCGTCGATGTCGACAACAAGGCGGCACGTGAAGCCTATGAGAAGCCGTTGGTGCTGGTGCGCCCGGATGGTCATTCGGCCTGGCGAGGCGACGTGCAACCAGGGGATGCGCTCAGTGTCATCGACACCGTTCGGGGTGCGGTTTAGCAGGCACAGGTGGCGAAGCAGGCTCGAATCAGCCGACTCATCAGGGACAGTGCAGGCATGATCGGTGCATTGGACATTGGTCCGTGGCCAGTGAGGCGGGGGGTATAATGCGCGGCGCAACAACCCCCATAACTGCCAGGGCTGTAAAAATGGCCAACAAGGACTTAGCTGCCCCGAAGCCGGTCAGGGCAAAGCGCACATTCGAGGATGTGGCCAATACAGTCAGAAATATGCTCGTCTCGGGTGAACTCAAGCCAGGCGATCACCTTCCGCCAGAGCGAGTCCTGTCTGTCCAACTCAAGGTAAGTCGTTCGGCGCTCAGGGAGGCATTGCGTACACTTGAGTTTGCCGGTGTCCTGGAACTTCGTCCGGGCAAGAAGGGCGGGGCATTTATCTCGGATGGCAATTCGAAAGCCTTGTCGAACAACATGTCCGACTTGTTGCGGCTGGGCAATCTTTCCTGGAGCGACCTCACCGAGGTTCGAATCTGGCTGGAAGAGATCATTGTCCGTGTTGCATGCGAGCGTGCTACCCGGGATGACATTCGCTTGATGGAGGAAAACATCCGTCTGGCGGAAGCGCTTTTCGAGCGCGGCGAACTCGCAGAGAAGACCGACACCATCATCGAGTTTCACAATATTCTTGCCAGAGCGACCAAGAATCCATTCCTGGTGATGATGAATCAAACCATCACCGACGTCCTTCGCTACTTCACCAAGCGCCTGGGCTCTGAAAGAACCAGAGAGGTATTCAGGTCGCGCCGGCGGTTTATGTCCGCATTTACTGCGGGTGAAACAGAAGTGGCTGTCAAGGAAATGGAGCGAAACCTGAAGAAGGTTCATCGCCTGTATCTTCGCCTCGCCAAAGAAGCAAAGAGCAAGGCTGACTTTAGAACTTCATGATAAATAGCCAATGGAAAAGGATGGGCGATGGACTACGGCATGAGTGGTCAAGTCGCGGTGGTAACGGGCGGCGGTAACGGGCTTGGAGAGAAGATTTGCAAGTTCCTGGCAAAGGAAGGCTGTCTTGTCGCGGTCTGGGATGTTGACAAAGATGCCGCCGGCCGCGTAGCCGGAGAAATTATTGCAGATGGCGGTGAAGCCATTGCCATTTCCGGCGATGTATCCAGGCGGGCTTCCGTCGGACGATGCGTGCAAAAAGTGCTCAAGAAGTTCGGCAAGATTCATATTCTGGTGAACAACGCCGGATTCTCCAGGGATGCGCCTCTCATCAAGATGACCGATGCCCAGTGGGACAGCGTCGTCGATGTCAGCTTGAAAGGAGCTTTTCTTGTCTCTCAAGCGGTCGCTCCGCAGATGATGCGTCGCAAGCACGGCAGGATCATCAACATGTCTTCACGAGCCCATCTTGGCGACCCGATGAAAGCCAACTATTCCGCGGCAAAGGCCGGGCTTCTCGGCCTGACCGGGGCAATGGCAATCGAGCTGGGCCCGTACAACATCACGGTCAACTCCATTGCCCCCGGAATGATCAGGACAAAGCGGGTAAAAGCACTGAAGTACTTTGCGCAAATCGAAGAACGTTCGATCAGCAGAACCCTGATCCGCAGAGCGGGTGAGCCGGAGGATGTCGCGAGCATGGTGGCTTATCTTGCATCGGCTGGAGCCAGCTGGATTACTGGTGAAGTCCTTTACGTCTCCGGCGGGCGTCATCAATAAGTCCGGAAAAATCAACAGGAGCACAGAGCATGAAACTGTTTCGCTTTGATGGCGGCCGCATAGGCGTCTCGATTGACGGTCAGGCCTATGACATCACCGATGCGCTGGGAATAGACCTGAAGATGTGGCCGCCGGTGCAGATGGTCAACCTGATCGCAAACTTTGACGGGCGTATCAAGGGCATTACGGCGAACCCAAAGACCCGGAAAATGGATCTGGGCAAGGTAAGACTTGAGGTGCCGATCGAATGGCCCAACAAGCTCGTCGCGTTCCCGGTGAACTACCGGGAGCATGGCGCGGAGATGAATTCGCCCAATCGCGCGGACCTGAACGGCTTTTTCCTGAAGGCCAATTCATCCCTGAGCGGCCCCAACGACGCCATCAAGCTGCCTTCGCTCCCCGGCCGGGAGATCCACCATGAGTGCGAACTGGGAATCGTCATCGGCAAGCAGGGAAGGAATGTCTCGAGGGAAGACTCCGGCAAGTACATCTTTGGCTACGCCTGCTTGATCGACGTTGTCGTTCGCGGCAAGGAAGAGCGCGTGATGCGCAAGTCCTGGGATACCTTCTGCCCATTTGGACCCTGGATTGTCACCGCGGACGAGATCTCCAACCCGGCCGATGTCAAGATGAAGCTCTGGGTCAATGACCTACTGCGCCAGGATGACAGCACCAGGAACCTGATCGTGGACATACCCGGAATGATTGAACTGGTATCCAGGGTCTCGACCATCTATCCGGGCGACATCATCGCCACGGGCACCCCGGCCGGCGTGGGCGAGCTGAAGAAGGGGGATCGCGTGCGCATTGCGATCGAGCAGGTCGGCGAGATGAATCTTGCGGTCGAGTAGGCAGTCAATCTGTCGGAGAGGAGAGCAAACGTGCAAATGTTGAATCCGCAGAAATTCGCCGAAGCAGCGAACATGGAGCAGCTTTATGCGCTGCTTGAAGCCGTGGGCATCGGTCCGGGCTGGAACAAGCCGGAACCCTCGCTGTGGCCGCAACCGAAGAAGAATTTTCGCCCGGCGCACTGGTCCTACAGCATCGGTCATGCCGCACTCGATGCGGCCGGAAAATTCGTCAGCACCGAGCTTGCCGAACGGCGCAATCTAATCCTGTCCAATCCGGTTCCCGGAAACACCTATGGCACCGCCAGGACAATCGTTGCCGCGTACCAGATGGTCATGCCGCACGAGACTGCCAGAAGCCACAGGCACACGCCGAACGCGCTTCGCCTCGTCGTGGATGCGGCTCCAAGAACATACACGGTTGTCGATGGGAAAAAAGTCCCGATGCTTCCCGGGGACGTGCTGCTGACTCCGAACTGGAGCTGGCATGGCCACAGCAACGAGAGCGACGAATGCGCCTACTGGATCGACTTTCTGGATGCGCCGCTGGTGCAACTGCTTGAACCCATGTTTCTTGAGCAGTTCGCCGAGGGCTTTGTTCAGCAAACGGACGTCGTTGATGAAAAATCAGTATTTCGTTTCCCGTTTGCCGAGAACAAGGCGCGTTTGGCCGCGATGGCCGAGACAGTGCCGGGCAAACGCGACCTTCTTCTGGGACCGGAGTCACTGGACAGCCTGGATCTGCATGTCTGGCAGCTCGAGCCCGGGGTTTCGATTTCGGACAAACGAAGCACGGCCAACTCGGTCTTTGCGGTGATCGAAGGCGAAGGCACCTCTGTCATCGACCATTCCGAGTTTCACTGGAGTCGCGGTGACGTTTTTGTGGTGCCCGGATGGAACACGCACAGCTATGAGGCTGACACCAGAAGCTACCTGCTGCGGGTTACGGATGAGCCAATCCTTCGACACATGAACTGGCTCCGGGAAGATCGTTGAAGGAAATTCTAGCTGGGGCGGGAATGACAGACAATTCTTTATCTGCTGACGTGGTCGTCATTGGAGGCGGACTGGCGGGACATTGTTCCGCGCTGGCGGCCGCGGAAAGCGGCGCAACTGTTCTGTTTCTCGAAAAGACCGGTGAGTATGGCGGCAGCTCCATCACTGCCGGCGGATCGTTTGCCTTTTCCGGAACGGACGACCAGAAAGCCGCCGGCATTCAGGACAGTGACGAACTCTTCGAGCAGGACCTGCTGAAGGCGGCCAATGACCGTTGCGACAAGGCACTGATCAAGACATACCTGGAGCATCAGCATGATGCCCACTCGTGGCTGAAAGCCAAAGGGGTGGAGTTCCACAAGGTGTCGCTCAGCTCCGGAACATCCGTTCCGCGGACCCATCCCACCAACCCGCCCCAGTTGATGAAGGTCTTGCATCAGCGGGTGCTAGAGGATTCCCGTATTCGCTGGATGTCCAATGCCGCGGTAAAGCGCCTGCATTTCCGCAATGCTGAAAGACGCATCACCGGACTGGAGGCAATCATCAACAATGCCAGTCACGAGATCACCGTGCGGCGTGGAGTGATCATCACAACCGGCGGATTCTCCCGCGCCCCGGAGTACATGGAAAGGTTCGCTCCGGAACTGGTCGGAGCGCCGGCCTGGGGCGGGGAAGGCAACACCGGTGACGGGCTGAGGATGGCCCTGGAGATGGGCGCGGATATCGCGGACACCGGCTATGTCACGGGTACGTATGGAATATCCATCAACCACTACCCGGACCTCAACCAGAAGCCGGGTGACCTGCCGTACTTGAGAATGGCCAACTACCGCGGAGCGATAGTCGTCAACCTCGAGGGCAGGCGGTTTGCGGATGAATCCATCTCCTACAAGAAGCTTGGAGCATTGACACTGGCGCAATCCAAGACGGTCGCCTTTCAGGTGTTTGACCAGAAGATCATGGATCAGTCTGTGCCAAACCCCAACATCAACGACTTCAAGAGCGTGCTTGACCTTGGCATTATCAAGACGGCGCAGAATCTGCGCGACCTTGCAGCCGGTGTCGGGATCGATGGCGCTACCCTGGAAGCCACGGTTGCCCGCTATAACGCCGATGTCGAATCGGGGTCCGACACCGAATTCGGACGACAGACGCTTGGAGGCGGATTTGGAAAACCTGTTGCTCTCCAAACCCCTCCTTTCTACATTTTCCCGTGTACAACGGCGGTACTGGCCACCTACTGCGGTCTGCGTATTGACAGCCGTTCGCGTGTCCTCAATGTCTACTCTGAAGCCATCGATGGCCTGTATGCCGCCGGCGAGGTCACAGGCGGGTTCCACGGAGCAGGATACGTCAGCGGGTCTGCATTGGGAAAAGCTGCAATTTTCGGGCGTATCGCCGGTATGGAAGCAGCAGGTCGTGCGCCTGCTCGTCCATGAACCAGTGGCGATTGAGACAGTACAAACGACAGAGGAGTAGGAACATGTTCCACAGGCGATGGATGGCAGGTGTGGTGGTTTTGTCCGCAGTACTTTCGGTGCAAGGCGCCCTGGCACAGAGCGACTTCCCGACAAAACCCGTGCGGTTGGTGATCCCGTTTGCTCCGGGAGGCTCGGCCGATCTGTCCGGCAGGGTGGTGGGTCAGAAGCTCGGTGAACGACTGGGGCAGCCCATGATCATGGAGAATCGCGCGGGTGCCAACAGCAATGTCGGCGCGGTGGTTGTGGCCAAATCGGCCCCGGACGGTTACACCATTCTCTACAAC
>CAXNIK010000099.1:0-10558 GCA_964202115.1 Burkholderiales bacterium
CGAGAAAGCCGCAGACCACTCGCCATCGCATCCGCGGCATCCTCACCCGCCCTGATGCGCAGTACATCTTCGTCGACACCCCGGGCTTCCAGACCAAATATCGCAGCGCGCTCAACAGCCGCATGAACCGTGGCGTGAAAGGGGCGCTGGACGAGGTCGATGTCGTGGTGCTGGTGGTGGAGGCGGGGCGCTTTGACAAGGATGATGAAGCCCTGCTGAAGATGGTTCCGCAGGACAAGCCGCTGCTGCTGGCGGTGAACAAGATCGATCGTTTGTCGCGGGAGGAATTATTGCCATTTCTGAAAGAAGTGTCAGAGGCAGCAAGCATCAAGGAGTTTATTCCTATCAGCGCCAGGAACAAGAAGGGCCTGGACCGGCTGCTTTCCGCGCTGCGTTCCTATCTTCCCGAGCAGCCTGCCATCTATGGCGAGGACGAGCTCACCGACCGCGACGAGCGTTTCCTCGCCTCTGAGCTGCTGCGCGAGAAGCTGTTCCGCTCGCTGGGCGAGGAGCTGCCCTACGGCGCCAGCGTGGTGATCGAAAAATTCGAGACCACGAAAAAGCTGCGCCGCATCCACGCCGCCATCATCGTCGACCGGCCCGGCCACAAGGCCATCCTGATCGGTGCGGGTGGCGAGCAGATGAAGCGCATGGCCACGGCGGCGCGCCTGGACATGGAAAAGCTTTTCGGCGGCAAGGTCTACCTGGAAGTCTGGGTCAAGGTGCGCGGCGGCTGGACCGAGAACGAGGGCCAGTTGAAGAACCTGGGCTACGACGACCTGTAAACCCGCGAATGCAATGAGCTCCGATAACCACCGCGCCCAGGCCGAACAGGCCTATGTGCTGCACAGCTACCCCTACCGGGAAAGCAGCCTGCTGCTGGAGACCTTCACTCGGCCTTTCGGCCGCGTCACCATGATCGCTCGCGGCGCCAGGCGGCCGCGTTCGGCGCTGCGCGGCGTGCTGCAGTCCTTCCAGCCGCTGAGCATTGCCTGGTTCGGCCGCGGCGAGGTGCGCACCCTGACCCGCGCCGAGTGGCAGGGCGGCCTGGCGCTTCTGCAGGGCGAGGCGCTGATGTGCGGCTTCTACCTGAATGAGCTGCTCATGCGCCTGATGCCGCGAGAAGATCCGCACGAAAGCCTGTTCGAGCGCTACCAGCAGGCGCTGGCCTCGCTGTCGCGGCGCGAGGCTTCTGCCTCGGTGCTGCGCGGTTTCGAAAAGGTGCTGCTGGCCGAACTCGGCTACGCCATGAACCTGGACCGGGACGGCGCCAGCGGCACTCCGCTCGATCCCGATGGGTTGTACACCTACGATCCGGAGCGCGGCCCCCTGGAGATCGCCGACGCCGAGGCGGCGGCCGAACCTCGCCTGAGCGGCCGGGCCTTGCTGGCCATTGCCCGCGACGACTACCGTGAGCCTGAAACCCAGGCTCACGCCAAGGCGCTGATGCGCCTGCTCATCAACCATCGCCTCGACTATCAGCCGCTGCGCAGCCGGCGCATCTTCCGTGAACTGCTGGAAATGTAGACTCCCCAGATGACCACCACAAAAACTGCTACGACACGGCTCACCAAACTGAGCGTCAACGTCAACAAGATCGCCCTGGTGCGCAATACCCGCACCATAGGCATACCCGATGTCATTCACCTGTCGCGCCTTGCGCTGCAGGCCGGCGCCCAGGGCATCACCGTGCATCCGCGCCCTGACGGCCGGCATGCGCGCGCGCGCGACGTGCATGAACTGGCGGCGCTGCTCAAGGGCTGGCCGCAGGCGGAGTTCAACATCGAAGGCAATCCCTTCCACAACCTCATGGACTTCGTGCGTGACCCGCACACCAGGCCGCAGCAATGCACCTTCGTGCCCGACGAGACCGGCGCCTTCACCTCCGATCACGGCTGGGACCTGGTGAAGGACGCGGCTCGCCTGAGGCCGGTCATAGCCGAGGCGAAAGCCTGCGGCGTGCGCGTGAGCCTGTTCATGGATCCGCTGCCCGGGTCCATGGCCATGGCGCGCGAACTGGGCGCCGATCGCGTCGAGCTTTACACCGAGCCCTATGCCGCGGCCTTTGGCACGGCAGAGCGGGACGAAGTGCTGGCGCGCTACACCGCTGCCGGCGCTGCCGCTCAGCAGGCCGGCCTGGATCTGAATGCCGGCCACGACCTCAATCGCGCCAATTTGCCCGTGTTCCTCGCTGCCGTGCCCGGCGTGCGGGAAGTCTCCATCGGCCATGCCCTGATCGCCGACGCGCTGGAGTTCGGCCTGGCCGAGACCGTGTGCCTGTATCTGCGGGCCATAGAGCAGAGCGCGCCATGATCCTGGGCATCGGCATGGACCTGTGCGACATCGTGCGCATCCAGAAGGCGCTGGACCGCTGGGGCGAGCGCTTCGCCGAAAAAATACTGGTCGAGCATGAGCTGAAGCGCTTTCGCGCCCATCGCAAGCCCGCTGCCTATCTGGCCAAGCGCTTTGCCGCCAAGGAGGCCTTCTCCAAGGCGGTGGGGCGGGGCATACGCTACCCGGTCAACTGGCACAACGTGGGCGTGGTCAATGCACCCTCGGGCAAGCCCTCGCTGCAGTTCTCGCCGGCGCTGGAGGCCTGGCTGAAGGGACGCGGTGTGGGGGCGGTGCATCTGTCCCTCACCGACGAGATCAGCATGGCCGCGGCCTACGTCATCATCGAGAAGGCGGAAGCGCCATGAGCATGTCCCTGCCCCTGGGCCCGGTGATGGTGGACGTGGCCGGCCTGTCGCTCACCGCAGAGGAGCGCGAGTTCCTGAGGCATCCGCTGGTGGGTGCGGTCATCCTGTTCGCACGCAACTATGCCGATCCGGCGCAGCTGCGCGCGTTGACTGCCGAGATACATGCCGTGCGCGAGCCGCAGTTGCTCATCGCAGTCGATCACGAAGGCGGGCGCGTGCAGCGCTTTCGCGAGGGCTATACCCGCATCCCGCCCATGCGCGCCCTGGGCGAACTCTGGGACGGTAACAGGGACGGAGCACTGGAACTGGCCCGTGCCGCCGGCCGGGTTATCGGCACGGAACTGGCCGCCTCGGGCGTGGATTTCAGCTTCACGCCGGTGCTGGATGTGGACTTCGGTCCGTCTTCAGTCATCGGTGACCGTGCCTTTGCGCGCCGGCCGCAGGTGATAGGCGAACTGGCGGGGGCGCTGATGCGCGGCCTGGACGAGGCAGGCATGGTCGCCGTGGGCAAGCATTTTCCCGGGCATGGCTATGCCGCGGCCGACTCGCACGTGGCCATCCCGGTGGACGAGCGCAGCCTGGCCGAGCTGGAAGCAGATGATCTGGTGCCCTACCGCATGCTCATCCCGCAGGGCCTGGCCGCTGTCATGCCGGCCCATGTCATCTACCCCAAGATCGATGCGCAGCCCGCCGGCTTCTCGCCCTTCTGGCTGAAGGAGGTGCTGCGCAGGCGCATGGGTTTCGACGGCCTGATTTTCAGCGACGACCTGGTCATGGAAGGCGCGAGTGTGGCAGGCGACATGGCGGCACGTGCCCGAGCGGCCTTTGCCGCGGACTGCGATATGGTGCTGGTGTGCAATGCGCCGGAAGCAGCACGCAAGCTCGTGCGTGATCTTGCAACTGCCGGAGACAAGGTTCCGGGATTGAATGTCGCGCGCGCCATGCGCATGCGCGCCCGGCCAGTCGGGCAGGGGATGGCGCAAGCAGGCTATCAACTCGCCCGGCAGCAACTGAACAAGCGCTTTTCCTGAGAATACTTTTGATTATATTTATCCTGTTCAGCCAATCAGAGCAGGGAGTTAGTCTTAAAACAGATCATATTGAATGAAACCGTCCCGCCCCGCCGCCGCAATCCATTTCGATATCGAGTGCCGTGCCTGCCCGCGGCTGGCGGGCTTTCTGGATGAGGTGCGCGAGGCGC
Source organism: Burkholderiales bacterium (assembly GCA_964202115.1). Lineage (GTDB taxonomy): Bacteria > Pseudomonadota > Gammaproteobacteria > Burkholderiales > SG8-39 > CAIYPG01. Next base: position 3,901 of record CAXNIK010000099.1, read on the forward strand.
GACCGACCTACTTCTGCAAGCCCGTGCCGCCCTTTGGTGATGCGCGCGCCGAGCTGCTGATCGTGGGCCTGGCGCCGGGCATGCACGGCGCCAACCGCACCGGCCGCCCCTTCACCGGCGACCACGCCGGCATCCTGCTGTATCAGACCCTGCATCAATTCGGCTTCGCCAATCACGCCGGCTCCAGCGAGCCCGATGACGGCCTGAAGCTCAGCCGCTGCCGCATCACCAATGCGGTGAAATGCCTGCCGCCACAGAACAAGCCCGAGCCGGCCGAGATCCGCCAGTGCAACGGTTTCCTGGCGGCAGAACTGGCCACGTACCCGCCCAAAGCGGTGCTGGCCCTGGGCCTCATCGCCCACCAGGCGGTGCTGCGCGCGCGCGGCCTGAAGGTCAAGGACTACGTCTTCGGCCACCATGCCGTGCATGAGTTGCCTGCGAGCGCTGGCCGTCCGACCCTGCGTCTCTACGACAGCTACCATTGCAGCCGCTACAACACCCAGACCCGGCGGCTCACGCCGGCCATGTTCCAGGCGGTCTTTGCCGACATCAGGAAATTTCTCGATCAATGAAGCCCAAGGCGGACAGCGAGCAGCAGGAGGACAAGGACAAGACGGGGGACGAGGCCGCGCCTCCGGTCTTCGACAGCGCCGCCTTCCTCTCGAACCTGCCCAACCTGCCGGGCGTGTACCGCATGCTCAACCCCCGCGGCGAGGCGCTCTACGTGGGCAAGGCGCGCGATCTGAAAAAGCGCGTGTCCTCGTATTTCCAGAAGGGCGGCCACGGCCCGCGCATTGCCATGATGCTCACCCAGGTGGCGGCCATGGAAGTGACCATCACCCGCTCCGAGGGAGAGGCGCTGATCCTGGAAAACAACCTCATCAAATCGCTCACGCCGCGCTACAACATTCTTTTCCGCGACGACAAGTCCTATCCCTACCTGATGCTGAGCGGCGGCGCATTTCCGCGCCTGGGCTTTCATCGCGGGGCATTGGACAAGGCCAACCGCTACTTCGGGCCCTTTCCGCATGCGGGCGCGGTGCGCGAGAGCATACAACTGCTGCAGCGCGTGTTCCGCATCCGAACCTGCGAGGACTCGGTGTTCCAGAACCGCTCGCGTCCCTGCCTGCTGCACCAGATCCGGCGCTGCTCGGGGCCGTGCGTGAAGCTGGTCGATGCACACACCTACGCCCAGGACGTGGGCGACGCGGTGATGTTCCTGGAGGGGCGCAGCGACGATGTCATCACCCGCCTCACCACGCGCATGCAGCAGGCCTCCGACGAGCTGCGCTTCGAACAGGCCGCGGTGATCCGCGACCAGGTGCAGTCGCTCACGCGCATGACCCAGCGCCAGTACGCCGATAACTCCGGCTCCGGCGGCAGCGACAGTGACGTGGACGTGCTGGCCTATGTCGAGGAGGGCGCCATAGGCTGCGTCAACCTGGTGATGATTCGCGGCGGCCTGCAACTGGGCGACCGCAGCTTTTTTCCGCGCATCGTGAAGCCTGAAGTCCCGAGTGACAGCGCAGGGGACTCTGCAGTGGACTCTGCTGTGGACTCATCGGGCGAGGTGCTGCAGGCCTTCATCACCCAGCACTACCTGGAGCGGCCGGTGCCGGCGGTGATCGTCTGCGCGGAGATCGAAGACGCAGGGGAAACCGCCACGCTGCTCTCCGAGCACAGCGGTCATCGCGTGCACCTGGTGTCTCGTCCCCAGGGTGAACGCCGCGTCTGGCTGGAGATGGCCGAGGAAAACGCCCGCCAGGCGCTCAAAGGGCGGCTGGCCGAGCAAAGCACACAGGAGGCACGCATGCTGGCGCTGCGCGAGGCCCTGGGCCTGCCCGATACCGCCGGCCGGATCGAATGCTTCGATGTCAGCCACACCCAGGGCGAGGCCACCGTGGCCTCCTGCGTGGTCTACGACAAGATGGACATGCAGCGCGGCGAATACCGCCGCTTCAACATCACCGGCGTGGAGCCGGGCGACGATTATGCGGCCATGCGCCAGGCGCTGACGCGGCGCTACGCCAAGGTGGCCGAAGGCGAGGGCGTGGCGCCTGACCTGCTGCTCATCGACGGCGGCAAGGGCCAGCTTGGCGTGGCCGTTGAGGCGCTGGCCGAGGTGGGGCTGTCCGATGTGGTGCTGGTGGGCGTGGCCAAGGGGCCGGAGCGCACCCCGGGCCTGGAGGAACTGTGGCTGGACCATGGGCGGCGCTCGGTGAAGCTCGGGCCGGGCCATGCCGGGCTGCATCTTGTCCAGCAGATCCGCGATGAAGCGCACCGTTTTGCCATCACCGGGCACCGCGCGCGGCGCGGCAAAGCGCGCATTACTTCCTCGCTGGAAGGAATAATTGGCGTCGGTTCCAAGCGCCGGCGCCAGTTGCTGGCACAATTCGGGGGATTGAAGGGCGTCATGGGCGCAAGTGTGGATGATCTGGCGAAGGTCCAGGGCATCAGCCGCACGCTGGCCGAACGCATTTACCGGGAGTTGCACGCGAACTGAAGCACGCCATCCGAGACACTTCAACTGAAACACGCAGCTGGTCTACCCTCCACTGAATCACCTCAACCATTCATGCCCGTCAATCTTCCCAATCTGCTCACCTGGTTCCGCATTCTCACCATTCCCGTGGTGATCGGCGTTTTCTATTGCCCCGACGACTGGTTGAGCATGAGCCAGCGCAACCTGGTGGCGACTTCGGTCTTCGTTGCCGCGGCCATCACCGACTGGCTGGACGGCTACCTCGCCCGCAAGCTCAATCAGATGTCGGCTTTCGGCGCCTTCCTCGATCCGGTGGCCGATAAGCTCATGGTGGCCGCGGCGCTCATCATGCTGGTGGAACTGGAGCGTGTCAGCGCCATCGTGGGCGCCATCATCATCGGCCGCGAGATCGCCATCTCCGCGCTGCGTGAATGGATGGCCGGAGTGGGGCAGGGCAAAAGCGTGGCGGTGAGCTTTGTCGGCAAGGTGAAGACTGCCTTCCAACTGGTTGCCATTCCGCTGCTGCTGTATCACAACAGCGTCAACAATCGCCTCATTCACTTTGAGCCGGCGGTGTGGGGCTACTGGCTGATACACATCGCCGCCGCGCTCACCGTGATCTCCATGTTCTATTACCTCAAGCTGGCCTGGCCGATACGGCCCAAGGACTAGGGGCAGGCATCAAGGAAGGTGCGGTTTCGGTGGGCTGCCTGGCATGTGAGACAGGAAAATCAGCCAGGACGTGCAGGGTGCAGTACCCGGCCCGAATCCGTGTTTGACCTGAGTTACTTAACCGAATAAAATCAGCGCTCTTCGATGCGGGAGTAGCTCAGTTGGTAGAGCGCAACCTTGCCAAGGTTGAGGTCGAGAGTTCGAGACTCTTCTCCCGCTCCAGATTCCCGGAGGAACAGCGCCCCTGTTCCTCTTTTAGTTTCCGGCCACAGCACCTGTTACGAAAATGCGTGCTGAGGCCCCAGGGCGGGGTAGCAAAGTGGTTATGCAGCGGCCTGCAAAGCCGTCTACGCCGGTTCGATTCCGACCCCCGCCTCCAAACTTCACTATGAAAAAGCCGTGAATTTCGGCTTTTCTCCTCTGTAGCCATAGTGCACCAGCGTTCGCTGGTGAACTTGTATGTTTGCCTGAATCCGGTTATTCTTGGGGTAAGGGTAGAGCAAAACCTACCGTTACCCCTGCTGAAGCGGAGGGCTGCCCGGAATCTGTTACCCCAAGGGGCGCACATGGCAAAGCGTTCAAAGCATTCAAAGCATTGGCTGACCGATCGGCACATCCGCAATGCAAAACCGCAGGCGAAACCGTATCGGCTTTTCGATGGCGACGGCCTCGCTCTTTGGGTATCGCCGACCGGCGCGAGGTCGTGGCAGCTCCGATACCGGCTAAATGGCACAGCTCAGACTTTTACGCTCGGCAAGCTCGACCGAATCACGCTGGCACAGGCGCGCGTCAAGGCGGCAGAGCAAAACAAGCTCGCAGATGAGGGCCTGCACCTGACGGTGCACAAGCGTACGGTGAAGCACCAGCGGAAGGCTGATGCAGCTAACACCTTCGGAGAATGCGCGGCTGCCTGGGTATCGCGGGAGGCTCGTCGGATGCAGTGGACGCCAGACTATCGCGGCGAAGTCGAGGCGAGTCTGAAAAATCACTTGGCCACGCTCGACGCTTACCCGCTGACCAAGATCACCGCCGCGCTCGTCGCGCCGGTGCTGCTCGCGATCGATGGCCACGCCCCGCACATGGTGGAAAAGGTGCGCCGCCGTCTGCGCGCGATTTTGGACGATGCCGTCGAGCACGGCATGATTACCGGCAACCCGCTGCCCGCCGTGCGGCGGCGACGGAAACTTGAGAGGAAGCACTACCCTGCCGTAATAGACCTGTCTGGCCTGGGCGCGATTTTGCGGGCTGCTCGCGCTGCCGATCCATGTAAGGGTATCCAACGCGCGCACCTGTTACTCGCATTCACGGCGCTTCGCGTTTCCGAAGTAGTCGGCGCGACCTGGGCGGAATTCGAGCTTGACGGCGCGGACGTGCAGATCGGTGACACCCAACGCACCAAGCGCGACCCCGCCGCCGGCAATTGGGCAGTACCGCGCGCGCGCATGAAACGCAAAGACGAGTCCCGAGGCCCGCACAACGTGCCGCTGCCCCCGGGACTATTGGCGGCGGTTCGGGCATGGCGTGAGGCGGACGGCACAGAGGCAATCTACGTTTGCCCGGCACCGCGCGATGCGTCGAAACCGATCACGCCCGAGGCCGTCGAAAAGCACTACCGTAATGCCCTGTCCCTTGGGGGAAAGCATTCGCCGCACTCCTGGCGCTCGGCATTCTCGACCGTCTGCCGCGAGGCCGGCAAGGACGGCGATGTAGTCGAGGCGCAACTAGATCACGTCGTTGGCAGCAAGATTGCGGCGGCCTATGACCGTGCCAAGCGGCTGGAGCTACGCCGTGAATTGATGCGATGGTACGAGGGGCAACTGATTGCCGCACGCGACGGTGCCGCTGTCGTTGCAATTGGCCGGCAGAGTGGGGCGGTGAGATGAGCAAAAGTGTCAAGACGGCTATGAGCAAGGGCTACCCGCTATACACCGCCAGCTCAACGGTATTGTTTGCGCCACCAACAAAGGAAGAGGAGGGAAGGCTTGCGCGAGCGCGGGACGATGAACGGTTCCGTGCTTTTGATGCTGAAGTTAATCGAATGACGGCGGCGCTCACCGAGCGTTATTCGGCCGCATCCCACGCGCTGAATTTGTTGATCTGGGAGAACGACGCATTCCGAGCGAGACTCCATTCTTTGCTGAAAAGATACCGAAAAAACGGATTGCCGCCCGGAACGGTTAGCGAGGTGAAAGACCATGCTGAGATGATCGAAAGTGAGGCTAGGTCCAGACGCAAGAAGAGTCCTACTGCACGCGAACTATTTTCCGCTCTCGCTATATTTCATGGCTTAACCGAAGGCCAAATCAAGAATATCCTCTATCCGGTAAAAGGACGCTCGCCTCGTTGATCGACTAGCGACGCAGTTCCGTAATCTTGCAAATTGCAGAACGCAGCATTTATTTTCTAAGCGCCGCTCCATAAAATCGCCTCGAATGTCCACCAAGACACGAGGCGACAAATGCACACCGACGAACGACTACTTCTGAGTCCGAATAGCGCGGCGCGCGTGTTGGATATTAGCCGCTCGAAAATTTACGACCTGATGAAATGCGGCGCGCTTGGCTATGTCCAGATCGGCGAAGATCGCCGAATTCCCATCACTGAAATTAACCGCCTCGCGTCTGAGGGCGCGAGCGCCAAGGCAGCATGATGGCGGCCGATGCTGGCGGATGGCGAGAAAATTGGCAAGGCGCAGGACGTGCAAGGCGGATAACAGCGCCTAATTCTGTTCAACGCGTTGTGCTCGCCTCGTACTACCTCGACCTTTGGAATTCATCTCAGCCGGTAACGCCAGGAACTACAGCGCACACATATCTGATTGCGCGCGAGTGTGCAATTCCACCGGCTGATGGTGCTCTGCGCTGCACTGAATCACTTGCGCATCCATCTGGCTATGCAGGTCCGGCATTGATTGCGCTTGTCACGGATGCAGTGACGGGCGAACCGATGACGCTGCATAAAACCTGGATACGGGCAGACGGTACAAAGGCCGATATTGAACAGCCTAGGCTACTGCTTGGTGGTTTTCCGAAAAAGGGCGGCGTAATTCGGATTTATCCGGATGATGGAGTCACGACAGGATTAGCAGTAGGCGAAGGGATTGAAACGATGCTGACGGCCGCAGAGGCTTTCCGCCCGGTATGGAGTTGCATTGATGCCGGGAACCTTGGAGCCTTTCCTGTGCTTGATGCAATCGAGGAGTTACTAATCATCGCGGACAACGATGTCCTAGGACTGAAGGCAGCTGATGACTGTGCAAGGCGATGGTTTGATGCAGGCCGCAGGGTCCGAATTGCTCAATCACCAATTCCAGGCCAAGACCTAAATGATCTTGTTAGGCAGGCGGCATGAAAGCCAGCCTTGTTCCGAAAATCATAAATAGCGCCCGCGAGTGGAAACCAGCCGATGCACCAACCACGCATTCCGCGTTTGAACTAATGCAAAAGGAGTTTGCGCCGATGCAATGGGCTGTTGATGGGCTTATCGCTTTGGGAACTGTGCTGC
>CAXNIK010000100.1:0-10556 GCA_964202115.1 Burkholderiales bacterium
CGCATAGGCCATGGCATGCGCCATCCACGATTCCAGCCAGTGCAGCAACGCGGCCAGCGGAGCCACGCACAGCAACGCCGCGATCAGCGCGGCAGTCGGCGCCTCTGTGCGCACCGCGGCAATCAGCAGCGCGCCAAGGACGCCCACGGCGATGAAGGCGAACACCCGCGCGATGCCCGCGGCCATGACCATGGCCATGCGCCCGCGATAGGGGCGCACGAAGCCAAGCAATGTGCTGATCGTTTCCGGCCAGCCGACTTCGGCCGCGTCCTCCGCCAGCGGACGGATCAGCGCACCGCGCGCCTGCGTCTCTGCTTCCCTGCTCGAGGACGTGGCACCGGATGCATCGGCCATGGCAGCGCCAAGGTCCGCATCCACATTGAGCTGCGGGTCGTGACTCTGATCCCCGGCCAGTTGCGGGCCCATCAGGCGGCGATACGGGCCATCCACGGCGATCATCGCGGCATGCGTGCCGGACTGCACCACCCGTCCCTCGTCGAGCACCAGGATGCGGTCGGCGCCGATCACGCTGGACAGGCGGTGCGCCAGGATCAGCGTGGTGCGTCCGATCATCAGCCGGTCCAGCGCCTGCTGGATCAGCGATTCGTTCTCCGCATCCACCGAGGACAGCGCCTCATCCAGCACCAGGATGGGCGCATCGCGCAACAGCGCGCGGGCGATGGCCAGGCGCTGGCGCTGGCCCCCCGACAGTCGCGCGCCACGCTCACCCACCATGGTCTGATAGCCCAGCGGCAGGGCGCAGATGAAGGCGTGCGCGTTGGCGGCGGTTGCGGCGGCCACCAGCTCCTCCTCTGTGGCATCGGGCCGACCCAGGCGCAGGTTCTCGGCCACCGTGCCGTAGAAGAGGTAGCTGTCCTGCGCCACCACCGCGATCATCGCGCGCACCACATCGGGGTCGAGGCTGGAGATGGCCTGCCCGCCGATGTGTATGGAACCCGTCTGGGGATCGTGCAAGCGCAGCAGCAGCCGCACGATGGAGGACTTGCCCGAGCCGGAAGGGCCGACGATGCCGATGCGCTCGCCCGCGGCCAGCTCGAAGCTCAGAGCGCGATGCGCCGGCTGCCGGCCGCCGGGGTAGGCGAAGCCCACATCGCGAAAGCTGATCGACGGGGTGATCGCGTCCATGTTCGCGTCCATGCGTGCCGACTGTGCCGGAGCAGCAGGCGCGCTCACCGGTTCATCCAGCAAGGCATGGATGCCCGCCGCGGCCGATTGTCCGGTCATGCCCTGGTGCAGCACGGCGCGCAGGTCGCGCAGCGGCCGGAATATCTCGGTGCCGGCCATGAGCACGATCAGCAGCGCTTCCAGGCTCATCTGTCCCTCGACCACCCGCCATGCGCCCACCGACAGCGCCAGCGCCGCGCCCAGCGCAATGCCCAGATCGGCAAAACCGCGCGTGGTCACATTCATCGCCAACACCCAGAAGGTCGAGTCCGACAGCGCCCGAGCCCGGGTGGCCAGCATGCGGCCATGGGCGGCGCTCTGGCCAAAAGCCTTGAGCGTGGGCAGGCCCTGGACCGCATCGAGGAATTCCGCACCGAAGGACTTGAAGGCGGACTGGCGGGCGCGTGAGGCGGCCGCGGTGCGGCGGTGCACGAGCATGGGAACGAACAGCGTGAACAATGCCGCGCACAACATGATGGTGGCCACCGGCAGGTCCCACCAGACGATGAAGGCGAAGATCGCGAACGGGACGCAGATGGCGATGGCGACCTGCGGCAGGTACTGGCCGAAGAAGGTCTGCAACTGCTCCACGCCATCGACCACGGACAGCATGACCCCGCCGGTGCGTTCGGCGCCGAACCACGCCGGGCCCAGCGCGTTGATCTTGTCGAACAGGCGGGCGCGCAAGGCCTCCTGGACCTGCAGCGCTACGCGATGGGCGACCATGGTGCGGGCATAGTCGAGCACGCCGCGCAGCAGAATGGCCGAGCCTGCCCCGGCCAGCAGCCACAGCGAGGGAGCCTGGCCGCGTATCACCGCGACGACAAACAGGCCGACGAAGATGAAGCGCGCAATGCCCAGCGCCAGTGCGGCCAGTCCGAGCAGTGCCGACAGCAGCATCTGCCCGCGGAATCCGCGCGTCATGCGCCACAGCTTCAGGTCGAAATGCATGGTCAGTTCAGCAGGAATGCCAGGAGCAGTTTATTCACCGCCTCGGACTGCTCCTGCTGCACCCAGTGCCCCGCGCCTTCGAGCAGGTGCGCACCCTGAAAGCGGCTGCAGCCTGACTTCTGCATTTTTTCGAATGCACCGGGGGTCTGATACGTGCCCCAGTCGGATTTGCCGCCGATGAACATCGCGGGCACGTCCACCGAGCGGCCGGCGAAGAGCTGCAACTCCGCGGTGAGCCTGGGAAACCATTTCACACGATAGGTCTGCAGCCCGCCCTGAAAGCCGTTGCGCTGGTACTCCTGTGCATACACCGCAAGTTCTTCGTCGGGCAGCCATTTGCAAGCGGCGATCTCGGCGGCCGTTGGCATCTCCGCCGCCACCGTCTCGGCCATGTCCTTGCCCAGATCCATGACGTAGTAGCGCGGCAGCTTCGCCCACTCCTCTGCGGTCCTGGCCTGCAGCGGATGAGGCTGGTTCTGCTTCCAGTCCGCGCTTTTCATGTGGTAGTAGGCGCGCAGGAAATCGTGCACCCCCTGCGGCGCGCGCCACATGTCCTCGTTGGCCTCGCGCGTGGCGTAGTACTTCTGGTAGTGCTTGCGCGGCACGGGCAATGCCGCCAGATCGTCGTAGATGTCCGCGGACGCGGCATGCCCGGGAGCCGGCTGGTTGGCTGTGTTGAAGGGCAGCGGCGGCGGACCGCCAAAGGGCGCGCTGATCATCGTCAGCGAGCGGAACACATCCGGCCGGGAGAGCGCGCACCAGGAGGCCAGCGGTGATCCATGATCGTGCCCGACAACGGCTGCGACCTCGCGGTGTCCAAGCGCATGCACCAGTCCCAGAATGTCGCCGACCGAATTCAGAAAGTTGAAAGGCAGCAAGTCATCGTCGAAGCCGACATCCGTGCCCGTGCTGCGCCCGTAACCCCGCAGATCGGGCGCAATGACATGAAACCCCGCCTGCGCAAGCGGCAGCAGTTGCCGGCGCCAACTGAAGGCCATTTCCGGATAGCCGTGCAGCAGCAGGACACAGGGCCGCCCCTGGCCCTCGAAACCCGCTTCGAGGACGTGCATGGTGCAGCCGTTGTGGTTGTCCACAAAGCGGGAGCGTATGCCCGGCGGAAGGACGGATTGGCCGTAGGCGACGTCGGGGTTGTGGTTCAAGATGCCATTCCTAATCGTGATTTTTTTGCATATCTGCGATGCTTTCTTTCACGAGCCTGCGAATTCCTTGCAACGCCTTGTCCGGAGTTTTTTCCAGCCAGCTCAAGCTCGGAAACTCCGCACACAATCCAACGTGCTCCTCATCCTCTTCGGACCAAGTAACACGGTATGTATATCGGTCGATTTCCTTATTCATCATTTCTCTCCAGACGATCAAGGGAACCATTGATCAGGCCACGCGAAGCCAACGCAACAGCAGAAACAGCACCCCCAGGACGTACAGGGAGCCGAATATCTGTTTGTTGTTTCGAGCCAGCCATTCGGACAGGTAGATATCGAAATTCGGTCGCCGGTCATCCGTGTGTCGCGCCGCGATGGCGGTCAGCGGGCACTTCATCCTGTTCAGGATCAAGATTGCCACCTCCACCGCGACCACCGCCGCGAAGAGCGCCGCGATACCGAACTCGGATTTCGCGGTATAGATGGGAATGGCCAGGATGCAGGCGACGAAAAAGGCCCATACGACTGTGTGGCCGAGTTTGATGGCAGTGAGGGGGTTCACGGTTGTTGATGCACAGGGCAATCTGACCCTCTTGATACTTCACGCTAACCGACGCGTGCCGCCTTTGCGCGAGTCCGTGCTGAACGCGTATTTTGGCGCGACGGCCGTTTCGCAAGCCAGTTACTGAAGGAAGCCTGGCTTTCGCCCGATGGCTTGCCTGCCAATAGCCCTTCGACGCTGATATCTTCGTCGAGATGCTCCCAGTGAATACCCGAACCTCTGCCGATCAACCGCCAGCGCTTGCGCTCCACCGCGGTTGCGTGCAACAACCGCGGGTACCACGCCAGCGGAACTGAAATGCTCCGACCATCGCTCAGATCGACGCAAAGCGTATCGACCGAAACGGTTACATTCTCGGCAAAGGGTACTTCCATCTCAATGGCCGAAGTAGTCATTCCAGCTCTCCATAAGTTCAACACGATGATCAGTCACCAGCTTCTCGATCCGCGCGAGTTCCACACGGGAAAATCCGCCGCTGCTTTGTAGACGAACCGGATTGAGCCAGAATTTCCCGATCCTGTCGTCCCGTTCAATATGAACGTGCGGCGGTTCGTCACCGTCACCCGCGTAGAAGAACAATCGATACGGACCAGATTTTAGTACTGTCGGCACGGAATTATTATTCCTGATCGCGGCTTCTTGGGCTAAAAGGAAAAGGCCAAGCCTCTTTTGAGCTTACCCCAGAGTTAATTGTTTGAAGAGGCTGATTTCTTCATTTCGTCGTCCACACGCGCGCCGCCAATTCCGCCTGCGTAAGACCGGAAGCAGCCCGTGCCTTGAGCACCTCGTCGATAAACGAGAACTCCTCGGCAAGTTCGTCGTATGCCTTCCTTACGTCCGGGCGCGCCAGCGCTCGTGCCTTGAACTGTTTGAGAGCATCAATCATCTCTGATCTCCTTCTAGGACTTGTGAGCGTCGCGAAATGCTTTCAATACCGCGTTCATGCGCGTCTGGTAACCGGCGCCTTGTTCCCTGAACCAGGCGAGCACATCCTCGTCCACACGCAATGCGATCTGCGCTTTACGCGATGGAAGAGGCAATCCGCGATGAACCACCGCATTCGCCCAATCTTCAGGGGATGTGCGTGGAGCATCTTTCGTGAACTTGATGTCGCGATCCGGCATCGCAGCGAGCTTCGCCCACTTCGTCTTGTCCTTAACGCCGCTTCCGGTGTTAACGCGCCCAGGTTTTTTCTTCATGATTCTCTGCCTATCTGGCCGAAATGAGATGAGGGATATCGCCTTCTTCGCCGCGCGGAGTCCAAGCCACGAACAAGGCAACGCCGTTGAATACGCCGATACTTTGGTAACGGCGCCCTCCGTAGGCTTCCTGCAGGTCTTCCCGCGTTAAAAGGTCGCCGTCGAAGAAACCATCGAGGTCCGCGAAGTCAATGCCGTGATCTCTCAAATTGCCGCGGCGCTTCGCTTCGTCCCAAGTGTTCATACCAGCTATTGTAGATGCAGATGCATATACAACTCAAGGATGGTATATCTAGCGTCAGGAACGCCCTGAATTCTCGGCTTTGACGTCTCAACGTGCCCGATCAGCCGACGAACGCCGCTGGCGCGAGATCGGCTGAATTGAACGGTTAGACGCCAACGGTCTGCAACTGACCCGGCTTCGCAGCAGTGACGGCCAAAAGAATGGCAGAAGCCAGTGGGCGAAGGTGAACCATTCGATTGGAAACAGCGCGCACGATGATGACGCCAAACGGCAAGACGGAAATGTTCTGCTGAAATTCGATATTGCGGTCGAGAGTAATGAATACGTCGCAACACTCGTGGGCGCGCCTCATTAGTTCGCCGTTGAGCACGCCATTCCAGCCAAGTTCAACAACCGTACTGACATCGTGGCCCGGCAATTCCGCAGCGAAGTCAATAGGGATGTTCTCGTCAAGAAGGATGCGCATCCGCCACAAGAGAATCGCAGGCCAACTCCAAGGCGGCTATCGCCTGTTCGCGCTTAACAGACGGGAATTGATGCAAAAATTCGTCAAGTGTCTCCCCGCCTTCTATGTAGTCGAACAGGGATCGAACCGGAACGCGAGTCCCCACGAACACGTGCGTCCCGCCGAGGATACCGGGATGACGATGAGTAACGTGATTGGCATTGGTCATATCATTTCTCCACACCGTCAAAAGTATAGTCTCAGCCTGCCTTGGCGTCTAACTATCAAAAGATGCGAACTCGATCCATCCTAAAACCATAGACCCGTATATGCACCCAAATAGGGGTGCAGATCCCCATATACAGGTATATAGGTCAATTTGATCGAGTAGCCTCACTTTTTCGGTGATGGGGGCATTTCGTTCATGGTTCGATCCTCCTGCAAGGACCATCAATGCTGAAGCCTGGTGCTTCTGGTAAATGCATGGCCTGAGCGCCCTCTCCCTGGCCCTCCCCGGCTTCGCAGGGGAGGGAATTCATGGGTTCAGGAACTACACGACAGCGCCGAACACCCCGCCTTGTGCCTTGCCCACTCCGGCCTGCGCGCAGCAAGCTCTTCATGCTCTGGCTGCTCGTCATACGGCCGCTCCAGCACACGCATGAGGCGTTCCAACACTGAGGCATCTCCCAGCGCCAGGGCATCGATGGCCTGCTGCGCAAGGTAGTTTCGCAGCACATATTTTGGATTGACGCGCTTCATGGCTGCCACGCGTTGCGCATGCGGCATGTCTTCCTGCTCCGCGCGTGCTACGTAGCGCCGCAGCCAGACTGCGAGTTTCGTGCCGTGCTCGCCTTGCAGCACCTGTTCGTCGTAGAAGGCTGCGCGCAGCGGAGTGAGCAGCGCGGCATCATCAACCTTGTCGCTCTCGGGCAGATTGGCCAGGCCGCGATAGAAGATCGTCATATCCGTCTCCACCGCCTGCAACAGCTCGAACATCTCAGTTACCAACTGCTCGTCCCCCTCGCGATCCAGCGTGGCCATGCCCAGCTTGTCGCAGAGCATCTTTGCCGAGGCCTGCTCGAAGGTGTCGGCATAGGCGCTGATGCCCCGCTCCAGCGGCTTGGAATCGCCGATGAGCGGATGCAGTGCATTCGCCAGCCGCACCAGGTTCCACTGCGCAATACCGGGCTGGTTGCCGTAGCAGTAGCGCCGGCCGGGCAGGTCGGTGGTGTTGGGCGTCCATTGCAGCTCGTAGCCCTCCAGCCAGCCGTAGGGGCCGTAGTCGATGGTGAGGCCGAGGATGGACATGTTGTCGGTGTTCATCACGCCGTGCACGAAGCCCACGCGCATCCATTCGCTGATCATGAGCGCGGTGCGGCGGCAGATTTCCTCGAACCAGCGGCCGTATGTTTCCTTCGCGGTTTCCTTCGAAGGCTGGCCAAGCTCGGGGAAGTGCGTGCGAATGACGTAGTCCGCAAGGAGTTTGAGCTCATCCAGCTCCTTGTTCGCAGCGAGGATCTCGAAGTTGCCGAAACGCACGAAGCTCGGCGCCACACGGCAGACGATGGCGCCGGGCTCCTCCTCGGGATGGCCGTCGTAGAACATGTCGCGCACCACGGGCTCGCCCGTGCCCACCAGGCTCAACGCGCGCGTGGTGGGCACGCCCAGGTGATGCATGGCCTCGCTGCACATGAATTCGCGCACTGAGGAGCGCAGCACCGCGCGGCCGTCGGCGGTGCGCGAGTAGGGCGTGAGGCCTGCGCCCTTCAGTTGCAGGTCGTAGCGCCTGCCCAGCGACATGATTTCCGTGAGCGTCATGGCACGGCCGTCGCCCAGCTGCCCGGCCCAGTTGCCGAACTGATGACCGCCGTAACGCGCGGCATAAGGTTTCATGCCGGGCAGCACGCGGCTGCCTCCGAGCACTTCGGCCGTGGCGCTCTTCGCCGGCGGTCTTGCCAGACCCAGCAGCGCGGCGGTGGCATCGGACCAGGCCAGCAGCTTCGGATCAGCCACGGTCGTGGGTTGCACGCGCGTGTAACAGGCATGGCGCACCTGGCGCGGCACGTTGTCGCTTACCGGATCGCCGGGCAGCGACTCGACGAAGGATGAGGCAAAGGCGGACGCGCCGAAATCGGGATCGGCCAGGTCAGTGGCAATGGTGGGCTGGGCAGGCAAGAGGTCAGGTGCATTCATAGGCACATTATCCCCGCTTTGAGCCACCCCCATCCGCAGGCAGATCCCTCACCCTCCAGCTCATGGCCAGGGTGATGGCCGCTGCGGCAAACACGCCCCAGAATACCCAGCTCAGGCTGTAGGCCAGCCCGCCGCGCAGCACGGCTTCCGCTGCCGTATCGGTCATGGCGCCGCCGCCCAACAACTGCTGGGTATCATCCACCGACAATCGGCCGGCCCAGCCTCCGGTCTGCAACTGGCGCAGCAGCAGGTAGTTGAGCAGCCCGCCGAAGAGGGCCGAGCCCAGGGCATTGCCCAGCATGCGCATGAGCATGTTGGAGGCCGTGGCCGCGCCGCGCTGGGACCAGTCCACGCTGGCCTGAATGGTGGTGAGGAACACGATGCTGATGGTGCCCATGCCCGAGCCCAGCAGGATGGCACCCAGGGTGATGATGCCCACGCCGGCGCCGTTGCTCACCGACAGCGCGATCACCAGGCTGCCGCTGAAGATGGCCGCGCCGCCGCAGCGCGCCAGCTTTCGCGCACCCACGCGCACCAGCAGCCGCCCGGCGATGACGGTGGCGATGGGCCAGCCGATGGACATGGCCGAGAGCGCGAACCCGGCGCTTACCGCCGAGGCACCGAGCACGCCCTGGCCGAAGGTGGGCAGAAAGGTGATCACGCCGCTGATGACAATGCCCGAGATCAGCGTGGTGAGGTTGGCCACGACCATGAGCGGTGTTCGCAGCAGCGTGAAATTGACCACAGGATCGCGCGCGCGGCGCTCCTGCAGCACGAACAGCACCGCGGCGACGATGGCCACGACGGCAAGCAGAAGCAGCATGGGCGCGTCCAGGTCCCCGGCATGGGTGGCGAGCAACATCAGCGCGGAAAGGCCCGCCAGCAGCAGCCCTGCCCCGGCGTAATCGACGTGCACGCCCTTGCGCTCCACGTCCTCGTGCAGACAGATGAGCAGGATGACCATGGCCGCCACGACAAAGGGCACGTTGAGCCAGAACACCCAGGGCCAGTCCAGGTATTGCACGATGAGCGCGCCCGACATCGGACCGACGATGGCGGACACGCCCCACACGCTGGCCAGATAGCCCTGCATGCGTCCGCGCTGTTCCAGCGTGTACATGTCGCCGATCAGCGTCATCGCCAGCGGCACCACCGCGCCCGCGCCCATGCCCTGCACCAGGCGAAAGGCCACCAGCGATTGCATCGACCAGGCAAAACCGCACAGCACCGAGCCGGCGCAGAACATCGCCAGGCCGAAGATGAACACGCGCTTGCGCCCGAACAGATCGGAGAGCTTGCCGTACACCGGCACGGTCACCGCCTGCATCAGCAGGTAGGCCGAGAACACCCAGCTGTACAGCGCCATGTCGCCCAGTTTCGCCACGATGGTGGGCATGGAGGTGGCGATGATGGTGGCCTCGATCGCGCCCACGAACATGGACATGACGACGGCGCTGAGCACCAGCGGGCGACGGGTTCGGGCGTTGATCATGGCTTGGCGGCTGGCAATGTCTTGCGAGGCATCGCGCATTGTATTCGGCGGCGGCAGGCGCCCTTCTCACGCACCGGCCGCCATACGCATATCCATCCTGTCAGACGAATGACAGCTAGTCCGCTGTATCTTTAATTTCAGTAGCAGATTTTCTCCGGTAGTAGTTCAAGCCCGCTTCGGCGGGTTTTTTTTGGGCTGTGCTTCGCTACATCAGCCGCTGATACACTCCCCGCACTCGCAAAATGGCTTCGGAGGAGACGACCATGCAAGCAGTGCGCGCCCTGGTATTCGATGTGTTCGGCACGGTGGTGGACTGGCGCTCTTCGCTGATACGCGAAGGCGAGTTGCTCACCGCCACCAGGGGCATCAAGGCGGACTGGCCGGCCTTTGCCGATGCCTGGCGCGCCGGCTACAAGCCGGCCATGGATCGCGTGCGCAAGGGCGCGCTGGGCTGGACCAACATCGATGTGCTGCACCGGGAGATCCTCGACGGCCTGCTGCCGCAGTTCGGCATCAAGGGCTTGAGCGAAGCGGAACTGGACCATCTCAACCGCGCCTGGCACCGCCTCATGCCCTGGCCCGACACGGTGGCGGGCCTGAATCGCCTGAAATCACGCTTCACCATTTCCACGCTGTCCAACGGCAACGTGTCACTGCTGGTGAACATGGCGAAGAACTCAGGGCTCCCCTGGGACATGGTCATGTCGGCGGAACTGTTCAACCACTACAAGCCCGATCCCGAGGTGTACCAGGGCGCGGCGCGCATGCTGGACCTGCCGCGCGAGCAGGTGATGCTGGTGGCGGCGCATCCCAGCGACCTGCGCGGCGCGCACGCGGCAGGCCTCGCGACCGCCTACGTCGATCGACCGCTGGAGCTGGGGACGGAGAACCGGGGCCTGCGCGAAGCGGTGAAGCAGGGCGACTTCGATTACATCGCCACGGACTTTCTGGATCTGGCCAGGCAGCTTGGCGCCTGAAACGGCTCAGAGGCACTGATCACAATACTATTGTACAGACAATCTAAGAGCTTGGAATATATCGAAAGTGATTGCAATGACCGGCGATACAATTGCGCACGGAGAAAAAGGTGGCTTGAATTCCCGATACGCGGTGAAAAGGATTGAC
>CAXNIK010000101.1:0-10511 GCA_964202115.1 Burkholderiales bacterium
ATCTGCCTCATCTGCTCAAACTGCGCCAGAATCAGCGTGTCTTTCTCGACATCGCTCAGTCTGGACAGGTCAGGCAATTCAGGCATGCCATGAAGTATCAGCCTTTACCGTTCTGTTTACAACCGCAATATTGACCTGAATAGTTACAAGGGGCTTTAAGATGACGTCTGCGGGCGGCGCATGGGCATGCAGCCTGCCTGCCAGGGGACGCGTGATGCCGTGCAAGTCAGCAAGCGGTGCCAGGCAATGAGCGCTGAGGCTGGCGTGATCTCCCACATCGTTCTGCTGGGCGATGCGTTGGGGAACATGCCGTATATTCGCGACCGCGGGCCGGGGCAGCTCGAAAGCCGATTATTACCAGATTTAAAGAATGAATGGCGTCTGACCTTGATCAGAGCGGATGATGTGATCAATCGTTCCCCCCTTGCGCAGTTTCCCAGCGATGCCAGCCACATCGTCATCAGCGTGGAAGGCAATCGTGCCATCGCCGCCAGCGGGTTGCTGGACGGGCGTCCCGAGTCCTACGAAGATGCGCTGGCACGCCTGTCCTTTGCCGCAGATCAGTTCGAAACGGTGATGCACAGCCTGATACAGACGGCCTTGCGCGCGCGGTTGCCGGTGGCGGTCTGCACCATGTTCCCGCCGCACCTGCTGAATCCGGTTCAGCAGCGTGCCGCCTCCACCGCCCTGGCGATTTTCAACGACCGCATCATCCGCCAGGCGATTGAGACGCAAATTCCGGTGGCCGACTTGCGCACTGCCTGCACGGAGGCGAGCGACTACTCGCCGCAGGGATTGTTGTCGCGCTCTGGCCTGACCAAAGTTGCGGCCCTGATCTGGAGAACATTGCAGGACAGCTCCAGGAACCGTGCGGTGACGGAAATTTTTCGCCTGTAAGCGCGGTCGTGTTGATCGCGCTTACACATTTTCAGGACTCTACGGGACTCATTTCACCAGGGAACCAAATACTTTCCTGATGATGGAAGAGGCGGTGCCGGCCGGATCCGCCCTGATCTTTTTTTCCTGCTCGGCGATGGCCAGGTACAAGCCGTCCAGTGTCTTGCGCGTGACATAGTTTTCCAGATTGGCATCTTGTTCCTTGACCAGGCCGAAGCGCGAGCCGGTTTCAGCGAACGTGTTATAGCGCTCGGCAAGCTTTACTTTTGCAGTCGCTTTTTTGACGATGGGTAGAAATTTCTGCGCCAGCGGGGTGGATGTCGTGCGGCGGAAGTACTGCGTCGCAGCGTCCTCCCCGCCAGTGAGTATGCCCTTGGCATCCTGAATGGACATCTGGCGGATTGCATCCACCAGCAGCGCGCGCGCTTCGGGCATGGCTGCTTCGGCGGCACGATTCATGCGCAGAATCAGCTCGTCGGCCTGATTGCCCATGCCAAAGCGGCGCATCATACCTTCGGCTTTCTGCATTGACTCTGGCAACGGGATGCGCAGCTTGTCGTTGCCAAAAAAGCCGTTTTCCGCGCCAAGTTGCTGGATGGCCGCCTGTGAGCCCTTGCTGAGTGCTTCCTTTAGGCCTGCAACAGCATCCTGATTGCTGATATCCGACAATCCGGCTGCTTGGGCGCCGTATGTCGCAAGCATGGCCAGCACAAAGATGACAGGGGTGAGAAAAAGTCTCAAAATGCACCTCCTCGCAAAAGGCGTTTTCCCTCTGAATCATGACTCTACGCTTGGCAGGCTTTCTTGCAGTTGCGGCCGCGATATTCACCGCTGCCTATCTTGCTTTTTTTGACGCGCCTGCGGCGCCCCAGGTGCAATTCAAGACACTGACCGGTGAGAGTATCTCAACGAATGATCTGCGCGGCAAAGTAGTGCTGGTTGAGTTCTGGGCCACTTCCTGCGTTACCTGTGTGGAAGAAATGCCCAGGATGGTGGAAACCTACAACAAGTACCGGCAGCAGGGCTTTGAAACCATTGCAGTTGCCATGGATTACGATCCGCCCAATCACGTGCTTAACTATGTCCAGAAGAATGCACTGCCGTTCAAGGTGGCACTCGACATCAAGGGTGAGATAGCCAGAAGTTTCGGTGACATCCGACTTACGCCCACCAGTTTTCTCATCGACAAGCAGGGCCGCATCGTCAAGCAGTACCTGGGTGCGCCGCGGATGCAGGAATTTCACACCCTGCTGGAAAAGAAACTGAAAGAAGCGGCCTGACCGTCCGCGGCCCAGGTCCACCCAATCAGGTGCGTTGATGCAACCCGCCCCCCAGCTCAATTCTCCCCCTCCGCCGGTACAGTTGCCCCCGATACGGGAGGATCTGAGGCTCATGCCCGGCCCTCGCCACCGCGACGGGTCGCCCAGCTGGCGCATTCTGGATCCGGTACGAAACCAGTTTTTCGAAATCGGCTGGCTGGAATTCGAACTGCTGGCGCGCTGGTCGCAGCACGGCGATGCTGAATCGTTGATCGCCACAGTCGAGCAGGAAACCCCGCTCAGTCCGGTGATCGAGGAAGTCCAGGATCTCATCAAGTTCATGCTGGGCAATCAGCTTCTGGCGCCGCAATCGGTCGAGGTGCGCAAGGAACTGCGCAGCCGCGTGCGGATGAAGTCAAAGCCCTGGTACGAAACGTTGCTCCACCACTACCTGTTTTTCCGCGTGCCGCTGGTGCGTCCGGACGCTTTTCTCCAGCGCACGCTGCCCTGGGTGGAGATTTTCTTCACCAGAGGATTTGCGCTGACGGTCTTTGCGGCATTCCTCGTAGATCTGTTCCTGGTGATGCGCGAGTGGCATTCGTTCCGCGAGTCATTCGTCCAATTCTTCAGCCTGCAAGGGGTGTTTTACTACGCGCTTGCGGGAACCTTCGCCAAGGTCATCCATGAACTGGGCCATGCCTATACGGCCAAGCGCCATGGAGTCCGGATTCCCGCCATGGGTGTGTCCTTCCTGGTGATGTGGCCTTTCCTGTACACCGATACGGCCGAAACCTGGAAGCTCTCCAATCGCCGCAAGCAACTGGAGATTGCTTCAGCGGGGATGATGGCGGAACTGGTGATAGCGGTTTTCGCCACACTGTTCTGGAGCATCACGCCTGACGGCGCGCTAAAGAGCGTGCTGTTCATTCTGGCGACAACCACCTGGGTCATGACCCTGGCGATCAACGCCAGTCCGTTCATGCGCTTCGACGGATATTTCCTGTTGTCCGACGCGCTGGATTTTCCGAATTTGCATGAACGCAGCACGGCTTGCGCCAAGTGGTTTTTGCGCACCACTTTTTTCCGCCTGGATGAGCCGGTGCCGGAGCCGACGCTCAGCCGCCGCAATCGGTCCTTGTTGATCGTATTTGCCCTGGTTACCTGGATATATCGACTGGTTGTCTTCCTGGGCATTGCGCTCATGGTCTACCACCTGTTCATGAAGTTGCTGGGCATCTTCTTGCTGCTGGTCGAACTGCTGTGGTTCATCGTCAACCCGGTGGCCCGGGAGATCGCCTACCTGTGGCAGCGTCGCGCCCAGGTCAGAATCGCCTTGCAACCCACTCTGGCTCTGGCGGCAGTCTTGTTGCTGCTGGTCTGGTTGCTGCCGATCTCGAGTCAGGTTATGGCGCCGGCAGTCCTGAGGGCTGAAAACGAGCAGGCGGTGTTTGCCCCTTTCCCTTCCCAGGTGAATACCCTTGCCGTGAAGCCCGGGCAGCGGGTGCAAGCCGGAGATTTGCTGGCAGTGCTGGAAGTGCCGGAAATGGAGGCGCGGTGGCGCCAGGCAGAAGTGTCGATTACGTCAGTCCGCGCCGAACTGCAGCGAGCGCCGGCGAGCGTGCGGCAGCAGGAACAGCAATCGGTGCTCCAGGAACGGCTGGCGCAGGCACTTGCAGAACAGCAAGCGGTCCGGGAAGAAGCGCAGCGACTGGAGTTGCGTGCTGCCTATTCCGGGGTGGTGCAGGATGTTGCCCCCGATCTGGTGGAAGGCCGATGGGTCAACAGCCGCCAGCTCTTGATGAGAGTGGTGTCGGACTCTTCCCGGCTCATCGAAATGTATGTGAGGGAGAGCCAGATCGAAGCCATAGAAGCCGGGCAAAGCGTCAAATTTTTCCCCTCCGTGCCCAAAGTCCCGGTCATCCGGGGCATTGTGGTGTCCGTCGACAAGACCCCGAGCCGCCAGATCAACCGGCCTTTGCTGGCATCGACCTTTGGCGGGGGATTGGCCGCAGTCAAGGATCCGAAGGAAGGCTTGATTGCCTATGATGCGACTTTTCGGGTTCTTGTTCGGCCAGTAACCAGCGATGGTGGGCATGAACCCGGTTTTGTCCTTCGGGGCACGGCCCGGGTGGATACTGACCTTCGCTTCATCGCGGAGAACTTTTTCTCCCGCTTTATTTCCATCCTTATCCGTGAGAGCGGTTTCTGATATTTTCCGGCTTTCTTGTAGCTATTTCTTAATAAAAAGCTGGACTTAGTGTTGTAGTGTGGGGCTTACAGTCCCACATACGAACTAATACGTAATCGAACGTGGCGCGTCAATTGCTTGATTGACACTGTCATCTTTCCCGACGGTTTTAATTATTATTTAAAATCATAGGGTTATCGATTTACTACAGGTGCAGATCTCGCCATGTCAGACAAAAAGCCCCCTCAGAACCCAGGTGGCGTCGAAAAACCGACGCCTTCACGGAAGCGAGTGACGAGTAAGCGTCGGCGTACGCGCCTTTTGGCGCTGGAGCCCCGTGTACTTTTCGATGGCGCGCTGGCTTTCGATATTGGGGCGAAGCTGGTTCAGACTGACAATGAATCAGGTTCGCGGGTGGCTTCCACGGCGGATGTTCCGGTCCCGGCAGCCTTTGGGGTAAGTACAGGCCAGGTAGTTGGGCAACCGACAGATGTGGCAGTTTCGGAGAAGTTGGCGGATGAGAATAAAGGTATTGCTCAGGATGGAATGGAGCGCATTGCCGATTCCGACCGGGCTCTTGAGCTTACCGTCGAAGCGCGCCCGTACGCCGCCCACGAGATTGTTTTCATCGATAGCACGCTATGGGGCGCTGAACAGCTGGCTCAGGCTGCACGCGACAACGTCGAAGTGGTCATGCTTGACCCCTCGCGCGATGGCGTCCAGCAGATTTCCGAGGTGCTCGCCGGTCGCGAGGACATCGAAGCGGTCCACATCGTTTCCCACGGCGCCCCAGGGCAGCTATGGCTCGGTGGGAGCGATGTCAATCTTGGCAATCTTGACCAGTACCGGGATCAACTTCAATCCTGGCGGGCAAGCCTGGCGCCAGGCGCCGACCTTCTGATCTACGGCTGCGAGGCAGCTGCAGGGGAATCCGGCCAGCGCTTCGCCATGGAACTCGGTCAGCTCACGGGTGCCGACATCGGTGCCTCCGATGACTTCACTGGCGGCAGTCAGGATGCCAACTGGGCGATGGAATTCACCTGGGGCCAAGTTGAGACCTCGGTATTCGGCCAAACCGACCTGCTTTCGAACTACGAATCGCGGCTGATTACCCAGGACCTGGCCGGCAGCAGCGGCTGGACGCCTGTGATGTACGGCACCAAGATGGATCCGGGTGGCGATATGCAGGCAAGCGCGGCAAGCACTGACTTGGTTGGCGACACCATCCACCCGCTGCTGTACATGTCCTACAACGACATGGGTTCGGCCAGCGAAGTGAACGATCTGATCTCGTTTCGCATGCGCGTTGCCTCGGCGAACAGCGCGGGTGGCTTCGGGGCTATCGGCCTGCTCGGTTTCGACGTCAACCTCGACGGCGATGTTGACCTCTTCGTGGGCGTGAACGACACCCCGCAGGGGATCTTCATCACGATGTATGACCCGGGCGATGGAGCGAATATATCCCCCAGCACGACCTCCATTACGCCCTACAGCACCATCGCCGCAACTGCGGCGACGTACCAGTTCACTGCGGTGTCGGCCACTACCGATCCGAACTGGAACGCCAACACCGACATCGACGGCGGCGGCAGGGCCGACCAGTTCGCTTCTTTCACGATCAGCTTCGATTCGATCAAGCAGGCACTCGCTCGTCCCAATGTTCCAGGCAACCCGACCGGTGGTATCACCATCGACTCGGGGACGCCGCTGCGGTTCGTGCTGATGACGATGACCAACACGAACTCGATCAACGGCGACATCGGTGGCATCGTCGGCGGAAACAAGTCGAGCTTGACCTGGGACCAGCTGGGCGCTTTCTCGCCCGTCGTGTCGGCATCCGATTCCCCGCCCATAATCACCAGTGGCGGAGGCGGCGACACGGCGAGCTATGTCATCGCAGAGGCAGAAACCCTCGTCACCCAGCTGACGGCTCAGGACATGGATCCGGGCGATACCCTGCGCTGGGAAATCGCCGGGGGGCCGATGCCGGCAAGTTCACCATCAACGCCACCACCGGGCAGCTCAGTTTTGCCAGTGGCCAGAGTGCCGCCGCGCCGGCCGATGCCGACGGTGACGGGCGCTACGAAGTCAAAGTCCGGGTGCTCGACTATGCCGATACCGGGGCCACGCAGGCCAAGGGTGGTGCGGATACCCAGGACATCACCGTCACGGTGCTCGGACAGGCCGACACCACCCGGCCCACGCTGCATCTGGGCACCGGGATCAGCCCGGTTGACGGCGCCAGCGGCGTTGCCCCCAATGCCAACCTGTTCCTCACCTTCAGCGAAAACATCCAGGCGGGTAGCGGCAACATTCTCATCCGCAATGCCACCACCGGCGCCATTGTCCAGACCATAGCGGTCACTGACACCGACCAGGTCCGTTTCTCCGGCAACCGCGCCACTCTTAATCCGGTCAGCGACCTCGCAGCCAATACCGCGTACTACATCGAGATCCAGCCAGGTGCTTTCAAGGACATGGCGGGCAATGCCTTTGTTGCGCTTGCGCTGGATGCCACCACCAGCAATCCCATCCTGACCGGTGCTGATCCGGCCGGCGTCAACGACACCGATCCCGGCCCCAGCTACAAGTGGAATTTCACCACGGGCTCCAATTCGCTCAGCGACAGCGTCTTCCCGACGCTCACTTCGGCGACGGTGACCAACACCTCGAACAGCAGCGTGGCGCTGGATAACCAGACGAATGTGGATATTGGCAGCAACATCGTCCTGAATTTCAGCGAACCCATCTACGCCGACGCCGGCTTCATCACCCTACGGGAAAGCGCCACCGGCACTGTGCTGGCCCGGGTCAGTGTTACGGATTCCTCGCAGGTGACCATCAGCGGCAACACCGTCACCCTCAATCCGAGCGTGCAGCTCGCCCCGGGTGTCGCCTACAACGTGCAGATCGAAGCACAGGCCCTGCAGGATGCCGTGGGCAACCACTATGCCGGCGTCACCGAACTGAACCAGGGCGCTGTCAACAACTATGCCCTCAACTTCACCACCGGCACAGACACCACCGCCCCGTTGGTCACGCAGGTGTCGGCATCGAACCTGAATGGCACCTGGGTCGCGGGCGACACCATCTATGTGCGCGTCAAGTTCAGTGAAGTGGTGACGGTTGCCGGCGGCACGCCTACGCTGCAGCTGGAGACGGGTGCCACCGACCGCAATGCCACCTATGTCAGCGGCAGCGGCAGTGACACGCTGATCTTTGCCTACACGGTGCAGGCGCAGGACAGCTCGGCTGACCTGAACTACCTGTCCACCGGGGCGCTGACCCTGAATGGCGCCACCATACGGGACGCCTCCAGCAATAACGCCAGCCTGACACTGCCAGGCCTGGCAGCGGGCGATTCCCTGGGGGGGCAGAAAAATCTCGTCATTGATGCCGCGCCGGAGAATGCCATCCTTGGCAGCCAGTCGGCCGTGGTTGGTATTCCGAAGGTGTTCAATTCGACCAATGGCAACCTGATCAGCATCAGCGATGTGGATTCGGCACTGTCGCCGACCTACACGGTGACGTTGAACGCTACCAATGGCACCGTCAGCCTGGGCGGGGTGAGTGGTCTGAGCTTCAGCGCGGGCGATGGCACGGCCGATGCCACCGTGACCTTCTCGGGTTCACTTGCGGATGTCAATAACGCCTTGAACGGTCTGTCTTTCACCGGCACATCCGCCGGGTCCGGCAGCCTGCAGATCGTCACGCGCGACGGCCATACCTCGGTCAACGGCACGGTGGTGCAGGACAGCGACACCTACGCCATCAACGTGAGCGCTGCGGTGGCCCCAGTCCTGGGCGGCACGGGCACGGTCACCGGCTATACGGAAAATGCCGCGGCGATCGCCATCAACCCGCTCATCAGCGTGAGCGATCCGAACAGTGCCACGCTGGCCTCGGCCACGGTTGCGCTCGGGGGCAGCTATGTGGCGGGCGACACACTCAGTCTTGCCGCCAACCCCGAAACGATGGGGAATATCATCGGTGTCGACAACGGCAGTGGCACCCTGACCCTCACCTCTTCCGGCGGAACAGCGACGCTGGTCCAATGGCAGGCTGCGCTGGCCGCGGTGGCTTATTCCACCACCAGTGACGCGCCGGTGACAGCGCCGCGCAGCGTCAGCTTCACCGTCTACGACGCCGAAGTCAATGCGTCCAACGCGGTCAACGCGACCGTCAATGTCACGCCGGTCAACGATGCACCCGTTCTGGACTCGGGTCTAACCCGTACCTTGACCGCGACGCAGAATGCCCGTGTCCCCAGCTTGGCGGGACAGGGCACCCTGGTGAGCGACGCCATCTTCACCGGCGGCATCACCGACCCGGACAGTGGCGCGGAGCTCAAGGGCATTGCCATCGTCGGCAGCAATGAGGCGAATGGCACCTGGTACTACAGCACCAATGGCGGCAGCACCTGGAACACCGCAGGCCTGAGCATTGCCTACAACCTGGTGAAGGTCTTCTCCATTCCGGCGGTGAAGCGTTCCGCCGAAGCGCAACGCGAGGTCGACCAGGCGCGGCGCATGGCCATGGCCATGGCCATCATGACCCAGACGCGCATCGCCACGGTGCGCTACAGCCTGATCTCCCATGAGTTCGGTGTCTGGGAAGAGGCCGCGCGTGACGATGATCAGATCGTGAAGCTGCTGATCTCCAGTGCCCAGGTGGGCATCGATTCCGAACTGGAGCTGATCCGCGCCAAGGCACGTTCCATGGTCAGCACCATCAACCGCGACCTGTCCCATGCCAACCTTCAGGCCAGCGTCGCGCAGATCTACCAGTCTGTAGGTTATGACGCGGTGACAGACCCCAAAGAGGAGCAGCAAAGCGTGGGTGAGTTGACCCGCGTCGTCGACACGCGCCTCTCCGGATTCCAGAAGGAAGTATTCTCCGAGCCGCCTCCGGCGCCGGTCATCACCATGGCCATGGGTCCCGTGGCCGGTGTCGAGCCCGCCCAAGGGGGGGCTGCTGGCCGAGGGCATGAACCGGGTGTTTGACCTGTCCAAGATGCGCATGGTCGATCCTGCGGAGGCAGACTACCGCATTGTCCTGCGCGCCACGCTGCAGCCGCCGCGCAGCGGCAGCCAGACGGCGCGCCTGGACATACGGATACTGGACGGCCCCACCGGCGTCGAACGTTATGCCGCCGAATTCAAGACCACCTTGAGCGATCCGGTGGACGATGAGCAACTGCGCGTGCTGGGCGAAGGCGCCGCCTACCGTATCCTGATCTGGGCCGCGGGTGGCCGCGTCGCGCGCCAGGGGACCCGCCTGCCGGCGGTGTTGAAGATGTCTGCGATCCAGCCGGAGGACAGTGGCAAGCTGTTATTATCGCTGGATGGCGGATCGCTCAGATTGCAGATGGATTCGCAGCTGTCCACCCCGCGGATGTCGCTGTCGCGCCTTCCCCAGCAATCCGATGACGCCGGCGAGGTGATTCCATGAGGTCGCTTGCAAGCAATAATGATCAATTTAAAGGCGAGCCCATGTATTGGAATGGATACATAAAGATATTATTATCAGTGGCTATCCTTGCATTCGCCACCCAGGCCCCGGCCCAGCCCAGTCCATCGGGCATCAAGCCGCCACAGCGTTCGGCTGCGACCGCAGCCCAGCCGGCACCGGCGAGCATACCGTCCTCGTCAATTTCCCCGGCTTTTCCTTCCGGGGTGAATGCGCAGCGTCCCCCGCTGTACACCGTGCCGGTGATGGATGAGGAGGTGTCGGTGCTCATCGTTGCCAGCGAGGAAACCACGCTGTCCGGCCAGATGGGCGGGCGCATCTTGCGCGTGCATGTCGGCCTGGGGGAATCCGTGGCCAAGGACGCGCCGCTGCTGGAATTCGACTGCTCGGAGCAACAGGCGCAACTGCAGGCGGCCCAGGCCGAATATCGGGGCCTGCGTGAGACCCACCTCACCAAGCTCAAGCTGCAGGCCCTGGGGGCCGCCGGCGAGCTGGAAGTCACCGTCGCAGCGGCAACCGCGGATAAGGCCAAGAGCCAGGTCGATGTGCGCGAATCGCAATTGGCTTATTGCAAGGTCAGCGCGCCGTTTTCCGGGAAGGTCGCGCGCCTGCGGGTCAAGGCCTCCGAAAGCGTCAACCTCGGCCAGCCGCTGGTGGAGCTGGTCAATACCGCCACGCTCAAGGCGCAGATGTTCGTG
>CAXNIK010000102.1:0-10475 GCA_964202115.1 Burkholderiales bacterium
GAGCAATACCCTTCCTAGTGCCGGACAAGGCAATAAAAAAGCGGCCAGAGAGCCGCTTTTTTATTTTCGCCGGGTTGCCTTAGGCAAGGCCGCTACGCGCAACCTCAAGATTGTCTATGAGACGGGTTGTTCCGAGCTTTGCCGCGGCAAGAATGACCAGCTGACGGTCGTCCCGGGCGGGGAATTGCAGGTCATCCTGATTGCGCACCGCAATATAGTCCGGTTTCCATT
This sequence comes from Burkholderiales bacterium, assembly GCA_964202115.1. Classification (GTDB taxonomy): domain Bacteria; phylum Pseudomonadota; class Gammaproteobacteria; order Burkholderiales; family SG8-39; genus CAIYPG01. The sequence goes on from CAXNIK010000102.1 coordinate 232, forward strand.
GGTGCTGAATCAGTTTTTGCATTGCTTCGGCTTCCAGTGCGGTGAAATTGCGCCGTCCCGAGACGATCTGCGCGGCCAGTTCCTGCAGGACTTGATAAAGTCGCGGCGCTTCGGCGCGCTCCGCCTCGGACAGGTAGCCGTTGCGGGAGGACAGCGCCAGCCCGTCATCGGCACGCACGGTTTCGCCGCCGATGATTTCGATGGGCATGGCGAACTGCTTGGCCATGTTGCGCACCACCATCAGTTGCTGATAGTCCTTCTTGCCGAACAGCGTGGCGTGCGGCTGCACGATGTTGAGCAGCTTCATCACTACCGTCGCCACACCGCGGAAAAAATGCGGGCGGAATTCGCCTTCCAGCATTTTGGCCAGATCCGAGGGTTCCACGGTAAAGCCCTGCGGCTCCGGATAGAGCTCCTGTTCGGTGGGAGCAAACACCACATCCACTCCCGCGGCGCGCATCTTTTCGCAATCGGCCTGGAAAGTGCGGGGATATTTGTCGAAGTCCTCGCGCGGCGCGAATTGCAGGCGGTTGACGAAAATGCTGGCGACCACGCAGGAGCCGTAGTCGCGTGCCTCGCGCATCAGCTCGATATGGCCTTCATGCAGATTGCCCATGGTGGGCACGAAGGCCACGGCCTCTTCACCGGCCAGACGGATGCGCAGGTCCCGGATGCGGGAAACGACATCCATGCGCTTGTCGCCGGGCCTTCTCAATACCTTGATATTGTTCATAACTCCCTCAGAATCCGTGTTCGGGCCCGGGAAAGCTGCCGTCGCGTACTGCTTCAACGTAACGTTTTACCGCATCGCCAATACTGGGGGCGCCATCCATGAAATTGCGTACGAAGCGCGCCTTTTTACCAGGAAACACATTCAGCATGTCATGCAGCACCAAAACCTGCCCGGTGCAGCCCGCACCGGCTCCTATGCCGATGGTGGGCACGCGCAACTCCGCGGTAACCCGTGTCGCCAATTGCGCCGGAATGGCCTCCATCAGCAGCATCTGCGCTCCGGCGTCCTGCAGGGCATGCGCATCGGCCAGCAGCCTGGCTTCACCCTCCGCTCCTTTTCCCTGCACGCGGTAGCCGCCCAACTGGTGCACAGACTGCGGTGTGAGACCGACATGGGCGCACACCGGTATTCCACGTGCCACCAGAAAGCGCACCGTTTCGGCGAATTCTACCCCGCCTTCCAGTTTCACCATCTGGGCGCCCGCCGCCATCAGCACCACGGCATTGCGAAAGGCCTGGGCGGGCGATTCCTGGTAGCTGCCAAAGGGCATGTCGGCCATGATGAATGCGCGCGTCGAGCCGCGCACCACGCAGCCGGTGTGATAGGCGATCTGTTCCAGTGTTACCGGCAGGGTGGAGTCGTGCCCCTGCAGCACCATGCCCAGCGAATCGCCGATGAGCAGGATGTCCACGCCCACCGAATCGAGCAGTGCCGCGAAGCTGGCGTCGTAGCAGGTGAGCATGGCGATGCGCGCGCCGTCGCTGCGCATCTTGTGCAGGTTGTTGATGGTCAGCCGCACCATCCGGAGATCCTGGTTGTAAGCCACGGAGTATCCCTTTATGAAATCCGTCCGGGACGGATCCTACCTAGTCACCAAAGTTGAAGAACTCACGCCCGCCGCGCATGCCCATCAGTCGCTCGATCAGCAGGTCCAGATCACGGTCCTCGTCCACGAAGTTCAGCCGCTCCGAGTTCACAATGAGCACGGGGCTGGCATTGTAATGGTAGAAGAAGCGTCCGTATTGTTCGGCCAGCACCGCCAGATATTCCGTTGACATGCCGCGCTCGAAATCCGCCGCCCGGCGGCGAACGCGCTCGGCCAGCACTCCGGGCTCCGCATGCAGGTAAATCACCACATCCGGTTGCGGAACCTGCAGCTTGAGGGTGCCGTAAATCTGCTGGTACAGCGCCAATTCCTCGCTTTCCAGGGTGAGACGGGCGAACAGAGGGTCCTTTTCCAGGAGGAAATCGGCCACGGTGATCCCGGAGAAAAGCGACAGTTGGGCGAGTTCGCGCAACTGGTTCATGCGCTGGAACAGGAAGAACAGCTGCGTGGGCAGGGCCCAGCGCGGCATGTCCTGGTAAAAGCGCGCAAGAAAGGGGTTCTGTTCAGGGCGCTCCAGCAGCGTCTCGGCCTCCATGCGCTCAGCCAGCCGTTTCGCCAGGCTGGTCTTGCCCACGCCGATGGGACCCTCGACGACGATATAGCGGTATTTGACTGGCTGCATGGACGGGTCTGGGTGGCCTCTGGCGGTCAGGCCCTGAAGATGAAATACACCGCGCCCATGATACCCATGATAAAGAAGGCCGCCCAGAGGTAATCGAGCTTGAGCGGCTGATCCATGCAGAGCAGCGCGAAGGGCCCGAACACTGCGAGCGTGATGGTTTCCTGCAGGATCTTCAGTCGCGCATTCATGCTTCCGAATCTACCCTTCAATGCGTTCCACGGTTTGTGCCGGGTCGGTGATACGGGCCAGCCAGTCGGCGGCGCGTCCGTGTCCGGGAATGCTGCAATCGGGGTCCAGCTCCAGCAGCGGCTCCAGCACGAAGCGGCGCTGGTGCATGCGCGGGTGGGGCACGGCCAGGCCGGGCTCGTCGATGATGTCATCGCCGTACAGCAGCAGGTCCAGGTCCAGCGTGCGCGGCCCGTTCCTTTCGGCGCGGTGCCGGCCGTGCTTGTGCTCAATTTCAAGAAGATGTGCAAGCAGTGAAAGCGCAGACAGACCTGTTGTGATCATGGCCGCGGCGTTGATGAAATCCGGCTGGTCGGCCTTGCCCATGGGGGCGGTGCGATAGAACGACGAGCGCCGCAACAGGCAAGTGTCAGGCAGTTGCGCCATTGCCGCGAAGGCCGCATCAAGCTGAGCGCGCGGTTCGCCCACATTCGCGCCCAGGCCGATGACTGCGATCCGCCGCCGCTCCTGCGCGGACATCAGACTACCCGCCTGCGCGGACATCAGACTACCCGCCTGCGCGGACATTGGACTACCCGCCTGCGCGGACATAGGACGACCTGACTACTCTGCCTGGGGAGCGGGCGGCTTGCCGCCGGCTTCACCTTCCGCATGGCCCCGGGCGGGCCGGCGCCGGCGTTTGCGCGGGCGGCGCTCGCCTGCCTCGGCCGGCATCAGCATTTCGTCCCTTTCATCAGGCGAGGCGTGCTGGAAACGCTCCCACCAGGCAGAAAGTTCCTTGGGGCATTCGCCGCTGGAGCAACGCAGCAGCAGAAAGTCATAGGCGGCGCGGAAACGCTCGTTGCCCACGAGCGAGTAAGGTCGCTTGCCGCTGCGCTGCTCGAAGCGCGGTTGCAGCAACCAGATCTCCTTCATCACCGCGGTGAAGCGCCTCGGGATGGCGAGCTTGTCGGTCTGCAGGTCCAGCACCGCGTCCATGGCCGCGTGCAGCGCCGGAACGGGGCGCATGCCGTGAGCCTCTTCTTTCTTCAATGCCGCCAGCACTTCGTGCCACAGCAGTGCCGCGAACAGAAAGGCCGGCGAGACCGACTTGCCGGCGCGTATCCGCTCATCGGTCTCGGCCAGCGCAGACATGACAAAGCGCTCGCCCATGGGCTGTTCGAGAATGACATCCAGCATCGGCAGCAGGCCGTGGTGCAGTCCGGCCTCGCGCAACTCGCGCACGCAGGAGGCGGCGTGGCCCGAGAGCAGCAGCTTCAGCATCTCGTCGAACAGGCGCGCCGCGGGCACGTTCTCGATCAGTGGCGCCATGTCGGCGATGGGCGCGCGGGTGCGCTCGTCGATTTTGAACTCCAGCTTGGCGGCGAAGCGCGCTGCGCGCAGCATGCGCACCGGGTCTTCGCGAAAACGAGCGCGCGGGTCGCCGATGATGCTCACGGTCTTTTTCTTCAGGTCGCGCAGGCCGTGGTGGAAATCGAGGATGGACTGGTCGGAGGGGTCGTAGTACAGCGCGTTGATGCTGAAATCGCGCCGCGCCGCATCCTGCTCGCGGTTTCCGTAGACATTGTCGCGCAGCACCCGGCCATGCTCGTCGGTCTCGGTGGCGTGCTGTCCACCAAGACCCTCGGCGGCAGCTCCGGCGCGGAAGGTGGAGACCTCTATGGTCTCGCTGCCGAACATGACGTGGACCAGCTTGAAGCGGCGGCCGATGAGGCGCGAGCGGCGAAACAGCCGGTGCACGTCCTCGGGCAGGGCGTTGGTGGCGACGTCAAAGTCCTTGGGCTGAACTTCCAGCAGCAGATCGCGCACCGCGCCCCCCACCACGTAGGCTGAGAAACCGGCCTCCTGCAGTCCTTCGCAGACCTTGCGCGCGCCGTTGGACAGGGATTCACGCTTGACGCCGTGTTTGCCGAAGGGGATGACGAGGGGGCCGGACCTGTCGTCCAGCCGAAAAACCCGGCGTATGAATTTCTTGATCAATGCTGCGTTAATGTGAACGGTGGGAAGACCGGCAGGAACGTCGCCGGGAACGCGGACGGCAGCCGGAACAACCGGTGGCTGCACGGCGGCTTCTTGGTTTGAGAGTCTTGGGGTGTCCCTGCATGGGCAGGCAGTCCTGCGCAGTACCGATGGTGGAATTGGCGGCGATCATACCGCAAACCTGCCGGTTTCCGTCGCTATATCAGCCCCCGGATCAGCCACGCAGGCTGATGACCGGCCAGCCGCGCTCCATGGCCAGGCCGCGCAGGGTGTCGTCAGGATCGACCGCCACCGGCTTGCTGGACCGCTCCAGCAGCGGCAGGTCATTGAGCGAATCGCTGTAGAACCAGGTTTGGGGAAAGTCACCCCAGGCATGTCCCAGCGAGGCCAGCCACAAGTCCACGCGCTCCAGCTTGCCTTCGCGAAAGCAGGGCGTGCCGCTGGGCCGGCCGGTATAGCGGCCCTCGTGCTGCTCCAGTTCCGTCGCCACCAGGTGGGGCACGCCGAATTCCCGGGAGATGGGGGCGGTGATGAAGGCATTGGTGGCGGTGACGATGGCGCACAGGCTGCCTTCGCCGACGTGTTTTTTCACCAGTGCGCGGGCCTTCGCGCCCATCAACGGGAGGATGCGCTCACGCATGAACTGCGCATGCCAGCGGTCCAGTTGCTCGCGCGGGTGGGCTCCCAGCGGTGCCAGCTGGAATTCCAGGAACTCGAAAATGTTCAGGGTGCCGGCCTTGTATTGCCGGAAGAATTCGTCGTTCTTCGCTTCGTAGATCACCCCGTTCAGCACGCCTTGCGATATGAGAAAGCGCGCCCATTCGTAATCGCTGTCGCCGTCCAGCAGCGAGTTGTCGAGATCGAACAGCACCAGATCCACTTGGTTGGCCTCTCTTCAGTTGCCCTGCAGGGATTTGAGCACTTCACGCACCAGCGGCAGCGTCACAGGGCGTTTGCGCTCCAGGGACACGCGGTCCAGCGCCGCTACCACGGCCATCTGCGTTCCCATGTCGCGCTGCACATGATTGAGCACGTATTCGATCAGCTCCGGCGCGATGCGGAATCCGCGCTGATGGGCATGCTCGCTCAGGGCGGCGGCTTTCTCGTCGTCCGACAGTGGTTCCAGGCGCAGCACCAGCCCGGAGCCCAGGCGGGTGCGCAGGTCTTCGCGCAAAGGCAGCTCGGCCGGCGGCCGGTCGCCGGCGGCGAGCAGGGTGCCCCCCGAGGTGCGAAAGCGGTTGTACAGGTCGAAGAGCGCGATCTGTCCCACCATGTCCAGGCGGTGCGCGTCGTCCGCCGCCACGGCGTTCTCGCCGGCGTGGTCGTCTATGCTGTCGCCAGGTCCGGCGTAGCGCGCGCGGCGCTCCTCGCTTATGGCTTCAGTGACAAAGGCCTGCAGCAGGTGCGTCTTGCCGCTGCCGTTCGGTCCCCACAGGTAGATGCAGCGCTCACCGCTTTGCAGCGCCGAACGCAGCGCCGCGAATGCCGCGCCATTGCGTCCGGCGAAGAAGCTCTCGAAGGTGGGCGGTGGCGGCGGGCCCAGCTCTAGCGCAAGCTGGTGCATCAACCCGGACCGCCGCGATAGAGGTCGCTGGCGAGGTAGCGCGCCTTGAGCCGCTTCAGTCCCACCAGCAGCACGGCGCTGGCCGGCAGCGCCAGCAGCAGTCCGAAGAAGCCGAAGATCTGGCCGAAGGCGAGCAGCGCGAAGATCACCGCCAGGGGATGCAGGCCTATGCGCTCGCCCACCAGGCGCGGAACGGCAAAGTAGCCTTCGATCAACTGGCCCAGTACGAACACCGCCCACACCCAGAGCATGCTGGTCCATTCGGAGAATTGCATCACGGCAGCGAAGGTCGCCAGAAAAAAGCCGGTGATGCTGCCCAGATAGGGCACGAACACCAGAACCCCGGTGATGATGCCTATGGGCAGGAAGAACTCCAGCCCGGTCAGCCACAGGCACAGGGTATAGAACAGCGCCATCATCAGGATGACCAGTATCTGGCCGCGCAGGTACTGGCCGAGGGCCTCGTTGGCCTCGAGAAAAAAGCTTCTCACGGCCGGGCGCGAGTCCGGGGGAATCAGCGCGACGATGCGCCCGATCATGACTTCCCAGTCGCGCATGAGATAGAACTGCACTACAGGTATGAGCACTGCATTGGCCAGCAGTCCCACCAGTCCCAGCCCGCCCAGGCGCAGCGAGTCCAGCACCTGCGCGCCCAGGCCCTCGGTGGTCTTGATCATGTTGGCCAGCCAGCCCTTGAGGCTGTCAGCGTCCAGATCCAGGGCAATACCGGTCTTCTCCGCGATCCAGGGCGCCAGACTTGCGTCCATCCGGTCGAGGAAGGAGGGCAGTTGCTGTATGGCTTGACTGATCTCTTTGATGAAGAGGGGGAGCACCGTCAGCACCAGCACCACCAGTATCAACGCCTCCATCAGCAACACCAGCAGCACCGCCAGGGTGCGCGGCACCCGGCGCCGGTCCATGCGCCAGACCAGCGGCTGGAAGATATAGGCGAAGATGGCAGCGAGAAAAAACGGCGTGAGCACCGGCGCCAGCAGGTACAGCAGCCACAGCAGGCCGGCGGCAACTGCGAACCAGCCTAGATTGCCGCTGCCCAGAGAGGGATTGGGTGTCTGCATTTACAGTAAAATCCAGAGGTGTCAGCCGGTGTTTCGCGGAATGAAAACCCGGCCAGAACAAGCAGCATTGTAACCGCCCATTTCCCTCATCCCCGCATCGCACAGAGTCTCCCTTGAGCCAGTCAGATTCCCTGTCCTACCGTTCTGCCGGGGTCGATATCGACGCCGGCGACGCCCTGGTCGAAGCCATCAAGCCTTTCGCCAAACGCACCATGCGCCCCGAGGTGCTGGCCGGCATAGGCGGCTTTGGCGCGTTGTTCGAGATCTCGAAAAAATACAAGGAGCCGGTGCTGGTGTCCGGCACCGATGGCGTGGGCACCAAGCTCAAGCTTGCCTTCCACCTGAACCGTCACGACACCGTCGGCATCGATCTGGTGGCGATGAGCGTCAACGACATCCTGGTGCAGGGCGCCGAGCCGCTGTTCTTCCTCGATTACTTCGCCTGCGGCAAACTCGATGTGGCCACCGCCACCGACGTGGTCAAGGGCATTGCGAATGGTTGTGAGCAAGCCGGCTGCGCGCTCATCGGTGGTGAAACTGCGGAGATGCCCGGCATGTATCCCGACGGCGAGTACGACCTTGCCGGTTTCGCCGTGGGCGCGGTGGAGAAATCCGCCATCATCGACGGCAAGTCCATTGTTCCCGGTGACGTGGTGCTGGGCCTCGCCTCCAGCGGCGCGCATTCCAATGGCTATTCGCTGGTGCGCAAGATTCTGGAACGCGCCAAGCCTGATTTGTCCGCGGATTTTCATGGCCGGTCGCTGGCCGACGTGCTGATCGCGCCCACGCGCATTTACGTGAAGCCGCTGCTCGCGCTGATGAAGTCACTGCCAGTCAAAGGCATGGCGCATATCACCGGCGGCGGGTTGGTGGAGAACGTGCCGCGCGTGCTGCCTGAGGGCGTGACGGCGGTGCTGGAGAAATCCGCCTGGCCGCGTCCGCCGCTGTTTGATTGGCTGCAGCGTGAAGGCAATGTGGCTGAAGCCGAGATGCATCGGGTGTTCAACTGCGGTATTGGCATGGCGGTGGTGGTGGCGGCGGAGCATGCCGATGCGGCGCTGAAGCAGCTGAAGGATGCCGGGGAAAGCGCTTATCGCATCGGTGTCATTCGCGCCCGCAAGGATGGCGAGGCGCAGACGCTGGTGGTTTGAGGGCGGGTGGCCCCGGAGTCCTCACATTCCGACGTACTCGACAGCGCCTTTCCTGGCGCTGGAAATGCACGCAAGCAATTCGGGCACCAGCAGCTTTAGGTCAGCGAGCCGGTTCGAGGGTGCTCGGATCACGATGACCGCGATCGCAAAGGCGGGAAGATTCTCTTGAAAAGAAAGGTTCCGATCAACAGTGAGAAATACGTCAAATTCCCGAGCGGCGAGCGCAAGCAGCTCCCCATTTTTGATCGTCGACCAGCCCATCTGCCGTGCTGTCTTGACCTCGTGGCCCGCGATGTCGCGGGAGAGCCTCCAGTCAATACATTCGTCAATGAATAACTTCACGACGCAGCGGCGACGAGACGGTCTTTTGCCTGTTCAAGAAATCCGATGACCTGTTTGCGACTGACCGAAGGAAAGCCGGCGAGAAAATCATCTATGGTCTCTCCCGCTTCAAGGTGATCAAGGAGAGTCTGGACCGGCACCCGGGTCCCTGAAAAGACCGGAGTGCCTCCCAGTACTTCCGGGCTGCGGGAGATGACGGGTGTGTTCATGCGGGCAGATTACTCTGAATTCTGCGGGGTGCGCAACCGCAGTGGATTGAGGTTGTGTACTGTGATGCGTTCCAATTGAAATACGCTGAAATAGCTTTCCAGTTTTCAACGCAAGGGGAGCTCCAGCATGACTGTCAATGACAGAACTCCCTACTCCGGTATGCCCGCCTTTCTGGCGGCGGGCAGAATGACCTGTTCGTAAAGCCTGCGGTAGGCTTCCGGAGAAGATGGCTGGGGCGCTTCCGGTGTCTGGCTGAGCCTGAAGCCCGGAGCCATGCGCAGCAAATTCTCCAATACAAGCCGGGCTGCGGCAGCGTCCCCCTTCTGTGCATAGGATGCCGCGAGAAAAGCATGATGGCGGGCAAGCTTCGGATTTGACGCCCGGGCCTTGAGCAGCCATTCAATTGCCAGATCGCTGTGCCCTTGCACGAAATAGGCTTTTCCCATATTGGCTTGGTGAAAGGCAATTTGAGGGCCCAGTGGATCGAGGCGCATTGCTTGTTCTAGGCACGGGATGGCTTTCTCCGGTTCGCCGAGAGAAATCCTGGCAGTTCCCAGAAGGCCATGTGCGTACGCCGAGTTGTTATCAAGGGCGATGGCGACCTCAACCGCACGAGCATCTTCGGCAGGATTGCCCAGTACCCGGTGTAGCATCGCCTCAGTCAAATGCGCGCGTGCGCTGTTTGGATCGAGGGCAAGGGCATTTTCAACTGCCTCACGTCCTTCTTTTAACTGCTTCTTCATTTGATCTGGCGACAACGCATCGCTGAAATAGAGCTGCGGCACCAGGAGTGCCCTTCCAAGCCTTGCCCATGCATCGACGTGATTGGGTTCGAGCGCCAATACCCCACGAAACAGCACTTCCTGTTCCTGCAGGTTTTCCAATGTCGCGGGTTTGTCCGCCAAGGCGATGCCGCGGATCAGCAGGTCGGCCGCCCGTGGATTGGTCTTGCGCTTCTCCGCATCACGCGCGGCCATTGCCACGAACGCACGCCCGATGGAATTGGCGATGCGTCCGGTGATCTGGTCCTGCAGCGCAAACAAGTCCGTCTGGTCGCCGTCAAAGCGATCAGACCACAGTTGAACTCCGGTTCCCGCATCAACAAGCTGGGCATTCATCCGCACCTTTTCGCCGCCTCTCTGCACGCTGCCCTGAAGCACGTAGCGCACACCAAGCTCACGACCGACCTGCCGTGTATCGACTGTTTTCCCGTCGAAGGTGGCGGAGGTCGTGGAGGCAATAACGAACAAGTCCGAAACGCGCGACAAGTCGGTCGTAAGGCTTGCCGTCAGGCCTTCGGAGAAGTAGGCCTGTTCCGGGTCGTTGCTGAGGTTGGCGAAAGGCAGCACCGCGATCGAGGGTTTGTCAGGCGGCGCGAGCGGATCAACGGCAACAGAGTGCAATGATCCCGAAGGGGATGGATGGGAAGTGTCGTTCGATGTTGCTCCGGAAAGTTCAGTTCTCGACCGCCTCCGGTTGCGGAAGAAGATATCG
>CAXNIK010000103.1:0-10473 GCA_964202115.1 Burkholderiales bacterium
AGGCATGCCATGAAGTATCAGCCTTTACCGTTCTGTTTACAACCGCAATATTGACCTGAATAGTTACGATCGATCTTATGGAGGAGCTGCAATGACGAAGTTTGCAAAATTGGCCCTGTTTGGCCTGTTGGGTTTCACATCCACGCAGCAACTGGCCGTGGCGCAGGCCTGGCCCACCAAGCCCATCCGGGTGATCCAGGGTTATGCAGCAGGCGGCCCCAGCGACCTGATCATGCGTCCCATCGCCCAGCACTTGACCGGTGTATTCGGGCACACAGTCATCGTCGAGAACAAGCCGGGTGCGAATGCCAACCTGGCAGCCATCGAAGTGGTCAAGGCCGAGCCTGACGGCTACACGCTGCTCTTTGCCACCACCAGCCAGATCACCATCAACCCGGCGCTGTACAAGATGCCCTTCGACGCGCAGAAGGACCTGATGCCCATCACTCAGGTCTCCATGAATCCGAGCTCGGTGGTCATGAATGCTTCTTTCCCGGGGGCCACCATGAAGGATGTGATTGCCTATGCCAAAGCCAATCCCGGGAAAATGAACTATTCCTCGGCCGGCAACGGCAGCATCAACCACCTGGCCGCTGAACTGCTGTGCATGATCACCGACACCAAGATGCAGCATATTCCGATGAAGGGCGGTGGGCCGGCGCTGACCGAACTGCTTGCCGGGAGGGTGGATATGTTCATCGTCAGCCCGCCCGTGGCCATACCCGGCCATAAGGCGGGAAAACTGAAAATCATGATGATCAGCGCGACCAAACGCATGACGCAGATTCCCGATGTGCCGACCATGATCGAAGCCGGTTTCCCTGATTTTCACGCGCAGGCGGGAACCGGCCTGCTGGCCCCGGCCAGGACCTCCCAGGCCATCATCAAGCGCGTCCACGACGAGACGGTGAAGTGGCTGAAATCGCCGGAGGGAGACAAGGTGCTGGGCAGCCAGGGCGTGCAGATCATCGCCAACAGTCCGGCCGAATTTGCCCAGGTCATCCGCGACGAAACCACGCGCTGGGCGGCCACGGTGAAGCGGGGAAACATCACGGCCGAGTAACATCACGGGCGGGTAACGTCGCGGCCGGGTAACATCGCGGCTACATCACTGGCAAGGCTGGGCATGCAGGAAAGCGCAAAACCCCTGATATTCCTGTTCGAGGACGACTTGGACATTGCGGGGCTTCTCCGCTTCCGCCTGGGACGAGAAGGCTATGAAGTCAAACATTTCCCCGATGGCGAGAAGGCAATGGCGGCAATAGGAGAGGAAACCCCTCCGGATCTGGTGGTCACCGACGTGATGATGCCCTTTCATGACGGCTTTGCGCTGGTCGCCGCCATGCGCGCCCAGCCCGCCTGGGCTGCCGTGCCCATCATCATGCTGACCAGCATGGGCAACGAGCAGAATGTGCTGCGCGGGCTGCGTAGCGGCGCCGATGATTACCTGACCAAACCGTTTCGCCCAGCCGAGCTGGCGGCGCGCATCGGCAAGCTGCTGGGACGGGCGGCATGAAGCCGCTGCGCCTGCTGCGCGCCTGTTGCCTGACACTGTCGGCACTGCTGCTGTGGCCGCTCGCGGCCAGCCCGCAATCGCCGCTGTCGGATACGCGCTACTCCGAGATCGGCCTGCGCCTGAACCGCGAGAACCTGACCGGGGCGCACGCGCCATGGCGTGACGATACCGTGGAGCTGCTGCATCAGTTCGAGCGGCGCAAGGTGGTGCTCGGCCGTGTGGTGCATTCCGAGCGCTTTGGCCTGTCCGATACCACGCTGGGGTTGTCGGGCTATGTGCCGCTGGGCGAGGCCACCACCGGATTCATTGATTACGCCACCAGCAGCACCCATCGCGTGCTGCCCCGGGACTCGGTGCACATGCAGCTGTCGCGGGCGCTGGCCGATGGCTGGGGCCTGGCGGGCGGGCTGAAGCATGTGCGCTATGACGCCGCCACGGTGGACATCGCCGACCTGACGGTGGAGCGCTACTTCTCGAACTACCGGGCAGCCTTCACGCTGCTGCCCTCGCGTTCCAATGTCGCCGGAAGCGCCACCAGTTATCGCCTGCAACTGGGCTACTACTACGGTGAGAGGAACAACGTCCAGTTCGTGGTCGGCGATGGCACCGAGGTGGAAAGGCCCACGGCGATCAACCAGTTGCTGGCCACGTCGGTGCGCTCCCTGGGCCTGTATGGCAGGCACTGGATCAACCCGGCCTGGGCCTTCGAGTACGGCGCTGGCCAAACGGTACAAGGCGGATTCACGCGCCGGTCCATGGATGCCGGCATACGCTATCGCTTCTAGCCCTCTGTCCCTGCCAGGGGTGGGGGCGCCGGAGCTGGGGCCGGAGATTGCCAACGGCCTGTCCATCCTGCCCATCCTGCACTGGGTGCTGGCATTTCTCGTCCTGAACGTGCTGGTCCTGTTTGCGGCCACCTGGCTTGCCCGCCTGCTGCGCGAAAGACGGCTGGCCCTGCGCCAGGCATTCCGCAATGCCTGGCAGCCGCTGATCCATGAATACATGGCGGGCGACGCCCCCATGCTGCCGCAACTGCCCGCGGAGCGGCGCTTCGATTTTCTGCTGTTGTGGTTGCAGACCGCGGGTTATGTGCGCGATGAGGATGCGTTGCGCCTGAATGAACTGGCTCGCTCGCTCGGCCTGCCTGGCTATATCATGGATCTGCTCAACGGCCGGGCCCGCTGGAGGCGCCTGGTGGCCATGCGCGCCGCGGGAACCATGCATCTGAAGGAGGCGGTGCCTGCACTGCGACGCGAGGCGGCCAGCGGCAGGATGCGCACCGGATTGGCAGCGGTCAGCGCCCTGCTGAATATCGCCCCGGCCGAGGCCATGCTGGCGCTGCAGACCCTGCTGGGCCACGTCCGTTGGGCACCGACCGCGGTGGCCGATGTCGTGCGCGCGGCCGGACCGGATGCCAGGCGGGTGCTGGCGCAGGCCCTGCGGGTCACCCCGCCGGGCCGGGCACGCAATCTGGTGCGTGTCATCGAGGCACTGGAGGATGCATCGGCGCTGCCGGCGCTGCGCGATCGTTTCGGCGCCATGCCCGACAACGAAGAAAAGGCGGCCATCGCCCGTGCCCTGGGCAAGCTGGGCGATGACAGCGACCGCGAGCGTCTGTTGCCCGCCCTGTCCAGCAAGCTTGCGTTGCTGCGCATGCAGGCGGCCGCGGCACTGGGCAAGCTGGGCCTGCCCGAAGACGTGTGGGTGCTGCTGCCCCTGCTCTCCGACCGCGACTGGTGGGTGCGCTACCGCGCCGGCCAGTCCCTGGTCGAGCTGACCCGCGGGGACCCCAGTGCCCTGGAGGCGCTGCGGGCAAGGACAAGCGATCGCTATGGACTGGAAATCCTCGACCGCGTCATGGCCGAGCACCAGGTGCTGGACTGAAGCATGCTGGAACTGCTCACCATTCTGCTGTTCAGCTACGTGCTGGTGCACACCGTGGCGCAGATCATCATCAGCCTGATGACCTGGCGCATCATCCGCGATGGCGCGGAGTACAGCCGCGTGGAGATCAAGGAGTTCCTGCTGTCCGGGCTGGAGCCGCCGGTAAGCGTGGTCATCCCCGCCTACAACGAGGAGGCCACCATCGTCACCTCGGTGCATTCCATGCTGCAGCTGCGCTACCCGGAATACGAGGTGGTGGTGGTCAACGACGGCTCGCGCGACGGCACCATGGCCGAACTGGTGCGTGCCTTTGAGCTGGAGGCCTTTCCGCAGGCCTACCATGCGCGTCTGCAGACCAAGCCGGTGCGGCAGGTTTATCGATCCAGGACAAATCCCCGCCTGCGCGTCATCGACAAGGACAATGGCGGCAAGGCCGATGGCATCAACTGCGGCATCAATGCCTCGCGCTACCCGCTGTTCTGCTGCGTGGATGCCGATTCCATCCTCGATCGCGATGCGCTGCTGCGCGTGGTGCAGCCCTTCATCACCGATCCACACACCGTGGCCTGTGGCGGCACGGTGCGCCTGGCCAATGGCTGCGAGGTGAGGCAGGGCCATCTGGTGCGCGCCGGCGTGCCCGCAAGCTGGATCGCCCGTTACCAGATCATCGAGTACCTGCGCGGCTTTCTGTTCGGCCGCATGGGCTGGGCGGCCATCAACGGGCTGCTCATTATCTCGGGGGCTTTCGGTCTGATGCGCAAGGACGCGGTGATCGAGGTCGGCGGCTACCGCCACCAGACCATCGGTGAGGACATGGAGCTGATCGTGCGCCTGCACCGGTTGATGCGTGCCAAGGGCAAGCCCTGTCGCATCCGCTACGTGGCCGAGCCCGTCTGCTGGACCGAGGCACCGGAGAACTGGACGACGCTGAAGAACCAGCGTGTGCGCTGGCAGCGCGGCCTGTGCGAAAGCCTGTGGCTGAACCGAGGGCTGTTCCTGTCCTGGCCGCCCAATACCGCCGGTTGGCTGGCCTATCCGTATTTCCTGCTGTTCGAATGGGCTGCCCCGCTGGTGGAGCTGACCGGCTATGTGCTGCTTGCCTGGCTGCTTATTTTTCACGGCGTCAGGCTGGACATCGCCGCACTGCTGCTGCTCGCGGCACTGGGCTTTGCCATGGTCCTGTCCACCCTGGCGTTGCTGCTGGAGGAGGTCTCCTTTCACATCTATCCGCGCTACCGCGACCTGCTGGTGCTGTTCCTGGTCAGCCTGCTGGAGAATTTCGGCTATCGCCAGCTCAATGTGCTTTGGCGGCTGCAGGGCATGTGGCAATGGGTGCGCGGCAAGCAGGGCGGCTGGGGCGTGATGGCGCGCAAGGGCATCGGCAGCAAAAGCAGTTAGACCGAAACGAGCTCGGGATTAAAACCGCGTGGTCAACTGCACCAGCCAGTCCGGCATCAGATCCAGCAACGCCGCTTCGGCCTGCTTGTCCAGACCGCTGAGTACCATCAGGGCGACCACCACCAGCAGGCCGCCCATCACCGGCATGGCGACGCGGCCCATGCGCACCAGCCAATCGCGCCGGGCGGCGACGGCATTTCGCGAGCCGTAGGCGAGTGCGAGCATCGGCAGCGTCGCGCCGATGCCGAAAAACAGCATGATGATCGCGGCGCGCGGCAGGCTGCCGCCCTGGGCCGCCAGCGCCGCAGCCGAGCCCAGCGTCGGGCCCGAACAGGGACTCCAGATCGCGCCCAGCAACGCGCCGGTGGCAAACTGCCCGCCCAGGCCGCTTGGCGAGATGCGATCGAGCAGCGCATGCACTGGCGCCGTCCAGCTACTGCCGGCGGCGGCAAGCCGGTTTTTCAGCGGGCTGCACAGAATGACGCTGCCCATGAGCAGCATCAGCAACGCACCGGCCTGGCGCACCGAATCCGACGACAGATCCAGGCTCGCGCCGGCGCCGTAGACGAGCAATCCCAATACGGTGAACCCGGCCACCATGCCGCCGGCCAGTGCCAGCGGCCCGAAACGATGCTGCTGCAAGGCGCCGAACAGGACGATGGGCAGCACCGGCAGCACACAGGGGTTCACCACGGTCAGCGCGCCGGCCAGCAGACTCAGAAAGATTTCGCTCACTGTGCCAAGGTCACTTATCAGGGCACTTCTTACAGCCCCTTGTTGAGCAGTGCCTGGATATCCTTGGCTTCGGTCACGGCATAAAGGCGGCCGACTTCCCTGGTGCCGCGAAACATGATGAGCGTGCTGCGATCATTCGCGCCAAAGCGCTTCATGACGTCCTTTTGCTTGTCGAAATCCACGCGAAACTGGGTAATCGCACCGTACTTGGCCTGCTTGGAAAGAGAGTCGACGACCGCCGACTGCGCTCGGCAGGTGGGTCACCAGTTTGCGTAGACGTCCACCAGGATGGGCTTGCCAGCGGCCTGGGCGGCCTGAAATGCCTTCTCATCCCAGGGCTGTGGCGCGGCAAACGCGAATGCTGCCTGAAAGGCGAGGATCGCGGCGGCCAAGACGGCCATGAAATTGCGACGAGACGAAGTCATTGGAGGCTCCTTCTAAATGTAGGGGGCAGTGTATGTCGGGTGGATGAGGGAATCAATCCGGTCAAAGACAAGAGAAATTTGCGGGCCGATATGCATCATGCTCCGGATTGATTCTCCCGTTGCGCACGTCTGCAATCCCGGGTAGCGCGGCGCCCTGTCACTTCGGCTTTAGCGCCAGGAAAGGCAACCCCAGCTTTTTCGCCGCGGCGCCCAAGGGCCGATCAAAGCTGACAAATTGTTTGCAGCCATGCCCGAATGCGATGGCAAGGTGGAGCGCATCGCCGCCGCGCAAGGCACATTCCGGTTTCGCCAGCCACTCACAGGCCAACAGGAAGTGTTCGTGCGCTGGTCCAAGCATATGAAAATTGGCGCTGACCGCTGCATCGAACTGTTTCATCACCGCCAAGCCGATTGGACGCTTTAGCAGGCCTTTGCGCACGCGCAAGCCCATGTTGGCGCGAAATTCCATCACTGTCCACGGACTGATACATACCGGCTCGTTGACATCTGCGTACCACGCCGAGGCTGCCACAGACAAACTGTCCGGGCAGTACAAGGAAAGCAGAACATTGGTATCTGCGTAAATCACCAACCGTCCGCTTCGTCGCGCATCTTGCGCACCATGATTGCGGAATTGACAGGGGACTTGGGCAGCCTGGAGCGGAATACTTCCAGGGCCTGAAGATCGAGCTTGGGCTTTGCGGGGAGTTGATCGGCCGGTACGATACGGGCCACCGGCTTGCCACGTTTGGTCAGGGTGACCACTTCACCGCGCGCGACCTGATCCAGCAACGCACTCAAATGAGCCTTGGCTTGGGCAACGCTGTAGGCGCTCATGCTTGTCTCCAGACGCTTGGCGTCACGATGGTCATTTAGATGGTCACATTGTAGCATCCGCGTGCCGGTGCATAAACCATATCGGGCAGGCGCTGCGGCGCGTTGCCCCGGTTCGTTATTCCTTCAACCCGGCACGGCAAGCAGGAACGGATGCGCGGGATGCGTGAAAAGGTGGACAATGGCCGGCAGCGGATGATCCCTCACGGGGAGGGGTCGCTTGAGGTTTGAGGTCGGTTTCCTTGGGAGGAACATGATGGCGGAGTCTCAGGAAGGATTTCTCAGCCCGAAGACGGTGCTGGCGGAAATGAAGAACAACGGCATCACGCACGTGTTGTGGTTGCCCGACAGCGAAACCAATTGGCTCTATACGCTGATGAAGGAGGATCCATCGCTGACACTGGTGCCGGTGGCGCGCGAAGGCCTGGCCTTCTCCGGCGCGGCAGGCGTGTACGCAGGCGGCGGCAAGCCCATCATCCTCATTCAGAACACCGGCTTGCTGGAGTCGGGTGATTCGATGCGCGGCTGGTGCATGGGCCTCGACGTGCCGGTGGTCATGATCATCGGCTATCGGGGCTATACGCGCCATGGTGTGAATACCGATACGGTGGCCGACTTCACCGAGCCCATGCTGATGGCCTTCGGCATCAGGTATTACCTGGTTGAGCGCGATGCCGATGCGCCGCGGATTTCCGTGGCGATCGAGGAGTCTCGCCAGAAACGGCGTCCGGTCGCGGTGCTGGTCGGCGACGAATATCACGGCTTTAACTGATCCGACGGGAGAGACGATGATTTCAACAGAAGAGCTGCTGAAGGCATTTGCTCCTCATCGCGGCAACGCCATTGTCGTGCCGGGCCGGGGCGGGCGCCATTGGGTCAGGATCAGCGATCAGCCGAATCGTGATGTCCCGCTGGGTGATCCGGCGATGGGCGGGCATGCCATGTTCGCGCTTGGTGTCGCGCTCGCGCAGCCCAAGACCAAAGTCGTTGTGTTTGACTCCGATGGCGATTTGCAGATGAGCATGGGCGTGCTCGCCACGATTGCGGATCAGGCACCGGCGAACTTCTACCACTTCGTGCTGGACAATGAGTGTTATGCCACCACCGGCGGTCAGCCTGTGCCAAACGCCAAGAACATCGCCTATGACGTGATCGCCAAAGGCGCGGGATATCCGCGCGCTTATGCGTTTGCCCGGATCGAGGACTTTGTCGCTGCGATCGGCGACATCATGGCCGGGCCTGGCCCGGTGTTCTGCACGCTGAAGGTCAACCCCGAGATCATCAACGAGGCCATCGGGTCGCGGCCCAAGTGGCAAACGAAGACGCGCAAGCAGGCGGTGATCGATCTTCGCAAGGCGCTTGGCGTTACCGACTGAGCGGTGCTGCGCGAGCATGCGGGTGATGGTGATCGAAACAGGGGGATTCTCCCGCCTGTTCTGCTCGGTTATCCGCAGACCGATTGTTTTCCATCTTCTGACAGGAGAGTGACAATGCATCGATGCATGGATGTCGTGGTGACGATGGTCATGTTGCTGGGGGCCGGGCTCGTCGCTGCGCAGCCGGCGGACAACTTTCCTGCTCGCCCGGTGACCCTGGTGGTGCCCTATGCGGCAGGTGGTCCTGCCGACCTGGAGACGCGGCTCTACGCCGGCAAGCTCAATCTTGGCGTGCCGGTGCTGGTGGACTACAAGCCCGGGGCAGGGGCCACGGTGGGCACCGCGTATGTGGCCAAGGCGGCCCCCGACGGGCACACGCTGCTGCTGGTGTCCACCGGCTTCACCACCTTTCCGGTGCTATACAAGGATCTGCCTTTCGACACTTTGCGCGATTTTGCCCCGCTGTCGCAGACCAGCCGCAATGATTCGCTGCTGCTGGCACGGCCCGGTTTTCCGGTGGGGAACTTCGCCGAATACATCGCCTGGGCCCGTTCCAACCCGGGCCGGGTGAACTTCGGCACCGCCGGCGCCGGCGGCATCATCCATCTCGCCGGGGGCTGGATGCACAGCGCCACCGGCACGCAGGTGACCTTCGTGCACTACAAGGGTGGCGGCCCGGCCGTGGCCGACATGCTGGGCGGACGCATCGACGTGGCCACCGCTCCGCTTATCTCGGCGCTGCCGCTGGTCAAGGCGGGCAAGGCGCAGGCCCTGGCCATCATGAACGACCGGCGTACCCCGCTGCTGCCGCAACTGGCCACCATTGCCGAGCAGGGCATTCCCGGCTACAGCTATGGCAACTGGTACGGCTTTGTCGTGCCGGCGAGAACGCCCGAGACCGTCGTCGCGAAGCTGGGCGAGGCGTTGGCACGCATGACCCGCGATCCGGAGCTGGTAAAGGCCCTGGAGGCGGCCGGCAGCGTGCTGGTGGGCAGCACGCCGGCGCAGTTTCGCCAGTTGTTGCAGCTGGAGTCGGCGCGCTGGAGCAAGGTGGTGCAGACCACCGGCATCCGGCTGGAGGAGTAATCCGGGGGGATCAGCCCTGCGCCCTTGGGGGCCTACTGTTCCATCTTGATGTTCATTTTCTTGATGATGCTTGCAAAGCGCGCGGCATCCTTGTGCACCAGCTGGTCGAATTGCTCCGGAGTAGAGCCGCGCGCCTCTGCGCCGATGGCGACAAAGCGGTTTTGCACTTCGACGTCCTGGAGTGTCCGGTTGATGCCGGCATTGAGCTTGTCCACCAGGGCGCGAGCCAGCTTCGGAGGGCCGAACACGCCCCACCAGGTGCCCACGTCAAAGCCGGGGAATCCCGACTCTGCGATGGTTGCCACGCCCGGCAAATCCTTTTCGCGCTTGCCGCCGGCCACCGCCAGGGCCCGCAGTTTTCCGCTGCGCACCAAGGGCAAGGCGCCCGGCAGCGAGGTCATGGCGAGCTGGATTTGGCCTGCCACCAATGCCGTCATGGCCGGTGCACTGCCCTTGTAGGGGATGTGAAGGATACTGATGCCTGCTTCGAAATTGAACAGTTCCATGGCTATGTGCGCCGAGGTGCCGCTGCCTGCCGAGCCGAAATTCAGGCTTCCCGGCCGCGATTTTGCGAGCGTGATCAACTCGCCCACGCTATTCACCTGAATGGCAGGATTGATCAGCAGTATGGTCGGTGCATATCCCACCTGCCCCACGGAGGTGTAGTCGTTGATCGGATCGAAGGACAGGTTTTCGAACAGGGCCGGCACGATGGAATGGGTAACCCCGTCCAGCAGTAGCGTGTAGCCGTCGGCATTCGATCGAGCCACACTCTGGCCTGCTACCAGGCCGCTCGCCCCCGGCCGGTTGTCCACCACCACTGACTGGTTCCAGGGTTCGGCCAGTTTCCCGGCTACGGCTCGCGCAATCTGGTCGTTGGGGCCGCCGGGGGCATAACCCACCATCAGCCGAATCGGCCTGGATGGATAGGTATCGGCGGTCTGGGCCAGTATGGCAGGACTGACACCCATGCTCGTGGCCAGGCATGAAACAGCAATCGCTGCAGATCTGGAAAGCATGGCAATCCTTCGCGTGGGTTGACAGGGCGAAGCGAGTTCAGGCGGCTGCAAGAGCCTGCGAGCGGGCCAGGCATTGTGTCAGTTCCGATGCCGATGCAACCGATTCAAAGTTTTCGATCAGTTGTTCCAGCTCCCGGACCACCGTCGGACCGAGCGGTTGTGCGTTGGCTCGGAACTTGCCGAACAGCATGTCCTCGGTA
>CAXNIK010000104.1:0-10460 GCA_964202115.1 Burkholderiales bacterium
CATGAATGACTTCCTGGCTTCGGCGGAGGGCACCAAGCGGCTCGACGACATCGGCCTCCTGTCCAGGCGCGGCAGCACGGTGGAGGAGTTCACGGCCTTCGTCAGCGAAGAGTTCACCAAGCTGCAGCCCATCATCCGCGAAGCCAACATCAGCACCGAATAGCCACCTGCTGCATCCATGGACGGCATCGAACTGGAGCTGATGTGGTCGCGGCTGCGCTCCATTGTCTCGGAGCATGCCAAGGCCATGCAGCGCACCTCCTTCAGCGCCACGGTGCGCGAATCGGGCGACCTGGCCTACGGCCTGTTCGATGCGCGGGCGCGCATGGTGGCGCAGGCCGAGAGCGGCACCCCCGGCCACATCAACTGCATGGCCAACTGCGGCACCTGGCTCGCCAATCTGTTCAAGGATGATCTGCAGCCGGGCGATGTGCTCATCACCAACGATCCCTGGCAGGGCTCGGGCCACACCTTCGACATCACCGTGTTCGCGCCGATTTTCCGCAGCGGGAAGATTCTTGGCTACGTCGGCTCCAACAATCATCACACCGACATCGGCGGCCTGGGACCGGGCATCGGCGCCAACGACGTGCACGAGGAGGGCATCTGGATTCCGCCGCTCAAGTTCTACCAAGGCGGCAAGCCCAACCGGACCCTGCTCGAGCTGCTGCGTTCCAACAGTCGCATGCCGGCCATGCTGCTGGGCGACCTGTCGGCGCAGGTGGCTTCCTGCATCAGCGGTGGCGAGGCCATCAGCGAGCTGTGCGATCAATATGGACTGGAGGACATCGAGTCATTGTCCGATGCCATCATCAGCCGTTCCGAGGCGGCGGTGCGCGACTCCATCCGCAAGCTCCCCGCCGGCACCTGGACTGAAGAAGCCAGCTTCGACATTCCCAGCGGCGAGGTGATCAGGCTGTGCGTCACGGTGACGGTGGATAATCAGGCGGGGGAACTGCTGCTGGATTTTGCCGGCAGCTCGCCACAGTGCGCCAAGGGCATCAACGTCACGCTCTCCTACACGCATGCCTATGCCACCTTCTGCGTGCGCAGCATCCTCAACTCGGAAGTGCCCAACAACGCGGGGAGCCTCGCGCCGATCAGGATCACGGCGCCCGAGGGCTGCGTGCTCAACTGCACATACCCGGCGCCGGTGGCGGGGCGGCACATCGTCGGCATGTATGTGCCCACGCCCATCATGAAGGCCTTCTGGCACATCGTGCCCGAGCAGGTCATCGCGCCGGGCACCGGGTCCTCCTTCATGTGCCGGATCTACGGTGCCTTCCCCAATGGCGACAAGTACATCACCGCGCTGTCGGGCCTGACCGGCGGCATGGGCGCGCGGGCCGCCAAGCCCGGCCTGCACGCCACCTACTATCCCGCGGGCGTGGGCACAGCGCCCACCGAGATCGTGGAGAGCGAGTCGCGCGTGGTGTTCAAACGGCGCGAGCTGCGCCGCGGCTCAGGCGGTCGCGGCAGGACCAACGGCGGCGACGGGCTGGTCGCCGAGTTCTATGTGCGCACCGATCAGCCCTGGCTGATGGTCGCCACGCCCAGCTCACGCAAGCATCCGCCGCCGGGACTGGGCGGCGGAGAGCCTGGGCAGCAGGGCGTGTTTCGTGTGAACGGCGAGGATCATTTTCCGCAAGGCAAGGTGCGCATGGATCCGGACAGCGTGGTGTACCTGGAGACGCCGGGGGGTGGGGGATTTTGGAAGCCGCAGAAATAATGATCGTTTTCGTCAGATAGCCATGATCTGACGAAGCTGATGGAGAAGATTATTATCCAGACCTGACCGCCATTCCTGATGCCGGGAAGACGGTGTGGGGCTTGTGCCAGGCCATGGTCGCGGGGGTTTCAGCGGTAGACTGTGCTTCTTTCGCAACCAGGCTTTACACCCATGACACGAACCAGCCCAGCCACCGCATTACGCCAGCTACTCTCCAAAGGAGGGCTGGTGCGCGGCATCAATGTCTACGATCCGCTGACCGCGAGGCTTGCGCAGCAGGCGGGTTTCCAGATCATCGCTCTGGGCGGATATCAGCAGGGTGCCGCGCTGTGCGTGCCCGAACCCACTCTCACCATGACCGAAGTGATCGAGGGCGCGCGCCTGATCACCAAGGCGGTGACCATCCCGCTCAAGGTCGATTGCGGCGCGGGCTTCGGCGAGGCGGTGCACGTGACACGCACAATACGCGAGGCGGAGGCGGCCGGCATTGCCTGTCTGCACATCGAGGACCAGCACTATCCCAAGCGTGCCCACTACCATCGCTTCGAGGAGCAGGTGATCCCCATCGAGGAGATGGTCGTCAAGGTGAAGGCGGCCGTGGCCGCCCGCACCGGTGACCTGGTGATCGTCGGGCGTACCGACTCCATACACACGCATGGCGTGGAGGAGGCCATCCGGCGCGGCTCGCTGTATGCCGAGGCCGGCTGCGACATGGTCGAGGTGTTTCCCAACACCGTGGAAGAGGCACGTGTCATTGCGAGGGAGGTCAAGGCACCCATGGTGTACGTCAACTCGCCCGGCAGCCGCAAGGGCCGCCCGATTTTTTCCTGGCCGGAGCTGGAAGACATGGGCTACCGGATGGCCATCGATTCGGCGACGGTGATCCTGACGGCGGTGGCCGCGGTCAGGGAGGCCATGGCGACGTATATCAGCACAGGACGTCCTCCCGCCGCCATTGCCGCCAATGCCGAACTTCGCCGCGACATCGAGACCCTGATCGGCCTCAATGAGTACTACGACATCGAGGAAAAGACGCTGGGGCTGGGGACGCATGCCATCAAGTGAGCCAGGGATCAACCCGATCCCTTCTGCCTCTATCGTTGGTGGCAGTAACGAGCAGAGCGAGAGCGTTTGCGGAATGAGGGCGACATGAGCATTAACGTGGGAATAGGCCTGGCGCAGTTTCCGTTTTCTGGCGGCAGAGCTTTCTGGCGCTGGGTGGAGTTGTGCGAATCCGGAGGCATCGATTCCATCTGGCAAAGCGACCGCGTGGTGTCGCGCGAACCGGTACTTGAATGCATGAGTGTCATGGCCGCTTTGGCAGGTGCCACCCAACGCATCAAGTTCGGCATGAATGTCGCGTCGGTTGGCTTGCGCGATCCGCTGCTGCTGGCCAAGCAATGCGCAACCATCGATGTGTTGTCAGGAGGCAGGCTGCTGCCTGCCTTTGGCGTTGGCAGCCCTCGTGCGCCGGAGTGGCAGGTACTCGGTCGAAGCAGCAACGGTGCTGGTGCCATGGCCGAGGAAGGCATGGAAATCATCTCGCGGCTGTGGACTGAAGACAGCGTTTCCTTCCAGGGCTGGCATTTCCACTTTGAGAACGCTTCGATTTCTCCGCGCCCGCTACAGCAGCCAATGCCCTTGTGGATAGGAGGCTCCAGCAAGGCGGCCATACGACGCACGGCACGCCTTGGCACCGGCTGGCAGGCGGGTAGCGAGACGCCCGAAGAAGTGCGTCCGGTGGTGGCCGGAATCAAGGCACTTGCGCTGGAGTATGGCCGGAGGTTTGATCCCGATCATTTTGGCGCGGGCATCCCTTTTCATTTTGGCTCCTGGGAGGACGATTGTGTGCTCCGGCAGTGCGAGGCACATCGAAAGCGCACCGGACGCGACCCCCGCACGGCATTTGCAGTCGGTGGCAGCGAGATCATTCTCGAGCGCATTCGCGCTTACGTTGATGCCGGCATCGCCAAATTCATTCTGCGTCCGATTTCGCAAGGCGACGCCGAAATTCTCGATCAGACGCAAAGGATGATTGACGAAGTTATTCCAGGTGTTAAAGCAATGAACGAGGAACGAAAGGCGTTGTAGATGGGGCAGTTCAGCACGACCTCGCATTACTTTAGTCTTTCGAGACAGGCGAGGCGCCGGAGTAAATCTCTGCGCCGTCCCTGCTTGCTTCATGCTGTCACTATCAGTATAGTGACAGCATTTACAGCATAAAAGGCATGATGAAGTCATGGCGACCATTACCATTCGAAGCTTGCCCGATGAGGTCCACCGCGCGCTTCGCGTAAGGGCGGCGACGCATGGCCGCAGCACCGAGGCCGAAGTCCGTGCCATTCTCGAAACGACCGTTCGCCCGCCGGAGCGTCTTCGCGTCGGGACGGCCTTGGCAGAACTGGGCCGCCGCGCGGGACTGACCAATGAGGATTTCGCCGTCTTCGAGCAGGTGCGCGACAAGAGTCCTGCCGAGCCGATGAGCTTCAAGTGATCATTCTGGATACCAATGTCGTCTCGGAGGCGATGAAGCCAGGGCCGCATCCGGCGGTACAGGCTTGGCTCGACGAACAGGCAGCCGAAACCCTCTACCTGTCGAGTGTCACGCTCGCCGAACTGCTGTTTGGCATAGGCACACTGCCTGTCGGCAGGCGCAAAACCGCCCTGACGCAAACGCTGGATGGCTTGCTGGAGTTGTTCAGGGATCGCGTTCTCGCGTTTGACACCGACGCCGCCCGGCACTATGCCGAGCTGGCGGTTGCCGCCCGCGCTGCCGGCAAGGGCTTCTCCACACCTGATGGCTACATCGCCGCCATTGCCGCTGCGCGCGGTTTCAGCGTCGCCACGCGCGATGTCGTCCCGTTCCAGGCAGCGGGCGTCAGGGTTATCAACCCGTGGGGATAAGATCAATAAGGCCAGTGTGATCTGCCCCGATTGATCTGTTCGCTGCGGTACAGGGGCAGGTGATCCCGTCGTCAGGCGGGGATGCGTTCTGTCTGCCGACGAACAGTGCGACGCGATGCGGGTTTGTCTCTGAATCCTATATCCAGGGTCAGATTGACAGAACGGGCGACGGCCACGGGTTTCACGGCACGCCGTCCGCGTCCTTGCGATCCTTCTTCCAATCGAACCAATCCGTAATTGGCCATGGTGTGCAAGGTTCGCGACAAATTGCTCGCCTTGCGTCCTGTCATCAGTTCCAAATCGGCTATCGATTCGGGCTTATCGTCGTGGATGATCCGCAACAATTCGCGGTTCTCATCTGACAATACGGCAGCGAAAGACTTGATCGATGTAAACCAGATCCTGGGTTCCGTGAGCTTCTGTTTGTACGTACCTTTGGCGATGGCAATGGTGTAATCGCGCACACGTTCCAACGGCATGATGCCGACGCGGATGGTTTTACCAATGCTCATGGCGATTCTCCTAATTCTTCCAATCGAATGCCGTGCGGCCTTGCCTCATCTGCCTTGATTTCCCAAGCGCTGATCTTTACCCAATACTGCGTCCCGACCCCGATATTCGTTCCGTCCAGATCAAGAAGAACGGATAACGACGGATCAGATTTACCGGAATGCCGGCTCATGGATTATATTATCACTCAGAGATATGTTTAACAAAATACTCCCGTGCCGGCTCGTGCTTCAGGTACCTGGAGATGCCGGGCAGCGGGGGCTTCGGAGCGCCGGGTAATTCATAATCATTTTCATGATTCATGCTTGAATCAGAGCGAATTAACGAAGAGATTATTATCTGCCGTATCCGACGGTTCTTCAGCGCACGCGCTACCACTACACCGTCAGCACAACCTTCCCCACGTGCGTTGATTCCTGCACGATGCGATGCGCCTGTGCCGCCTCCGACAGCGGCAGGCGCACATGCACGATGGGACGCACCTCTCGGAGAGAATGTTGCATGGGAAAAAACTACAGACAGTTGAGTATTGAAGAACGAATGATGAGTTCGTCATCAACCTCAAAGCCGCCAGGGCCCTCGGCTTGACGATCCCGCAGGCGGTGCTGCTGCGCGCCGGCGAATTGATCAAATGAGCGCGCCCGGGTTTTGACTGTTCGGCATAAAAAGGTCATAATTATCCAGAAAATATGTAAAAAGAGGTCGTAATGAAAGTGTCCATGCAGGAATTCAAGTCTCATTTGGCGAAATATGTCCGGGATTCCCAGTCCGGAAAATCGCTGGAACTCACCTCGCATCGAAAAGTGGTGGCGCGGGTGATCGGGGTGCCGCAAGCCGGCAGTAGCGGTGTGTCGCGCTTGTTGGCGGCCGGCGCCGCAAGCTGGCAAGGCGGCAAGCCGAAGGGTGCGGCACTTGCATTGCACACGGAAGGCAAGCTGGTTTCCGCGATGGTTCTGGAAGATCGCGGATGATATTGTTCTGCGACACTTCGGCGCTGATCAAACTTTATATCGTCGAGGCGGGCAGCAAGGAGTTGAAGCGTCATACGGCGCAAGCCGAGGCAATAGCAGTGTGCCGCATCGCCTGGGCGGAAGCCCATGCGGCCTTGTCGCGGCGCGCGCGGGAAGTGCCCAAAGATGCCTCGCTCATCGATCAAGCCAAGACCGCTCTGGCCAGGGACTGGCCGCGCTTCGTGGTTATGGAAGTGAATCAACTCATGGTCGAGCGGGCAGGAGAATATGCCGATATGTTTGCTCTGCGCGGCTATGACAGCATCCAGCTGGCTGCCGCCTACGAGGCCGGGCGCGTTTCCGGACTGCCGGTATTTTTTGCGAGCTTTGATACGCGCCTGAACAAAGCGGCCAAACTGCTGGAGATGCAGTGCCTTTAATAGACTGCAAATGGGGCCGGCGTGCTGCACCGGCACCCCGCTACACCGTAAGCACCACCTTCCCCACGTGCGTTGATTCCTGCACGATGCGATGCCCCTGCGCCGCCTCCGACAGCGGCAGGCGCACATGCACGATGGGACGCACCTTGCCCTGTTCCACCAGCGGCCAGACATGCTCGAGCACGCTGGCGACGATGGCCGCCTTGTCCGCCACGGACTGAGCCCGCAGGGTGGTGCCGTGGATGGAGATGCGCTTGGGCATGACCTTGCTCAGGTCGATTTCGGTCTTGGCGCCGCTTTGCAGGCCGATGATCACCATGCGGCCCTTCACGGCCAAGGCGTCGATGTTGCGCATCAGGTACTGCGCACCCATGATGTCCAGGATGACGTTGGCGCCGCGCCCGTCTTTGGCGTTTTTGTCGCTGGCCTTCTTCACCTCCTCGACGAAATCCTGGCTGCGATAGTTGACCAGGATCTCGGCGCCCAGTTCGCGGCAGCGATCGAGTTTGTCCTGGCTGCCGGCGGTCACCGCCACGCGCGCGCCCATGGCGTGGGCGAGCTGGATGGCCATGGTGCCGATACCGCTGGAACCGCCGTGCATCAGGAACAGTTCACCCGACTTCAAACCCGCCAGCATGAACACATTGCTCCACACCGTGCAGGCCACTTCGGGCAGTGCGGCCGCATCCACCAGGCTCACGCCCTTGGGTATGGGCAGCAATTGCCCCGCGGGCACCGCCACCTTCTCGGCATAGCCGCCGCCGGAGAGCAGGGCGCAGGCTTCGTCACCCACCTTCCAGCCCTGCACACCTTGACCCAGCGCGATGACGGTGCCGCTGGCCTCCAGGCCTGGAAACACAGACGCGCCGGGCGGCGGCGGATAGAAGCCCTGGCGCTGTAAAAGATCAGCGCGGTTGACGGCAGTGGCGACAACTTGCAGCAGGACTTCGCCTGCGGCCGGTTGCGGATCGGGGGCGTCGACGAGTTGCAGAACTTCGGGGTCGCCCGGGGTGGTGATGCTGATGGCTTTCATGGTTGTACCTGCTTTCTTAATGGGGGTCAGAGTGCAATTTGCTCAATTTGCTGAATCACGACGCTCCGCCCGGCAATACCCCTTCGGTGACGACCACGCCGTCTTTGATCAGCCGGCCCAGTTCCTTGTCCATGCCGATTTCCGCCAGAATGGCCGCGGCGTCGGCGCCGGGCTTGGGGGCCGGGCAGCCGAGGATGACGGGCGTGCCTGACAGCTTGATGCCGGGGCCGGCGGTCGTGACCATGCCCAGCTCGGCGTGCTCGCGGCTGACAGCCAGGCCCTGGGCGCGTACCCGGGGATCGTCGGTGAGGCTGGTGAGCTTGAGCACGCAGCGCTCGGCGGCGATGCTCGCGCCCCACAGTATCTTCAGCCACTCGGCGGCGCTGTGCTTCGTGAAGCGCTGCTCCAGCGCGCGTTCCAGTTCGGCGCCTTGCTTGCCGGCGAGAGCGGACAGTTCCGTGCAGGCACTGAGACCGCAGTCCTTGGCGGCCAGAAAGACCCAGTCATCGCTGGTCTTGTAAGCCCGGTACAGGGGCCCCGTGCCCAGGCAGTCCTGACCGTTCGCTTCATTCCAATGCTTGCCTTCGTAGTCCTGCATGACGTTGGTCTGGAGGAAAGTCGCGCCGTAGATCAGGGAGCTGCGCACCAGTTGTCCGCGGCCGGTCTTGCGGCGTGCCAGCAGGGACAGCAGGATACCGAAGGCGCACATCAGCCCGGTGCAGTAATCGTTGGCGTTCAGCGGATTGAATACCGGCTGGCCGCCGCCCAGGCGCAGGGTCATGCCCGTGACCGCCTGCGCCAGCACCTCGCGACCCGGACGTTTGGAATATTTCCCGGGCCAGCCATAGGCATTGACCGAGCAGTAGACGATTTCCGGGCGGCGGGCGCTGACATCCTCGTAGCCAATGCCCAGCTTGTCGGCCACGCCGGGCCGGAAGTTCTCCAGCAGCACGTCGGCATCCTTGAGCAGCTTGCGAAAGAGTTCCAGGCCCTCGGGTTTTTTCAGATCGAGCAGGATCATGCGTTTGGCCCGATTGACATCGTTGTGCCAGTTCACCGGATTGCGATGGATGCTGTCGACTTTGACGATATCGGCGCCAAACTCGGCCAGGGTGCGCCCGCACATCGGGCTGGCAAGGATGAT
Source organism: Burkholderiales bacterium (assembly GCA_964202115.1). Taxonomy (GTDB): domain Bacteria; phylum Pseudomonadota; class Gammaproteobacteria; order Burkholderiales; family SG8-39; genus CAIYPG01. The sequence continues at coordinate 8,711 of CAXNIK010000104.1, forward strand.
GCCCAGATCGACCACTCGCACGCCCTGCAGCGCGGAGCGCAGCAGTTCAGTGGTGGATGACGCGGCAGAAACAGGAGCGCGGGGCGCTTCCAATTCCTTGAGAATCTCCTCGCGATGCTCATCGAGCCGGGCGCGCGGCCCGCGCACCTTGCCCGGCGTCTCGGACAATCGCGGGGCGATGTTGAAGCCGCGAAAGCGCCCAAGCTCCGGGTCGTCGAAATCCGCAGCGAGCTGGGTGGTCTCGGCCAGCGGATGGTGCAGCCACTCGGCGCTGGTGTGGGAGGTGATGCCTTCGAAGCCGGCGTTAGCGCAGAAGTCCTCCCATTCCCAGGACTCGCGGGTGAGGAAGAGCGCCTTCAGGTGCGTGTCCAGTTGTTCCGGAGTCAGTTTGACATCGCGCCACTGCGCCATCTCGGGCAGATCGAGCAGCAGCTTGTTCACGCGCGCCGGCAGGTACATGAACCAGTGGCCGCTCTTGCACAGCATGTGCGTCCAGCGCGAGGCGGCGTCCACCTCGGGGGTGCCATGCACCTTCATCAGCTTGCCGCTCAGGGCGCTGAAGGTGGCGTTGAAGAGGGGCACCTCGATGGTCTGGCCCTGGCCGTTGCGCGCGCGGGCATTGAGCGCGGCGGCGATGCTCACCGCTGCCAGCGCGGCGCCGAACATTGATGAGTAGGGCACCGCGGTGTACACCGGGTTGCTCAGGTTCTTCAGCGCGGCATGCGAACTCTGGCAGGCGGTGGCGGCGGAGAGCACGCCCTCCCAGGCGCGCATGCCGGCGCGCGGGTCGTCGCTGGCAAAGCCGGGGATGGAGCAGTAGATCAGGCGCGGGTTCAGTGCGCACATGGCCTTTGCGCCCAGGCCCAGCCGCTCCATGACCCCCGGGCGGAAATTCTCCACCAGCACATCGGCCGACTGGATGAGCTTGCGCGCGACGGCCAGGTCGCGTTCGTTCTTCAAGTCGAGCACTATGCTGCGCTTGCCACGGTTCCAGGTGGCGTTGGCGGCGGTTTTGAAGCGCGGCCCGCCCGGCGGATCGACGCGGATCACGTCGGCGCCAAAATCGCCCAGCAACATCGCGGTCACCGGACCGGCGATGTACTGTCCAAAATCAATCACGCGCATGCCTTGCAGGGCAGAGGACTCTGCCATATCGGATCTCCTCTTTAGGTGTGCCTGCACTTGCGTTCTATTTGGGCTCCAGTGCCGGCCGGTTTGCAGCCGGCGGTTGGCGCTGAGCCGATTGTTCATGCCTGGCACTGCGGTGCAAGGCGGCGAAAGATGCAGGGGACAGCCCGGAGCATACACGCAGCGTAGAAGATCATAAAGCCGGCAGGCCTGGCGTGGCGGGACGCATGCCTGCGAATGCCAGTAACATCGCCGAAAAATAATGCGCGACAAAAATGCGCCAGGCCATTCACGCAATCGATTGCCCGCAGATGAACAAAAAACCAAAGGAGATGGAATGAGGTCCTGGCTTAAAGCACCGTTGGGCACGGCAACGCTTTTGTTTCTGTCTTCTGCCGCGCTGGCGCAGACGGCCCTCCATCATGGCGGTGAATCCGCAATTGCCCATCAGCACGCCGGCCGAATACATCGGCTGGGCCAGGGCCAATCCGGGCAAGCTGCGCCTGATCGGCGTGACCACGGCGCAGCGTTCACCGACCTTTCCCGATGTGCCCTCCATGGCCGATGCCGCTCCGGGCTATGACTACTCGAGCTGGCTGGGCATTGTCACCACCGGCGGCAC
>CAXNIK010000105.1:0-10346 GCA_964202115.1 Burkholderiales bacterium
AAAGAAACTCATCGTTTGAGCAAAATGACGTGAATGTAGTGCCACTTGGAGAATTCAGGCCGCGTAAGCTATTGATCTAGCATAAGACATTTTTACCCATGTTAAAGATGGGCTGGAACTCTCGGCCGCCTTTCAGGCCATCGTGCAGAGCACCGCGGACCAGAAAGAGGCCGTGGCGGCACTTCTGGAAAGGCGTCAGCCTCGATATATCGGGCGGTAGCCGCCTCTCTTCCGCAGTCAGGAGCCTTAGATCGGCTCGCGCGGCGACATCGACCGCTGCGACCACGCATCGACCTGTCGCAGCAACAGTTGACCCAGTTTTTTCGCGCGAGGCTGCAACTTGGTGGTGGGTCCCACGAGAATGATCGACGCCACTGCTTCGCCGGTCTGATTGTGGACGGTCGTGGCGATCGCAAATCGCTTGTCCTTCATGGTGAAGTTCGTGGCGATGCGTATCGCTTTGATTTCCTCGTACTCCTCGAGGAACTTGCTGACCAGCACGGCTTCCTTCGCGCTGTGACGACGCAGGAACTTCTCGCGCTCGGCGGCCGGCTGCGCGGCGAGCAGCGCCTTGCCACCGGCAGTGGCCAGTAAGGTGCGGCGAATGTTGGTGCGCGCCTGAAATCCCATGATCTGGTCGCTGCCGGCCTCGGCGATGTAAATCAGGTCATCGCCGGCCTGCACACCGAGAAATACCGCCACGCCCGTCTTCTCCTGCAGCGCGACCAGGTCTGCATGGGTCACCAACCCGGCACGGATATGGCCACTGGCAAGCGTAAGCCCGTACACGGCCGGCCCGAGATAGTAGCCATGCTTCTCCTCGTAGATCCAGCCCTTGACCAGCAGGCCGCGAAGGAAGCCGTGAACCGAACTCTTCGGGGCATCCAAAGCCCGGACGAGCTCTGCGAAAGTCATGCCGGGGTTGTAGACCACCTCTTCGAGAATGCGCGTGACCCGATCGATCGTGCGGTGGTTCTGAGGGTCGCGTTCCGGGGGTTCGGCGCTCGCGTTTTCTTGCTTCTTAGCCATTGATTGAATCTACCACAACGTCCGCAGAATCAGCCGCGCCCCAGGCTGCTGATTCCGGGTCCGTTATCCGTCATCAGGCTAGCGCAACACCACCAGCGCATCCGCCGCCACCACGCCCTTGCCCTGGGGGCGCACCAGCACCGGGTTGAGGTCCAGTTCCGCAAGCCGCTCACGCATCGTCCAGGCGAACTCGGACACGGCGACCAGCGTTGCGGCCAACGCATCGACATCGCGCGGCGGCTGGCCGCGCACGCCGGCAAACACCGCCGCGGCTCGCAACTCGCCGATCATCTCGCGCGCCGTGTCCAGGCCGAAGGGTGCGACGCGATGCGTGGTGTCCTTGAGAACTTCGGCCAGCACGCCGCCCAGTCCGAAGGCCACCACCGGGCCGAAGATGGGATCGTTGACCACTCCGATGATGGTCTCCATTCCTTCGCCCACCATTTCCGACACCAGCACGCCTGACAGCTTCGCCTGCGGCGCCGCGCGCCTGGCGTTGGCAACGACTTCCGCCACCGCGGCCGCGAGTTGCGCATCGTCCCGGATGTTCAGGCGCACCGCGCCGATATCGGACTTGTGGCCGATGTCGCGCGAGGCAATCTTCACCGCCACCGGATACTGCATGCCGGCGGGCAGCGCCGGCACCCTGGCATCTACCGGCAACAGCACATCCTTGCTCACCGGGATGCCAAAGCCCGATACCAGCTTCTTCGACTCGAACTCATCCAGCATCTTCGCCCCCGCGGGCAGAGCCGGCAGCGTCGGGATGGCGCGTTCTGACACCTTGTGCACGGGCCGATCGCGCTTGCTCAACGCAGCTGCGTAATCGGCCAGCATGCCCATGCAGTCGGCCATGCGCCGTGGCGTGCCCAGCACCGGGATGTTGGCCGCGGCCAGGAGCGCCCGTCCCTCGGTAGTCATGTCCGGTGACAGGGCCGAGAGCAGCATGACCGGCTTGTCGCTTCCCTCGACGGCCTTGATCACCATGCGCATGTTGCTGGTGAACACGGCACCCGAGTTGGTCATGTGAAACACCGCCAGCTGGTCGATGGCCGGATCGTTCAATATCCTGTTCAGCACCTCGATATACAGGTGCGCATTCTTCTCGTTGACGAAGCCGGTGGTGTAGTCCACCGGGTTCTGCTTGGTGGCGATGGCCGGCAGATACTTCTCCAGCACGTCCGTCGTGGTTTTGCCCAGCGGCGCCAGCGTCAGGCCGAAGGTGTCGCAGGAATCGGAGAAATTGACGATGGACCCGCCCGATCCGGCGGTGACCGCGACATTGCGCCCGCGCGGCAGCTTGCCCGCCGACAGGACGAGCAGGTAATCGGCCGCATCCTGCATGTCGCGCGCCTCGACCACGCCGCATTGCCTGAAGGCCGCGCGGTAGATGTCGTAGGACCCGGTCATGCTGGCCGAATGCGAGGCCGCGGCACTCAGGCCCTGCGCAGTATTGCCCGCCTTGAGCACCACCAGCGGCTTGCCCGCGGCCAGCGCATAGCGCGCGGCGTCCATGAAGTCGCGGCCGTCGGCCAGGCCCTCGAGGTAGACGAAGATCACCCGCGTCTTTTCATCGTCGACATAGGCGCGTATGAGTTCCGGCGCGCCCAGATCGCTTTCCTGGCCGCTGGCCACCAGATAGCGAAAGCCCACGCCGCCATTGCCTGCCTTCATGAGCAGGCTGTTGCCGAAGCCGCCGCTCTGGATCACCGCCGATACCGGGCCCGGATTCAGGTAGGGAGGGCGGGTGATGCTGCCGAAACCGGCGAACACGCGATCGTGGATGTTGACCAGCCCCAGGCAGTTGGGCCCGACGAAGCGCACGCCGGCGGCGCGCGCCGCCGCCTTCAGCTTGCGCTCGAGCTCGATGCCTTCCGGCCCCATCTCGCGGAAGCCCCCGCCCACCACCACGGCAAAGCGGATGCCATGCTTGCCGCATTGGGTGAGGGTATCGGGCACCAGGGCCGCCGGCAGCGCGATGACCGCCATGTCGCAGGGCTCCTTGATCTCCGCGACCGAGGGGTAGCAGCGATAGCCAGAAACCTCTTCGTACTTGGGATTGACCGGGTAGACGCCGCCCTTGTAGCCCTGTGTCGAGAGGGCCAGCAGGGCCTGCGCGCCGGGCCGGTTGAGATCGGTGCTGGCACCGATGACGGCAATACCGCGAGGATGGAACATCGGGGTGAAATCGGTCTTTGGCATGGTGTCTTCCATGAATTCTTGTAGGGGATGGCTCCGTTTGTCTTCTACTTGTCTCCTCCGGAGCTGGCGTGATACTACAACATGCCCGTAAGCTGCGGCCTTGCTGCCGTGGTTCCGGCGTCCGTGCACCCTCGCGTCGTGCACCTTTCATAAAGGAGAAACCAGCCCATGAAGTTCGAGACCATCAAGTACGAGGTACAGGACAACGCCGCCAGAATCACCCTCAATCGTCCCGACCAGCTCAACGCGCTGACCGCCCCGATGCTGGAGGAACTGCACCAGGCGCTGCGCCTGGCGGCGGCCTCGCGTGACACGGTGCGCGCCGTCATGATCACCGGGGCCGGCCGCGGCTTTTGTTCCGGTGCGGACCTCGCGGCCGCCTACACGGTCGATGAAAACGACCCCAAGGACATGCTGCGAGACCTGGCCGTGCCGGTGTGCACGCTGCTCAAGAACCTGGGCATACCGACGGTGGCCGCGGTCAACGGCCCCTGCGCCGGCGTGGGCATGAGCCTCGCGCTCAATTGCGATCTGGTCATCGCCGCCGAATCGGCGTTCTTCGTCGCCGCCTTCGTCAACGTCGGGCGGGTGCCCGATGGCGGCGCGAGCTGGACGCTGACCCACACCCTGGGCAATGCCCGGGCCATGGCCATGATGATGCTGGGCGAGCGCCTGACGGCCGCCCAGGCCGTGGACTGGGGCCTGATCTGGAAATGCGTGCCGGCCGAGCAGCTCATGCCCGAGGCCGACAAGCTGATGCACAAGCTGGCCAACGGCCCCACCCTGGCATATGGCTTCATCCGCCAGTTAGCCCGTGCGGCCACCCACAACTCCTTCCAGGAGCAGATGCAGCAGGAATGCGAGTTCCAGATGGTGGCGCGCTACTCCGAGGATGCCAGGGAAGCCGGCAAGGCTTTCGCCGAGAAGCGTCCGCCGGTGTTTCGCGGGCGCTAAAACAATATTGAACAAGGGGGCATGCCCCCTTGTATATCCCCCACTTCAGGGGGAAACCAATACACACTCTTGAAGGAGGAACAACTAATGGCAGTCGAGCAAATGGTGAAAGACAAGGTCGTCGTGGTCACGGGTTCCGGCGGCGGCATCGGCCGGGACATCGCGCTGGCCATAGCGAAATACGGCGCGAAAGTCGTGGTCAACGACATCGGCGCCTCGCTCGCGGGCGAAGGCAAGGACATGGGCCCGGCGCAGAAGGTGGTGGAGGAAATCAAGGCCGCCGGCGGCCAGGCCGTGGCCAACACCGACAGCGTCTCCGAGCCCGCCAGCGCCGCGCGCATCATCGAAGCAGCCGTGTCCACCTTCGGGCGCATCGACTGCGTGGTCAACAACGCCGGCATCCTGCGCGATCGCATCTTCCACAAGATGAGCACCGAGGACTTCGAGGCCGTGGTCAAGGTGCATCTGTTCGGCGCCTTCTACATGAGCAAGGCCGCGGCACTCTATTTCAAGGAGCAGGAGTCCGGCAGCCTGGTGCACATGACCTCCACCTCCGGCCTGATCGGCAACTTCGGCCAGGCCAATTACTCCTCGGCGAAAATGGCACTGACTTCGCTGTCCAAATCCATCGCCCTGGACATGGCCCGGTTCAATGTGCGCTCCAATTGCATCGCGCCCTTCGCCTGGAGCCGCATGACCAGCTCCATCCCGTCGAACACGCCGGAAGAGGCGGCGCGGGTGGAGAAGATCAGGCAGATGACCCCGGCCAAGATCGCCCCGCTGGCGGTGTTCCTGGCCAGCGACGCCGCCAGGGACGTCAACGCCCAGGTGTTCGCGGTGCGCAACAACGAAATCTTCCTCATGAGTCAGCCCCGGCCGGTACGCTCGGTGCACCGCTCCGAGGGCTGGACGCCGGAAGCCATAGCCGCGCAGGGCATGCCTGCATTACGATCCTCATTTTTCCCGCTGGACCGCTCAGGGGATGTGTTCAACTGGGATCCGGTCTAAAGACTACGAACAAGGACAGACTGACCGGAGACCGCATGACCATCGATTACGACAAGTTGATGAACTACTCCATCCCGGAGGTGAGCCAGCGCTACACCCGCAGGGACTCAGCCTTCTACGCGCTGTCGGTGGGGTTCGGGCAGGAGCCCATGGACGCAAGGCAGTTGCGCTTTGTCGATCCGGACAGGAAGAACTTCTGCGCCGTGCCCTCCATGGCGGTGGTGCTGGGCGCTCCCGCATTCTGGCTGGGCGAACCGGACACCGGCGTGGACGCCAACAAGCTGGTGCATGGCGAGCAGTCCATACGCCTGTATCAGCCGCTGCCGGCCGAGGGCGAGGTGGTGGGCACCACCCGTGTCACCTCCATCATCGACAAGGGACCGGGCAAGGGCGCGCTGCTGTATTCGACCAAGACCCTGGTCGATGCGCACAGCGGCAAGAAGCTCATCGACAGCACCTCAACGGTGTTCCTCCGCGCCGACGGCGGCTTCGGCGGGCCCACAGGACCGGTCCGGCAGCCCGCACCAGTGCCGACCGCGGCGCCGGACATGGTGTGCGAATTCGCCACGCGCCCGGAACAGGCGCTGTACTACCGGCTGAACGGCGACTACAACCCGCTGCACAGCGATCCGGAAACCGCCAAACGGGCGGGCTTCGCCAAGCCCATCCTGCACGGCCTGTGCACCTTCGGCGTGATCTGCCACGGACTGCTGCGCCTCCTGGCCGACTACGACGCCGCGGCGCTGCGCGAGGTGGAGATGCGCTTCACCGCGCCGGTGACTCCGGGCGAGACCATACGCATCGAAGCGTGGCGCAACGGCTCGTTCCGCGCCTGGTCGGTGGAGAAGGAAGTAATCGTGGCCAACAACGGGCTGTGCAAACTGGCATGATGCCGGCCTTGCGGCCGCGGCCATATCCGGCGCTCTAAAGCATGGTCTTTAGCAAGAACTGAACACACAAGAACACCAGGGAGAAAAAGATGGGAGCAACCGCAGTTCTTTCCGAGTTCGCGAGCAGGACAAAACTCGCCGACATCAGCGCCGAAGCAGTGGCCGCCACCAAGCGGCATATCCTCGATTGCGCCGGTGTGACACTCGCCGCCTGCTCCGAGCCGGCCGGGCGCATCGTGCTCGACATGACGCGCGAGCAGGGCGGCACGCCGCAGGCGCGCGTGCTCGGTTCCAATATCAAGACCAGCGTCGCCACCGCAGCCTGGGCCAATGGGGCGCTGGCGCACCTGTTGGATTACGACGACACCGGCTTCTCGCATCCCACCGCCTGCATCCTGCCTGCGGCGCTGGCCATGGCCGAGCGCAACAACGCCACGGGCGCGGAGCTGGTGGCCGCGGTGTGCATCGGCCTGGAGGTATTCGAGCGCCTGTCCTCCTCCGGCCGCGCGCACGAGCCCGAGCTGCGCCATCGCGGCTTTCATCCCACCTCACTCTACGGTTGCCCCGCGGCGGCGGCGGCAGCGGGCAGCCTGGCCAAACTCAACGCCAGGCAGATGGCCATCGCCATGGGGCTGGCCTCGGCCAATGCCGGCGGCCTCACTCAGCACTTCGGCACCTGGGGCAAGGGCATTCATGCCGGCAACTCGGCGCGCGCCGGGGTCACCTCGGTGCTGCTCGCGGAGAAGAACTACAACGCTGACGTGGAGGTGTTCGAAGGCAATTTCGGTTTCTACTCGGCCTTCCACGGCCACGGCAATTACGACCTGGGCAAGGTGGAAGGCGGTCTGGGGCCGCTGGGCAAGCTCTGGTCCATCGTCAATCCCGGCCTCACCATCAAGATGTATCCCTGCTGCGGCGGCAACCTGCGCTCCCTCGATGCCGCGCAGGACCTGATCCGCGAGAACAACGTCAGGATCGCCGACGTGGCGAAGATGGAAGTGGACGTGCATCCACGCCTCCTGGACATCGTGCGCTTTCACAAGCCCACCGAAGGCTTCCAGGGCAAGTTCTCGCTGGACTACGTGCTGGCGGCCATGCTGCTCGATGGCCGCGTGGACCTGGATACTTTTTCAAATGCCTACTGCAACGCGCCGGCCATGCGCGCCGCGCTGGACAAGGTGCAGGTCAACCCCCACCCGGAATGGCCCGATGACGAAGTGCATCGCCGCAAGGCGCCGGTCACCATCACCATGAACGACGGCCGCAAGTTCTCGAAGCAAGTGGACAAGGTGCGCGGCAGCCCCGGCAACCCCATCACCCGCGACCAGTTGGTAGACAAGTACCGGCTGTGCGCTTCGCGCGTGTTCAAGGGCGAGGCGCTGGAGCGGTCGATTGTGGTGTTGGAGGGGTTGGAGAAGCTGGGGAAGGCGAGTGAGTGTGTGGATGCGCTGGTGGGGTGAGAACGCCACTCAGCGCGCCGGCTCCACGCGCAGGATCGACGCCCGCGCACTGTCGATCGCGAGGTACAAAAACCCGTCCGGGCCCTGCTTCACGTCGCGCACGCGGCCCACTCCACTGAGGTAGCGCTCCTCGGACACAACCTTGCCGTCCTCCAGCCGCAGTCTCACCAACGCACCAGGCGTCAGCGAGCCGACGAACAAGTCGCCCTTCCATTGCGGAAAACGATCACCTGTGTAGAACTCGGCACCAGAGGGCGCGATCACCGGATCCCAGTAGTACGCCGGCTGCTCCATGCCCTCCTTCGCCGCACCGATGCCGATCGATGCGCCGTAGTACTCGCGCCCGTAGCTGATCACCGGCCAGCCATAGTTGCGGCCGGCTTTGGGCTGATCCAGCTCGTCGCCGCCACGCGCGCCGTGCATGACGATCCACAGCTCGCCGGAACGCGGATCGAGCGCCGCGGCCTGGACGTTGCGGTGCCCGTAAGACCAGATTTCCGGCCTAGCGCCCTGACGCGAGACGAACGGGTTGTCCTTGGGGATTGAGCCGTCCGGGTTGATCCGAAGCAGCTTGCCGATGGTGTTGCCCAGGTTTTGCGCCTCGTCCCGGAACGAAGACCGGTCGCCGACGGTGATGAATAGTGTGCCGTCCCTGGCGAAGACCAGTCGCGATCCCCAGTGGTTGGGAGAACTGACTTTTGGGATCTGCCTCCAGACAACCTGCACGTTCTGCAGCGACAGTGAGTCGGCGGCCAACCGTGCGCGCGCCACGGCCGTTCCCGCGCCGCCCGGTCCCGGCTCGGCATAGGACAGGTACACCAGCCGATCCTCGTCGAAGCGGGGCGATAGCGCGACATCGAGTAGCCCGCCCTGCCCGCGCGCATCGACCTCCGGCACGCCTGCGAGCGGCATCGAGATGCTGCCGTCCTTGTTGATAATTCGCAGGCGCCCGGGACGCTCGGTCACCAGCATCCGGCCGTCCGGCAAAAACTCCATCGCCCAGGGATGCTCCAGGCCGTCGGCGACCTTGACGACGCGGACCGGGGCATCAACCGGCTTCGGCGTCGGTGAGCGCGGCGCCTGGGCGAACGCGGCCCCGGCGAGCAGGCAGGCAAGTGGTAGCAGGACGTGGCGCGGCAGGCGCATGCGATCTCCTGGGGAGGGGTCGGGCTGATTGGAAAAGGCGGGCTGAAGTAAGTTCAATCGCGGATTCTGGAACTTGCTTGGGTCTTATGGGAAGCTGCATAAAACGCTTCAGGTTGATGTGCGCAAAACCATGGCAAGGTCAAGTTGGTCAGTTCCGACCTGCCCCTGTTGCTGCCCGGGCGCGATCAAGGGGTTCCCGGACAAACCTGCCCAGTTCTTGTATCACATCCTCCAACGGCGGCGCCTGCAGCTGGTTGCGGCGGAGAAAGTTGGCCCACTGGCCGCGCTTCCCATCATCGCCGGCAAACCTGTCGCTCAGTCCCGGTGGCAAGGCTTCTGGCAGCGGCGTGCCGCGTCGCCGGAAGGTCGCGCCAATGGCATCGCCCAGCGAGGCAATGTCCATGGCACCCTCCCTGGCCAGCATCAGCAGATCGAAATAATCCTTCATCCGCGTGTTGGCCATGCCCAGCACCTGCATGGCCTCCAGCTTCTCGGCAAACACCGTCTCGCGCGGGTACACGAGCAGGCGCGGACGAGGCTGGTCGGTCAGCAGCGTGGGGTACTCAATTTCCACCGGTGCAGGTGTGACCGCATCGCCGTAGCCCACGTCCAGTTGCACATTGCAGCGGGCCCCATCGAGCAAAGCCCGCAAGGTTACGCGCAGTCCCCCATAGCTGGCCTGCTCGCGTATCACCACCACCCGCACCGTATTGGCATCGTAGATCAGGCCGTCTTCCGCAGTGATCGCACAAAGACGGCGAACCATGTCCGCCAGCGCGGCAGCATCGTGTTCTTCCAGTCCCAGGAAGTCGGCGTCGCGTGTCGGTCGATGCGGGGTCTCGAACCAGGCTGTGAAGAGCAACGCACCCTTGAGCAGGAATTTCTCGCGCGCCTCTGTCAACGACAGCCTGTACAGCAGCCGCTCGACGGCGTAGCGATCCAGGCAGCCCTGGAAATTGCCCTCGGCCGCGTGCGTCAGGTCCAACAGCCGCTGGCGTATCGAGGCCGCGACATTGCGCGGTGCGCGAGTTGCGTTCACACCAGCGCTTCCAGATAAGGGCGCATCACCCCGGCCACGCGGTCGATCTCGGCATAGCGCCACAGGGCGTCCATCGTGAGCTTGTTCGCCTTGCGTTCGCGCCAGCCCTCGCGCAGCGCCTCCAGTGCCACGTCGAGGCCGATCTTGTTGCGGTACTTGAAGCAGTCGACGATGGTCTTGGCCGCATCGAACACCGGCACAGGCACGCCATCGATCTTGATGAGCGTGATGCCCTCGGTCAGCGAAGCACCGGACATGCGAACCACCCTGAGCTGGGGCGAGGCCATCCGCGGCGGGATGATGCCCGGCGGCAGCGCCAGCCAGACCTGGAAGGGCGACTGGGTGCCGATCTCGTGCACGCGCAGCGCCGTGAGCAGGCACACCACACCTCGCGGTGCCCGCAGCGCCACCTGTGCCAGCTCATGCTGGGCGCTGACCTGCGCATCGGGCAGCGAGTACAGGCCGCGCCCCACGCGCGCCAGCCGGCCCGAGCGCACCAGACGGGTGATGACCACGGTGGGCAGCTTGAGCGCAGCAGCCTCCCGTGCGCGCAGCAGGCCGCGCCGGCGCACGAGGCCCAGCACGGCGTCTTCCTGGGTGGATGGCGTGGCTTTCATG
>CAXNIK010000106.1:0-10266 GCA_964202115.1 Burkholderiales bacterium
CCTCAATTCGTCAATTGTTTGCGCATGCAGAATCATTTCCTGCGCCATGTCCAATACTTCCGCACCACGCGCCGGTCTGGCCATCGCACACCTCAAGGGGTTGATGAGATGCCGCTATTATTACACTAATGATATGGAAATGGAATTAGATGGGGTTTCACTGTATGAACCCGTGGACAGTGAAGAGGCGTTTGTCTATCTTCTCCGTGATTCGGATCTCATGACGAGATCGATGATCGCATGACGAAGCGATCGGACGCGGGCGGCAAGCCTGCATTTCACAAGCAACCAAAGGAGAAGAGCATGCAGAATCTAAAGGGCAGGGCAGCCATTGTCACCGGAGGCGGCCGCGGCGTGGGCCGCGACATCGCATTGTTGCTGGCAAAGGAGGGCGCCAAGGTCATGGTGGTGGACACCGGCGCCGGGCGCGGCGGCGAGGTCACCACTGAGCGGCCGGCCGACGAGGTCGTGGCCGAGATCAAGAAAGCCGGCGGCACCGCCATCGCCGCCTACGATTCGGTGGGCGACTACAAGAAGGCCGGCGAGATGGTGAACCGCTGCGTCAAGGAGTTCGGCAGCGTGGATATCCTCTTCAACGTGGCCGGCATCCTGCGCGAACGCATGATCTGGAACATGACCGAGGAGGACTTTGACCTGGTCATCAACGTGCACCTGAAAGGCAATTGGAACATGGCGCACCATGCCGTCAAGCACATGCGCACGCAGGGTTTTGGCCGCATCTTCAATTTCTCATCGCAGGCCTTCAAGGGCTCGGTGGGCCAGTGCAACTACTCCGCGGCCAAGGCCGGCATCATCGGCCTGTCGCGCTCCATCGCCAAGGAGGCCTACAAGTTCGGCATCACCTGCAACGCCATCTGCCCCTCGGCTGACACACGCATGACGCTCACCCCCGAGGTGAAGGCCAACCGCGAGCGCAAGCTCAAGAACGGCCTGATCACCCAGGAGCAGTACGACCGCCAGAGCCAGCCGCGCGGTCCGGAGTTCGTCGCGCCCTTCCTGGTCTACATGTGCACCGACGAGGCCTACTACATCAACGGCCAGATCATCCACACCGAGAAAGGGCTGGTGAACAACTATTACTTTGGTGAGGAGATGCACAGGATGGAAAAGGACGCCGACAACGGCCTATTCACCGTCGAGGAGTGCAAGCAGAAGGCCCCCGCGATCTTCAAGGGCAGGATGACCGAGGTCGTCCCCGAGGTGAAGCCCGAAGCCGCGCAGAAGTACGTCAGCCAGCGTTAGGCCGACAAACCCTGCAAATGAAAACGGCGGGCAAGGCCCGCCGTTTTCATTGACGTGAGCTGCTTCAGGCGATATTGCCCGCGCGGATGCGGTTGCGCGCGATGAGCTGGCGATGCACTTCCGACGGCCCTTCCAGCACGCGCCACACGCGGATGCGGTTGGCCATGGCCTGCAGCGGCAGTTCCTTGGTCATGCCCATGCCGCCGAAGCTCTGCATGGCGTGATCGACGATGTCCGCGGCCATCTCGGTGCCGAACACCTTGATCATGGACAGTTCCGAGCGCAGGCGCTCGCCCTTCTTTATGCGGTCGGCGGCGTCGATGAGCATGAGGCGCAGCGCGTGCATCTTGGTGGTGCCGTCGGCGATCCACCACTGTATGGCCTGGCGGTCGGCCAGCAGCACGCCGAAGGTCTTCCGTTGCGTGACGTGGTCCACCATCATGTTCATGGCACGATGCGAGAAGCCCAGGCACCAGGCGCCGATCTGCAGGCGGCGCACCGACAGGCGCTGCTGCATGGGGCCGTAGCCCTGGCCTTCCTGGCCCAGTATCTTGGTGGCCGGGATGCGGCAGTCCTCGAACAGCAGCTCGTTGGTGTAGGCGCCGCCTATCATGGGAATCCGGCGCACGTGGTTAAAGCCCTTGGTGCCCTTGTCCACCAGGAAGGCGGAGATGCCGCCCTTGGAGCCAGCCTGGCGGTTGGTGGCGGCCATGACGATGCCGAAGTCGGATTCGGCTACACGGCTGATCCATATCTTGCGGCCGTTGATCACGTAGTCGTCGCCGTCGCGCACCGCGGTGGTCTGCATGGAGGCGGGATCGCCGCCCGCACCGGGCTCGGAGATGGCGATGAAGGATTTCAGCTTGCCCTCGGCGTAGGGCAGCAGGTAGTCCTTTTTCTGCTGCTCGGTGGCCGTCATCATCAACATGGCCAGATTGGGCGAGTCGGGCAGGGTCTTGTAGGGCGAGATGGTCTTGGACAGCTCGAAATGGATGGCCATCATGACATCGGCGGGCAGGTCCGAGCCACCGTATTCCTCGGGCACGTCCAGGCCCCACAGTCCCAGCGACTGGGATTTGCGGTTGAGCATGGCCTCGTCTTCCTTGGAAAAGCTCATGCCCTGGCCGGTGGCCTCGCGCTCCAGCACCGATTTTTCCAGCGGTATCAGGTCCTCGTTGACGAAGCGCCTGACAACATCCACCACCATGCGGTGTTCTTCAATCAGCGGAAAATCCATGGAACTCACCTCTTTCTGTATGTGATTGCGGCGCATGCATGCGCCGTGGTTGCCCCGGCCTTCTGACCGGGCGTACATAGACGCAACTATCCTGTTTCCTGCGACTGCTTGCTGCTGATCAGCCGCGGGCTTCATGCGGGGAGGAAGTGGGGCGATTGCGACGCCGAATCTTCTCATATTTCATGGACCACCCGCCATGGCAGTCTCGGCCGCGGGCGATGTCGGCGCATACTTCCTTCGCATCTTTTGAAGGTCCCGGTAAGCTAGAGTTGCACCAACAACAGGAGGCAATATGGAGTTCGGAGAAATACTGGCTGAATACGTGAAGGGCGTAAGTCTGGACAAGGTTCCCCAGCGTGACATCGATGTGGCGAAACTGGCCATTCTCGATCAGGTGGGCTGCATGCTGGCCGGCGTGGGAGAGGATCCGGGCGTGAAGCTGCAGAGTATCGTCAAGCGCTGCTCGGCCAGCGAGGCCACGATACTGGGTTCGCCCGGCAAGACCTCCACCTGGCTGGCGGCACTGGTCAACGGTACGCTCGGCCACACCCTGGACTACGACGACTGCTCCAGCTTCGGGCATCCGAGCTCGGTGCTGGTACCGGCCATGCTGGCCACCGGTGAGACCCAGAAGCGCAGCGGGCGCGAACTGCTAGAAGCCTACGTCGCCGGATACGAAGTCGGGGAGGCGCTGTCGCGCATCGTGCCGCGGCGCGCTGATCAGTACCACGGTCTGCACAGCACGGCCATGTTCGGGCCGCTCACTTCGGCCACCGTGTCCGGCAGGCTGCTGGGATTGAGCGTGGCGCAGCAGCGCCACGCCTGGGGCGTGGCCGCCTCGCAGTCGGGTGGCATCACCGGCAATTTCGGCACGCACACCAAGCCGCTGCATGCGGGCGTGGCATCCCAGGCCGGCGTGCTGGCGGCAGAGCTCGCCGCCGACGGCTTCCTGGCAAACCCCGATGTGCTGGATGGTCCGCTGGGCTATATCTACAGCGTCGTTGCCGCTGGGCGGATGGAAGGTGTTGATGTGGGCAGAGCCACGGACGAGTTGGGACAGTGGCATATCGCCTCCACCTGGAGGTTGAAGAAGTATCCCTGTGGCTACATCGCCCAAGGTGCCATAGACGCCGCGCTGGAATATCGCGCCAAGACGGGTGTGAAGCTCGAAGACATCAGCTCGCTGGAGATACGCGTGCCGCATCTCCAGCCTTACTTCAAGGTCAAACCCACCGGAGAGTTCGCCGGCAAGTTCGGCTACGAGTACCCGGTTGCCTGCGCCATCCTTGATGGACAGGTTCTCAAATCCACATTCTCCGACCATGCCTTCAAGCGACCTGAGCTGCAGCGCCATCTGCCGAAGTTCAGGACAGTGGAGGATCCAGCCGCCGATAAGCATGGGCCGCTGGGTGTGCTGATGATAGCGGCCGGGGGGAAGACAGCCGCCCAGCCTATCGAATATCCGCTGGGCGATCACCGGCGGCCGGCGCCGCCTTCGCTGGTGGTGGAAAAGTACCTGCGCAATGCCGCCGAGGTGATAGGTGAGAACATGGCCAGGCAGACTCTGGAGATGCTGCAGAAGATCGAGACCTTGCCCAGCCTGTCGCCCCTGCTGGACATGCTGGCCAAGCGCACCTGACAGACAACTCAAACCGGAGGAGTCATGAGAATTACCGGGAAAATCATTCCATCAGGACTCAGCCGCTGTTCCACAAATGAATGGCGGCATGCGCGCGATACGGCCGCCAGCGCTCGGCCTTCTTGAGCAGGGTCGCGGGCGAGTCCGCGCCGGCGGCACGCATCAGGCCCAGGTCCGATTCCGGAAAAGCATCAGGATCGCGTCCCAGCCGTATGGCGAGATAGGCGCGCGTCCAGGGGCCGAAGCCGGGCAGCTCACGCAGCGCCGCATCGGTGTCGCTCCAGGGGCGGCCTTCCAGTTGCAGGTTTTCTTCCGCGATGGCGTGTGCCAGCGCCAGCAGCGAAGCCACTCGCCGTCCTGGCATGCCGATGGCGGAAAGGTCAGCGGCGAGCAGCGCCTGCGGCGTCAGTCCATGAAACTGCGCGCCGCAGCGCTCGGCCAGCCTTGCAAACAATGTCCGCGCCGCGGCGACGCTGACCTGCTGGCCGATCACCGTGCGCACGCACAGCTCGAAAGGCGACCAGGCACCCGGCGGGCGCATGCCGGGGGTGCGTGCGATGTGTTTTTTCAATGCACGCGTTCTTCCCAGCAGCGCCTCCACTGGTTGCGCGTCGTGGTCGACATCAAACACAGTGGCGATGCGTGCCCGCACCAACGGGCGATCCACCTCGCCACTGGCGCTGATGACCAGGCGACTTACGTTGGCGTCGTAGGTCACCGCCACATCACTATCGCCCAGGCTTCTCACATAGCGCCCGTCCTCCACGCGCTCTACCAGCGGCGTGAATCGCCGCGCAAGGTAGGCAAGCAGTGTTTCCCAGGGAAAGGGCTGGCGTACCATCAGCGTGCCTACGCGCTTCATATATTGCCTTGACGTGCCTGGCGCTTCGCTTTTGACGATTCATTCAGATCACCTGCCTGCATCCGTCGCTCCTGCTCGATCAGCGTGCGCTTCCTCGCCAACCCCCAGCGATACCCGCCCAGGCCGCCGTCGCCGCGGATGACGCGATGGCAGGGCACGACGATGGCGATGCGGTTCTTCGCGCAGGCGCTGGCCACCGCGCGAACCGCCGCCGGCTGGCCGATGGCCTGTGCCACCTCGGTATAGGAGCGCAGCTCCCCCGCCGGGATGCGCAGCAGATAGTTCCACACCTGCATCTGGAAGGCGGTGCCGCGTATGTCCAGCGGCAGCTCGGGCAGGGCCTGAGATTTTTCAAGATGCGCAGCCAGCGCCAGCATCCAGGCCCTGAACTGGTTGCGCGGTGCTTTCGAGCGCGGTTGCATGGGCGTAATCACGGCGTTTGGAAATTCCGCCGTGAGCTGCCTGAGCAGCACGCGTTCGCTGTCGCCCATCTGTATCGAGCACAGGCCGCGGTCGGTGGCCGCCATCATCAGCAGGCCCAGCGCAGTGGACGTGGTGGCCCAGGAGATCTCCACGCCCGCGCCGCCCTTGCGGTACTGGCCCGGCGTCATGCCCAGGCGCGTGCTGGCGCGCTCGTACACGCGGCTGCCCGAGCCGAAGCCCGCTTGGATGGCTGTGGTGGTCCTGGAGGTCTTTCTGGTATTGCGTTCTTTCATGTCGATCCCATTGTGCATCAATGCAGGCAGTCTGCTGTCCTGGCACCGATGCGGCCATCCGATCCTTGCTGTTTTTCGTCGCCCTGGCCCAGGCGATTCGGGAAGGTCGGGGCGCTGTGTAAAATCCCAACATGCCACTCAAACTCTCAAAGCGTTTTCTCTTTAACACCGGGCTTCTGCTGCTCAGCCTGGTCGGGCTCACCCTGTTCGCCTTCATGTCCGATGTGGGTTTTACCGGGCCCATAGCCGCCGCGGGCACCCTGGCCTGCGCCGGCTGTGCCTTCGGCCTGCTGTGGTCGGCGCACAAGTACCAGAACACCCGCCTGTCCGACGCGGGCGTCGAGCAGGCCACCATGAAAGGCCAGTTGTTCCTGCGTTGGGAGGACATTCAGGCCGTGCGCATGTACTCCAAGTCCTTCCTGCTGGAAAACCCGCGCGGCACGGTGGTGGTCTATCCCCGTGCCTATGAGCGCCCTGAAGATGTGTCCGAGTACGTAGTGACGCGTCTGCGCAAGGTCATGCAGGACCGCGGCGCGCAGGTGCAGGGGAACGACAAGAAGTTCTACTAGGCCTTGCGGTGTGCCTGGTCGCAACTCTTTATATAGACTTAGAACTGCATCGACCGCCCGCAGATGCGGCACAAAAAGGAGGAAAACATGAATCGCTTCACCCGCTGCAGTTTCGTCCACTTTGCCCTGTCCTGTGCAGTTCCCGCGATGCTGGCTGCCGTTCCGGCGGCCACGGCGCAGACCTTTCCCTCCAAGCCGGTCAGCATCGTCCTGGGGGTGGCCGCCGGTGGTCCCACCGACATCGAGGCGCGCCTGTATGCCAGGAAGATGACCGAGCTGATGGGACAGGCATTCGTGCTCGATTACAAGGTCGGAGCCGGCGGTTCCATCGCCGCGGCCCATGTGGCCAAGGCGCCGCCCGACGGCCACACGCTGCTGGTCATGGCCGGCAGCTTCACGGTGCTGCCCGTGGTGTTCAAGAGCCTGCCCTTCGATGTGATCAAGGACTTCGCGCCCATCTCGCTCATGAGCGAGAAACCGCAGATCCTGCTCGCCAACCCGTCATTTCCCATCAAGAACTTCCAGGAGTTCATCGCCCACGCCCGCGCCAATCCCGGCAAGATCAATGTGGGTATCACCAACCAGGGCGGCATCAATCACCTGATGAACGTGTGGATGCACACGCTCACCGGCACCAATGTGACCTATGTACCCTACAACGGCGAGGGGCCGCTGCTGCCCGATCTCCTGAGCGGGCGGCTGGACGCCGCGGCCATCGGCATCGGCACGGCCATACGCCTGGCCAAGTCCGGTAAGGTGCGCGCGCTGGGCACCTCGATGACCACGCGAGCCAAGGTCTGGCCCGACCTGCCCACCATCGCCGAGCAGGGCGTGCCGCAGTTCAACTACACCAGTTGGGTGGGCATGGGCGCGCCGGCTGGCACGCCGGCAGCGGTGATCAACCGACTGAGCGAGAACTTCGTCAAGACCGCCAAGGCACCGGAAGTGATCGCGCCGCTGGAGGCGGATGGCTGGGTGCTGGTGGGCACCGGGCCGGCGCCGCTGCGCCAGCTTATCGTCACCGAGACCGAGCGCTGGATGAAGCTGGTCAAGGACAACAACATCGTGGCTGATGTGCCTTAGCGAAGCTTGGCGAAGCTTGGGGTCAGGTCTTGTATTTTGCTGCAAAAGGCAAGACCTGACCCTCTCTCTACTCTAATCGGCAGCGCAGCGAAACCCGATATGCCGATGCCCGCCCTGCGGATTGCGTGAGAAGCCGGTGCGGTGCCAGGCGAGCAGTTTGTCGGCGGTAGGCTGGTAGAAATATTCGCCGCCGCGCGTGACCCGCTCTCCAGTTGCCGCTGGATCTTCGCGGCCGTCATCGGCGCGATAGGGGTAGGGGCGATACAGGCTGCTGGTCCATTCGGCGAGACTGCCGGCCATGTCGAGTAGCCCCTCCGGTGTTGCGCCTTTGGGCACGCTGCCCACGGCGGTGGTTTCACCGGCGCGGCCGCTGATCACTGCCAGCTCTGCGGACAGCGGCGCATCGCCCCAGGGCCAGGGCCGGCCCTGCAGTCCGCGCGCCGCGGCTTCCCACTCCACTTCGGTGGGCAGCCTGCCGCCGCGCCAGGCGCAGTAGGCGCCGGCCGCGGCCCAGCTCACCTCGGCAACCGGATTGTTTTCATATCCCTTGTCGGCGGCAAAGCGCCCGTCCCTCACGCCGACGCGTGCTTCGAGATCATCCAGGCCGATGATGGTGCCGCCGGGCCTTGGGCGCACCGATTCCAGGAAGAGATAAGCCTGTGGCGAGGGAATATTCGCAGTCGTGGCCTTGCCGCCGGCAGCGGTGCCCACGGGCTTCACCGGCAGGGCATTGAGGTACTCGGCAAACTGCGCGTTGGTGACTTCGGTGCGATCGATGCGGAATGATCCGAGGCGCACGTGGTGCGCCGGCTGCGCATCGGCGGCCGCGCGCGGATCGCCTGCCGGAGCGCCGATGGGATAGTCGCCGGCGGGGATGCGCACCATCGCTGCGTGCTGCCGCGCCGACAGCGGCGCGATGGCGGCGTTGAAGGAGGCTGCAGCCGGCAAAGCGACGGTTGGCGCTGCGGCCTGGGCGAGAGTGCCAGCCAGCATCAGCAGAACCGATGTCGCCGCAGTGATCATCATTGTCCACCTCCATCGTCCGCCAGCATCGCCAGCAATTCCTGCGCCGCGCCCGGTTCATCGAAGGCGCGCGCGAAGTCAAACAGGCGCGTTGCCTTTACCTCCCCAATGATAGGCGTGACCAGCGCGGAATACTTGACGAACAACGCCTCCCAGCCCATGGGGTTGCGCGGATGGCCGATGACGGTTTCCACATCGGCTGCGAGATGCTCGCCGTCTTCCAGCCAGACTTCCAGGTGCGCCTCTTCCAGCGGCTGTTCATCCACCACCTGGCACTGCACCAGCGGCACGATGTCGGTGACCGCGCGGTCCCGCAGCACGGCCTCGCCGAAGTCCGATCCCACCAGCGCGTAGTCGCGAAGGCCCATGGCGATACAGAACGGAATGCTGAACTTGCATTCCAGCGGCGTGACCGGATTCATGTGACTGGCCATGAACAGGGCGTTCGGAAAGAGCTTTGCCTGCACCCTGCTCACGCGGCGCGCGCCGATGCGCGGGGCAAGCGCGCGGGCGGCCTGCACCGAGGCATGCGCTGCCGCGCAGCAGGCGTAGGGCTTGAACGAGGTCTGCAGTATTTCCCATTCATTTTCCCTATTGTGAAACTCCATGGGCGGCACAGCCTGCACCTCGCGGCCCTGGATGAAACTCTTGAGGTAGCCGCCGTTAAGCTCGAACAGATCGGTCGCGGCTTCGAAGCCGGATGCGGCCAGTTGCGCCGCCATGATGCCGTCCATGGCCGCCATGCCGGCGTGAAAAGGTTTGGCGTGCGTGCCGAACGAGGCCACCAGGCCCGATGACAGGGTGGCCGCCACGCCCATGGCATGCGCGGCCTCGCGCGCCGACAGGCCGAGCAGCGCGCTGGCCGCGGCGGCGCAGCCCGGTGTGCCGAAGAGTCCGGTGGGATGAAAGCCCTGGCGCACCGCATTGCGCCCGACGCCTTCGATGCCGCCGCCGCCCAGGCGCGCCATGACTTCGAAGCCGGTCACATAGCTTTTGATCAGCGCCTCTCCGGAGAGGCCCAGGTGACCGCCCAGGGCCAGTGTCGCGCTCCACAGCGGCGCGCTGGGATGCCCCGCGCCGCCCGGCAACCCATCGTCGAAGTCCATGGCGTGCGCCATGGTGGCGTTCACCAGTGCGGCCAATGCCGGTGTGGTGGTCTGGTGCAGAAAGATGCGGGCGTCTCCGGCGGCACGCCAGGACAGGGCGCTTGCGCGCACCGCCATCACCGCCGGGTCATGGCAGGCGCCCAGCGCCACGCCGAGAAAGTCGGCCAGGTTCTTCTTCGCCTGCTCGATGACTTCGCCGGGAAGCGTGCGTTCATGCGTCCCGGCGATCCAGGCGGCGATCTGCCCGCCGCGCTCGCTCAGGCTACTCGTCAATCTTGATGCCCTGTTCGGCCGCCAGTTTTTTCCAGCGGGCCGTTTCCCCGGCCACCAGCTTTTTCAGGTACTCCGGCGGCCGGGCCACGACCACGGTGCCGTCGGCGCCCAGCTTTTGCACCGTCTCAGGATGCTTGCCGGCCACCGCCAGCCCGCCGTGGATGCGGGAGGCGAGCGCCGGTGTCATGCCGCCCGGACCGAAAATCCCGAACCAGCTGGGGTACTCGAAGTCGGCCAGACCCTGCTCCATCACGGTGGGAACATCCGGCAGCAGCGCCGATCGTTCCGTCGAGCTGATGCCCAGGACTCGGATCTTTCCCGACTTGGCATGCTGCAGGCTGCTCGACAGCACCAGGTTTGTCGCGTGCGCCCGCCCCGCGATCACGTCCGTTTGCAGCGGGTTCGACCCCTTATAGTGCACGAAGGTCATGCGGGTGCCGGTGAGGCTCTGGAACCATGCGCCGGTGAGATGCGAGGCGGAGCCGGCGCCGTGCG
>CAXNIK010000107.1:0-10219 GCA_964202115.1 Burkholderiales bacterium
GGCCTCGGCGTCCCCGGCGGCAGGCGTGGCGAATCTCGGCGTGTCTTCGGCCAGCAGCTTGTCCCGTTCTTTGGCGATGCGCGCCGGGGTGATGGTGTTAAGCGCATCCGGGCCGAATACCCCCCGCCAGTGGTCGAGGCGAACCGTGTCAATAGCATGGTCCTTGTATTCGTCGGCCAGGTCGTTGAAGGTGTGCCGACTCCCCTGCCCAAAGTGCCGACCGGCTTTCATGTCGGATTCGATCTTCTTCCCCCAGGTCTTTGCGTCGGTCAGGCGGTCGAATGACGCGGACTCAGGCGCGAAACCCTTGATGCGAACCTTTACCCGGTATGTGGTCAGCCCGTCACCGGTGATTCTTTTCTCGATTGCCGCCATGATTTTGCCCCTGCGGGAAGTGATGAAAGCAGCATAGAACAAAGGGCAATAAGTCGCAACAACGGATTAGCTATCGGATGACGTATTAATGTAAAACATTTACTTACAGTAGGTTAAGTAATACATAACCACACTAAGGGACATTGGCGGGACAGTAAAGACGGAAAACGGCCACTTATGCACGGGGCGCCGTTAACTTGGTGAACTTGGTGAACTTGGTTTCTTATGTGCGGACTTGGGGGACAAGAACAGTCCGGCCAAGGTCAATTGTTTTCTGGCAGTGTCCCGCCAGTGTCCCGCAAATGAAAAAGGCCACTCCGAAGAGTGACCTAAGTCATTGATTCTATTGGTGGCGAATCCGTGATTCGAACACGGGACCTGCGGATTATGATTCCGTCGCTCTAACCGACTGAGCTAATTCGCCACGGAGCCGCAAATTGTCGTGGTTCAGGGTGAGTGCTGTCAAGGCAGAGTTGGTGTGCCCGAGTGATGCCGGCTGGCCCGGGTACAATTCGCCACATGCAAAGTCAGGATATCTGCATCGTGGGCGGAGGCCCTGTGGGGGCCAGCTTTGCCCTGTCGCTGGCGCGGACCAGGCTCGCGCTGTCACTGGTCGAATCGCAGGTGCCAGCGCAGCCGCAACTGCAGTGGGACGCCCGTATCTACGCAATCTCACCGCAAAGCCAGCGTTTCCTCCAGTCGCTCCGGATATGGCCTGCCCTTGACGCAACCCGGATATCGCCGGTCAGGCGCATGCTGGTTTTTGGGGATGCCGGAAAGCACCTGGAGTTTTCTGCCTACGATGCCGGCGTTTCCGAGTTGGCCTGGATAGTCGAAGCCGGTGCGCTCACGCGGGCGATGTGGGAAAAGCTGGAGCAGCAGGAGAACCTTGAGCTGATCTGTCCCTCCACGCCGCACAGGCTGGAAGTCGGCCCCGGAGCGGCACGGCTGGGCCTTGAGTCCGGCCGCATGGTCGATGCCCGTCTTGTGGTGGGTGCTGATGGCGCGAATTCCTTCGTACGCCGCGAGGCCGGCCTGAAGTGCGAGCGTCGTCCCTATGGACAACTCGGAGTGGTGGCCAATTTCCAGTGCCAGCGTCCGCACCGGGAAACGGCCTTCCAGTGGTTTCGGAGCGATGGCGTGCTTGCCTGGCTGCCGCTTCCTGGCGGATGCATGTCCATGGTCTGGTCGACTTCGGAAGAGCATGGGCGGGAGCTGCTTTCCTTGACCCCGGAGCAACTCTGCCGACAAGTGGCCGAGGCCGGCGCGAGCATGCTCGGCGACCTGGATCTGATTTCACCGGCGGCGGCGTTTCCCATTGCCTTGCTTGAGGTTCCATCCATTACGGCGCCTCGCATAGCCCTGATAGGAGATGCGGCGCATGTGGTCCACCCGCTGGCCGGGCAGGGGGTCAATCTTGGATTGGCGGACGCGGCCCAGTTGTCGCAGGTATTGGTCGCCAAGCCGGCACAATCCGATGTCGGTGACCCGGCGCTGCTGCGCCGGTTTGAACGGGCTCGCAGCGAGGACATATTGGTGATGCGCTGGGCGACCGATGGTCTGGCAAAACTGTTCCGGTCTCCGGATGCAGCAGTCACACGCTTGCGCAATTGGGGATTGAACTCCGTGAACCGCATGCCTGTCATAAAGACCTTGCTTGCAAGACACGCGCTCGGATGAGCGTCAACCCGCTGATACTCCTGAGGAAGCACATGCGCCTTGCCGTTGAACGATCACTCGTGGTGCTTGCGGCCATGCTGTTCATGCTTGCCGGGATGCCGGCCTGGGGGCAGGAGGACACTATCAAGCGGACTGTTGAATCGCGTTTTGGTGTCAAGGTTGAAAGCGTCAGGAAAGCCCCGTTTCTGGGTCTCTACGAAGTGGTTATTGCGGGGGATGACAAGGAGATAGCCTATACCGATGAAGCTGCTGGTTACCTGTTCAGTGGCAATGTCTTCGATCTCAAGAACCGCCGCAATCTCACCCAGGAAAGGCTGGATCGGATTACGGCGATCAAGTTTGACGACCTGCCGCTGGAACTGGCGATCAAGCAGGTGCGCGGCAACGGCAAGCGGGTGGTGGCGGTATTTTCCGATCCGTTCTGCCCCTTCTGCAAGCAACTGGACCAGAGCCTGGCCAAGCTGGACGACACAACCATCTACACGTTCTTGTATCCCATCCTGCGCAAGGACGAATCACCGGAGATGGCCAGCCGCATCTGGTGCTCTCCGGATCGCGCCAAGGCTTACCAGGACTTCATGTTGCGCAATCGCGCTCCGGCGCGAACAGCTTCGTGCACTGTGCCGATCGACAAGTGGCTTACCCTGGGCGCCAAGCTGGGCATACGTGCGACGCCGGTGAGCTTCGTGGCCAGCGGGATGAAGGTGGTTGGCGCGCGTTTCGAGGAACTGCAACGTGCCATGGACGAGGCACAGAAGGACGCAAGGCAGGATGTGAAACGCTGAGTTTGAAGCGGGCTGGCTGCAACGGCTCTCGATTCAGTTTGCACTGACCGGAAAGCCTTTGGGCAGCAGCACCCACATGCGCAGGCTTTGCCTCATCCGCCCGGCGGCTTCACCGGCTTCGGCACCGAACCCCCAGAAGTAGTCAGCCCTGACCGCGCCGCGTATTGCCCCGCCGGTGTCCTGCGCCATCATCAGGCGTTCCAGCGGCACATCAGAATTGGGCATGGTCGTGGCCACGACCACGGGTGCGCCAAGCGGCACGAATTTCGGATCCACGGCGATGGATCGGCCCGGGGTCAAGGCAACGCCCATCGCGCCCGCGGGGCCGGCTGTCGGGTCGCCGACCGGTTTTTCCTGGAAGAAGACATAGCTGGGGTTTCGCCCCAGTAATTCCGGGAGGCGGGCTGGATTGGCCCTTGCCCAGGCTTTGATCCCTTGCATGGAAGCTTCATTGGGCTTGATTTGGCCTTGGTCTATCAGCCATCGCCCTATGGATTGGTAGGGGTGGCCGTTCTGGTCTGAATAGCTCATGCGCACGGTCTCACCGGAGTCAAGTTGAATCCGTCCCGAGCCCTGGATTTCCAGGAAGAAAGCCTCGATGGGGTCATCGACCCAGAGCAATTCCTTGCCGGCAGTTGCGGCGAGGCCCTGGTCGATCTCGGCACGGGACCAATATGGAATGACGCGTCTGCCCTCCAGCCTGCCGCGCAGGCGAAGATTTCTGACATCCGCACTGACGGCACCCAGGTCGATCACCAGCAAATCATCCGGCGGCGAGTACAGCGGGTGCAGGTAGGGAGTGCGGCGCGTGCGGCTGCCTTTGAGCAGAGGTTCGTAGTATCCGGTTGCCAGCCCTGTCATGGAGCCGTCGGGATTGGCGATCCGGTAGGGCAGAAAGTGCGACTCAAAATAGCGGCGGACAGTATCGTCGTCGGGCGCCGCCAGTTTTGCACTTTCTGCACAGGCTGCGCGCCAGGCGTCCCGGAATCGCAATGCCTGGCAACTGGAGCGGAATGCGCTCCAGGCGGCGGCGAGGTTGTCGCTGCGCCATCCAGGCACATCGTTGAAGCTCACCACTTCGAGTAAGGGGATTTTTACCGCGGGTGCTTCCGGCTTCGGGGCAGGGCAAGCCAGGCAGGTGGGACAGGGTTGCGGTGCCGGGCATTGCAGGCTGGCTGTGCCGGTGTTGGGCGGGGCTGTAGTGCATCCGGCAACCAGCAGTGGGAGGACAATTGCTGCGTATCTTATGATGCCGGAAATGTTCACTCGGTAAGCGGGCGGGGAAAAATGGAATCGGGTTTCTGGATATTCGTGCTTGAAGGAGGGCTGGCCCTGGGACTGGCTGCATTCATCATCTGGTGGACCTGGCCAAAGAACAAATGAAGCGCGGCCGCACCGCGGGACCGGTTAATGCAGGACTCGCGGGACGGAAAGCGTAAATTCCGGGATGGGTGCTTCAAACTCCGTGCCGTCTTCGGCAACCATCTGATAACTGCCTCGCATGGTCCCGACCGGGGTGGCAATGGCGGTGCCGCTGGTGTACTCAAACGACTCCTCCGGTTTGAGCAGCGGTTGGGCGCCGACCACGCCCAGACCGCGCACTTCCTGCACCTGGCTGTTGCTGTCCGATATGACCCAGTGACGCGAGATGAGCTGTGCCGCCATGTCGCCTGTGTTGCGTATGGTGATGGTATAGGCGAAAACAAAGCGGTTGGCAGCCTCGTCTGACTGCTCGGCAATGTACCGGGTCTGGCTGGAGACGGTGATTTCGTATTTGCTGCCGGCCATGTTCTGCGTTTCCTTTTGATATTCGGCAGGCACATCGCCTGCAAATGCCTGCTGATGGTCATGCGAAAGGGGCATTCGCATGCTCAGACAGGCTTATTGCACACGAATTCAATATGCATGACAAGCTTGCCGGCCAGCATCTTTCCTTTGCTGCCGCTAAAATGACAGCCATGAGTTCCACTTATCGCATCGCGCCAAGCATACTGTCGGCCAATTTCGCCCGGCTTGGCGAGGAGATCACGGCCGTGATGTCCGCCGGCGCCGACATGATTCACTTCGACGTGATGGACAACCACTACGTTCCCAACCTTACGGTGGGGCCGCTGGTGTGCGAGGCGATCCGGCCTGTCACTGACGCGCAGATCGACGTTCACCTCATGGTCAGTCCGGTGGATCGGATTGTCGGCGATTTTGCCAAAGCGGGTGCCAATCTCATCAGCTTCCATCCTGAGGCAAGCGAACATGTGGATCGCACCATAGGCTTGATACATGACTGCGGTTGCAAGGCGGGACTGGTATTCAATCCGGCGACGCCGCTTAACTGGCTGGATCATGTGCTGGACAAGCTTGATCTGGTGCTGATCATGTCTGTGAATCCGGGATTCGGAGGGCAGACATTCATCAAGGCGGCGTTGCCCAAACTGGCCGAGGTGCGCCGGCGCATCGATGCCTCCGGACGCGACATCATGCTGGAAGTGGATGGCGGAGTGAAGATCGACAACATTGCCGAGATTGCGCGTGCCGGCGCAGACACTTTTGTCGCCGGTTCGGCGATTTTCGGTGCGAAGGACTACAAGTCCGCCATTGCTGCCATGCGCGCGGCATTGAAGTCGGTTGCCTGAGTCTTCCGCGCTTACCCTCTTTGCCGCAGACCGCATCAATGGGAGCCACTCGTCATCGCGCGGTACTGTTTGACCTGGATGGCACGCTGCTCGACACGGTCCCCGATCTTGCCTGTTCAGTCAATCGCATGCTCTCGGAGTTGCGCATGCCGGAACTGTCCGAGCAGGTGGTTGCCACCTTCGTGGGGCGTGGAATTGGAAAACTCGTGGAGCGCAGTCTTGGCCGGATAGCCGGTGGCGATGTTTCCGCAGAACAGTTGCAGTCCGCGATGGCAATTTTCGAGCGTTGCTATGGCGAAGAGTCCGGCCGCCGCTCGCGGCCCTACCCTGGCGTAGAGCAGGGCCTGAGACTGCTTGCAGAGGCCGGAATGCCGATGGGGGTCGTGACGAATAAGGCTGCACGATTCACTCGCGGGCTGATCAAGAGCAGCGGCTGGGAGCGTTATTTCCCCGTTGTAGTCAGCGGCGATACCCTGGCGGTCAAGAAGCCCGATCCCCTGCCGGTACGTTATGCATGCGAGCAGTTGTCCGTCGCTCCCGGGCAAACCCTGTTCATAGGGGATTCCCGGCATGATGTAGCGGCCGGACACGGCGCCGGCTGCACTGTGTGGTGCGTTCCGTATGGCTACAACGAAGGCGAATCGGTGGAGTCGCTGGATTGCGATGATATCGTTCCGGATCTGGAGGCGGCGGCGCAGCGGGTGCTGAACGGCAAGTCCGGGCCTGTATAGGGCCAGGTAGTATCTAGTGAGTGTGAGCGGTGGGTGAATATGTCAGATTCAGGTAAAGAACTCATACGGCGGCTGAGTGATGTCGTGGGCGCACAGGCGGTGCTGACTGCGCCGGAGGATGTCGCTCCTTACGCCGTGGACTGGCGCAAGTACTACCGTGGCAGGCCTGTCGCGGTAGTCAAGCCGGCCTCGACCTCGGAGGTTGCTGCGGTAGTGAGTTTGTGTGCGGCCAATCGCACGGCGATTGTCCCGCAAGGCGGCAATACCGGATTGGTGGGAGGGGCAACACCGGATGAAACAGGTACCCAACTCATTCTCAATCTCTCCAGGATGAATCGCATCCGTGCCATTGACCTGGTGAACAACACCATGACAGTGGAAGCCGGCTGTGTTCTGGCCGGCCTGCAACAGACCTCCAGGGACAGCAAACGCCTGTTTCCGCTGAGTCTTGCATCTGAGGGCAGTTGCGAGATCGGAGGCAATCTTTCCACCAATGCAGGCGGCACCGGTGTGCTTCGATATGGCAATACCCGGGAGTTGACCCTGGGACTGGAGGTGGTGCTGGCCTCGGGAGAGATATGGAACGGCCTGCGGGGTTTGCGCAAGGACAATACCGGGTATGACCTGAAGCATTTGTTCATAGGAGCGGAGGGAACGCTGGGGGTCATCACTGCGGCGGTGCTGAAACTGTTCCCGCTTCCAACCGGACGGGCAACGGCAGTTGTTGCGCTGGAGACGCCGCGCGCTGCGCTTTCATTGCTTTCCCTGCTGCAGGCGCGCTGCGGCGAGCGTGTGACAGGCTTCGAGCTGTTCTCGGATTTCTGCATAAGCCTGGTCACAAAGCATTTTCCTGCCTGCAAGTCCCCGTTCCAGGCCCCGTTTCCCCAATATGTGCTGGTGGAACTGTCAGATACCCGGTCAGCCGAAGAGGCGCAGTCGCTGCTTGAAGAAGCGCTCGGCGATGCCCTGGAACAGGGAATCGCAAAAGATGTTGCCGTTGCAGTGAGCGAGACCCAGTCCGCGCGCTTCTGGGCCTTGCGCGAGAACATTTCCGAGGCGCAGGCCGCCGAGGGGCGCAATATCAAGCACGATGTTTCAGTTCCGATTTCCAACATCGCTGAATTCATTGATGCCGCCGACGCCGAACTGGCAAAGGTGATGCCAGGCGTGCGCATGGTGACTTTCGGGCACCTCGGCGATGGCAATCTGCATTACAACGTGTCCCCGCCGCTGGGCATGCAGCCGGAGGCGTTCATGAACATGGCGGATGCGCTGAATGAGGCTGTGCATGACATCGTGGTGCGAATGGGCGGATCGATCAGTGCGGAGCATGGTCTCGGACAGCTCAAGCGCGACGAGATCACGCGCTATAAATCGAAGCTGGAGCTCGATCTGATGAGAAAGGTGAAGGCTGCGCTCGACCCCCTGGGTATCATGAACCCGGGCAAGGTGTTGTAGGCTTTACCTGCTGTTGCAGCAGCAATGTGCTGTGGTATAGTTTCACGGCCCTAAACGAGCCTTACCCATCAACGTGACCTGCTTCAATTCGAAAACCGCAGAGCTGCATTTCCCCCGCTCCGCGCCTTGGCAAAGCTGGCGCAGCTGGCGCGCGTAGCTATCCTCGCGCACATCATCGTTCTCAAACGGTGGCGCATCGCAGTACCAAGCTGTTTTCGAATCGTCTATCTGGAGTGGTGTCATGAACGAAGCAGAATTCAAGCGTCTGGCGGCGCAGGGTTTCAACCGCATTCCGGTGGTCATCGAGACTTTTGCCGATCTCGACACGCCCCTGTCGGTTTACATCAAGCTGGCCCATCGTCCCTACAGCTATCTGCTTGAGTCAGTCGTCGGCGGCGAACGTTTCGGGCGATATTCATTCATCGGACTGCCAGCGCTGCAGCGCATCGTTGTTCGGGGTCAGCAGACCTCTGTCCTCAGCGGTGAAACGGTGATCGAGGAGTCCGGCGGCAATCCGCTGGATTTCATCCGCGCCTACCTGCAGCGTTATCGTGCCGCCCCACTGCCGGCCGGGCTGCAGCGTTTTCCCGGGGGACTGGTCGGTTACTTCGGCTATGACACCGTCCGGTACGTAGAGGCCAAGCTGGCGAAACTGCCCGAAAAGCCCGATCCAATAGGCGCACCGGACATCATCCTGCTGCAGTCAGAGGAAATCGCGATCTTCGACAATCTGGCCGGGAAGCTGTACTTCGTGGTCTATGCCGACCCGGGTGTTCCGGATTCGCTTGCGCATGCCCATGCCCGCCTCAGGGAACTGCTGGCTGGACTGCGGCAGCCGGTAAAGATTCCGGCGCATGGGCCGGTGTCTGCGCACGAACCGCATTCCGGGATCGGCGAGAAGGCATTTCTGGATGCCGTGGCACGCTCCAAGCAATACATATTCGACGGCGACATCATGCAGGTCCAGATATCGCAACGGCTGACGCGCCGGTTCGAAGGCGATCCGCTGGCGCTGTACCGATCATTGCGCACGCTTAATCCCTCGCCCTACATGTTCTTCTTTGATTTTGGCGACCTTCAGGTCGTGGGCGCATCGCCCGAGATCCTGGTTCGCCTGGAGGCGGGCAAGGTTACCTTGAGGCCCATAGCGGGCACGCGCAGGCGGGGTGCTACGGCGGCGGAAGATGCGGCACTTGCCGAAGAGCTCCTGGCCGACCCGAAGGAGCGGGCCGAGCATGTGATGCTGATTGACCTGGGCCGCAATGATGTGGGGCGAATTGCGCAGACAGGATCAGTGCGGATGACCGAGAACATGATCATCGAGCGCTACTCCCATGTCATGCACATCGTTTCCAATGTCGAGGGCAATCTCAAGCCGGGTCTGGATGCAATCGAGGTGCTGAAAGCCTCGTTTCCCGCCGGCACGGTCACCGGCACTCCCAAGGTGCGCTCAATGGAAATCATCCATGAACTGGAGCCGGTGAAGCGCGGCATCTATGCCGGAGCGGTGGGATATCTGGGCTACAACGGCGACATGGACGTCGCCATTGCGATACGTACGGGCGTCATCAAGGATGGCGAACTGCACGTGCAGGCAGCGGCTGGAATCGTTGCCGATTCGGTGCCGCAGTCGGAATGGAACGAAACGAACATGAAGGCGCGTGCAACACTGCGGGCAGCCGAACTGGCTACCGCGGGCCTGGACACACGGGTTGAGTGAGGGAAATCATGCTGCTGATGATCGATCATAAGCATGGCAATCCGGCGGCATCCGATGCTATCCGATACCCCCAGAAATTAGGCATTTATCATACCTAAATGCTTCCGATAGTAATCGGCATTGTCCGTTGCAATCCGCATAGAGTGGGGGTATCGTTGGGGGTATCAAAAGCCGGATACCCCCATCATGCCGATAACCGATACCAAGGTTCGCAACAGCAGCCCGGGACAGAAGCCGTACAAGGTTTCGGACTCCGGAGGATTGTATCTTCTCGTAAAAACTAACGGTACAAAGTTGTGGCGCTGGAAGTATCGAATCGCTGGAAAAGAAAATCATTTCGCCATTGGGCAATACCCACTGGTGTCTCTTGCCGAAGCCCGCACGGCCCGAGATGCGGCTCGAAAGCTGGCAAAGCAAGGGGTAAACCCTGCGCATAACAGGGCGTCACTACGTGTGGCGCAGGTGTCAGAAAACAAAAACACCTTTGAGGCTATTGCCCTTGAATGGATTGAGCAGAACAAAAACAATTGGTCTGCCTACTATCTGCGCCAAGTTGAGCGGGCATTAAAGGCTGACGCATACCCCTACATCGGCACGCTGCCGATGCGCGCAATTACAGCGGCGCACATACTCGAAATTATCAAGCGGGCAGAAAAGCGGGGCGCGGCAACTGTCGCGATCCTTTTGCGGCAATGGTGCAGCAGTATTTTTCGCTATGCGGTATCGACGCTTCGGGCTGATGTTGATCCTGCTGCGGCGCTCAAGGGTGCCATTCACCGACCAAAGGTTCAACACTCCAAGCCGCTAACCCGAAAGGACATTCCCGGTTTTCTTGTGGCG
>CAXNIK010000108.1:0-10153 GCA_964202115.1 Burkholderiales bacterium
GGTGCTCTACGCCTACGACATCCTCACGCCGCAACTGCGCCGCTTCCTCGCCGTCTGTGTCGCGGCCGGCACGCAGGTGCTGAGCTGTCGCGCCGACCGGCGCGATGCTGGCGTGCTGCGATGGCCGCAGGCCTCGGCGCGGGTGGAACTGCAGCGTGCCGCCAGTTGGGCGCGCCTGCGGCTGGAGTCGGCCGGTGGCAGGCCGGTGCGCATCGGCATTGTCGTGCCGGATCTGGAGCAGCGCCGTGCGCAAGTGGCCCGTGTCCTCTCCGCGACCCTGAGCCCGGGATTCAACCTGCCTGGCGCTGAAAGCGCATCGCCATCTTTCAATATCTCCCTGGGCGTGCCGCTGACGCACTACCCCCTGGTGCATGCCGCGCTGGGCCTGCTCGCTCTGGCCTGCGGCAGTGTCGAGCATGCGCGTGCAAGTCGCCTCGTGCGCTCACCCTTTCTGCGTGCCGCGCACAGTGAGGCCATGCAGCGCGCGCGCCTGGACGCCGCCCTGCGCCGGCGTCTGCCGGCGCGCCTGACATTGGCCAGGCTCATCGCCGAAATAGGCGCGGCCCGGATCGCGGTTCCGGCACTTGAGTCCAGCCTGAACCAGGTGTTTGCGCTGGCGCAGAACAACGCGCGGCGGCCGCTGCATGACTGGGCGGATCATTTAGCCGCGCTGCTCAAGGCCGCCGGCTTTCCCGGCGAGCGCACGCTGGATTCCACGGAATACCAGACGCTGGCGAAATGGAACCAGGCGCTGCTGGAACTGGGCGCCCTGTCGCGCGTGGCGCCGGCTGCCAGCGCGCAGGAGGCGCTGTCGCGACTGAACAGACTATGCGCCGATGCGCTGTTCCAGCCCGAGGACTCAGGCGCGCCCATACAGGTGCTGGGCGTGCTGGAATCGGCTGGCCTGGAATTCGATCATCTGTGGATCTGCGGCCTCACCGACGAAGCCTGGCCGCTGCCCGCGCGTCCCAATGCCTTCATTTCCCCGGCCTTGCAGAAGAAGGCCGGCGTGCCCGAGGCCAGCGCCGAGACCGCACTGGAACTGGACCGGCGCATCACCCGCGACTGGCTGGGCGCCGCCGACGAAGTGGTGATGTCGCATGCGCTGCGCGAGGACGACCGCGAACTCTCGCCCAGCCCGCTCATCACCGCTGTCGTCGAAGGCAACCTGGAGCTGCCCGACTATCCCGATTACGAGACGGTGCTGCATGCCGCGCGTGCGCTGGAGCCACTGCCTGATGTGGCCGCTCCGTCCATTGATACCAGCGCATCGGTGAAGGTGCGCGGAGGTTCGCGCGTGCTGTCCGATCAGTCCGCCTGCCCGTTTCGCGCCTTTGCCGCGCATCGGCTGGCCGCGGTACCGCTGGAGGAACCGGCCGAGGGCCTGGATGCCGCGGCGCGCGGCAATCTGCTGCATGCGCTGATGAAGGGCGTCTGGGACGAGCTGAAGACGCAGGCGCAGTTACTTGCGGTTTCTGCAGACGAGCTCGATGCCGTTATCGCGCGCGCCGCCGAGGCCGCCGTCGCCCGCGTGCGCCGTGACATTCCCATCGAAGACACGCTGGCCGCACTGGAGCGCCGGCGCCTGGCCAAGCTGGCGCGTGAGTGGCTGGAGATTGAGCGCGCCCGTCCCGCCTTCGAGGTGGTGGCCAGTGAAGACAAACGCCCGTTGCTGGCCGCAGGCCTGGTGTTCTCCGGCCGCATCGACCGCATGGATCGCCTTGCCGATGGCGGCCATGCGCTGATCGATTACAAGAGCGGCACGGTCACGCCCAAACAATGGGAAGGGGAGCGCCCTCAGGATCCGCAACTGCCGCTGTATGCCGTCAACTCGGCCGAACCGGTGTCTGCTGTGGTGTTTGCAAAACTCAAGACCGGCGGCATGCGCTTCATGGGCTACTCGCGCGAGGACAAGGCCATTCCCGGTGTGAAGCAATACAAGAATTGGGAAGGGCTGATGGGCGGATGGAAGGAGGAGCTGCATCGCCTGGGCAGCGCCTTCGCAAGCAGCGAGGCCGCGGTTGATCCAAAGAAGCTCGGGCAGACCTGCCGCTACTGCGAGCTGCAGCCGCTATGCCGCGTGCATGAGCGCTTTTCTGCGCTGACGCTGGACCAGGGCGAAGACAGCGCCATCGCTGACGAAGGTGGCGAAGAAGAATGAACACGGCCCGGACCACTCCAACTGCCACCGTCATTGCCGATTCCGCCGAGCGCGAACGCGCGCTCGATCCTCGGCACTCCTTCATCGTGCAGGCGCCCGCCGGCTCGGGCAAGACCGAGCTGCTGGTGCGCCGCTTCGTGCGCCTGCTGGCCACGGTGGAGCGGCCCGAGGAGGTGCTGGCCATCACCTTCACGCGCAAGGCCGCCGCCGAGATGAAAAAGCGCGTGCTGGCGGCACTGGATCCAGCGGAGGTCGCCAATATCGCGCCGCGCCTGCGCATCATGACCATCGATGCGCTGTGCGCCGCGCTGACGCGGCAGATGCCGGTGCTGGCGAAATTCGGCGCGCAGCCTGCCATCGCCGAAAGCGATGAGGCCGAACGCCTGTATCTTGAGGCTGCGGCGCGGACCCTGGCGCATCTGGAAGACGGCGGCGCAGTTGTGTCCAAGGTCTCAAGACAGGTGGCGCAACTGCTGCTGCACCTGGACAACAATGTGCTGGAGGCCGAGCGGCTGCTCGCCACCATGCTGGCCAGGCGCGACCAGTGGCTGCGCCGCGCCGGCAACCCGCCCACGCGCGCCGAGCTGGAGGCGGCCTTTGCGCATGAGCGCGAGCGCTTGCTCGAGCGTGCCCAGGCGCTGCATCCGGCGGCCTCGCCTGAATTCGCGCTCCAGCTGCTGACCAAGGAAGGCGCCTGGCGCAAACGCCTCAAGCCGCCGCTTGCGGAACTGGCCGGCAACGAGCCATTGCGGCTGGCGCTGCGCCCGCTGCTGCAACTGCCGCCGGCAGCGTACAGCGAAGACCAGTGGCAGA
Organism: Burkholderiales bacterium; assembly: GCA_964202115.1. GTDB lineage: Bacteria > Pseudomonadota > Gammaproteobacteria > Burkholderiales > SG8-39 > CAIYPG01. Next base: position 2,975 of record CAXNIK010000108.1, read on the forward strand.
CGCTGGAAGCCATACTCGCGCTGCTCAAGCTCGCCGCGGCGGAACTTAAGCTGGTGTTCGGCGAGCACGGACAGGCCGACTTCACCGAATATGCCCAGGGTGCGGTCACGGCCCTTGGGAGCAGCGACGATCCCTCCGAGCTGCTGCTGCGCATGGATGCCACGCTGCGCCACATCCTGGTGGACGAGTTCCAGGACACCTCGCTCAGCCAGTGGCAGTTGCTGGACCATCTCACCGCGGGCTGGGAGCCTCAAGATGGCCGAACGGTGTTTGCCGTGGGCGATCCCATGCAATCCATCTACCGCTTTCGTGAAGCCGAGGTGGCGCTGTTCCTGCGTGCCCGTCACGCGGGGCTGACCAATGTACGCCTGGAGCCGCTGACGTTGAAGACCAATTTCCGCTCCCAGGCCGGCATCGTCGCCTGGGTGAACCAGACCTTCTCGCGCGTGTTGCCGGAAGAGGAAGACGAGGCCTCCGGCGCCGTGCCCTATGCCCAGGCAATCGCGCATCCGGACAATCACCTGCTCGATGGCGCCGCCGCCACCTGGCATGCCTTCAGCGATCCGGACACGGCGCGCGAGGACGAGGCATTGCGTGTGGTGGAACTGGTGCGGCGCGCCACTGAGGAAGGCGGCAGCTGCGCCATCCTGGTGAGGAACCGTAATGCGCTCACCGAGATCGTGCCGGCGCTGGGTCGTGCCGGCATTGCCTATCGCGCCGTGGAGATCGAGAAGCTGGGCGAGAAGCAGGTGGTGCAGGATCTGTATGCGCTGGTACGGGCATTGGCGCATCCGGCCGATCGCATCGCCTGGCTGGCGCTGCTGCGCGCGCGCTGGTGCGGGCTGACGCTGGCCGATCTGCACGCCCTGGTCAGCAGTGAGGCGAGTGATGATGTGCCTGCGCTGGTGTGGGAATGCATGCAGGATGACGCCTGCCTGGCGCGCCTCTCCGCCGATGGACGCGCGCGTGTCGCGCGGCTGTGCGGCCTGCTGGCCCCGGCGCTGGTGCAGAGCCTGCGCGCCAGCCTGCGCCAGCGCGTGGAGGGACTGTGGCTGGCTTTGGGCGGGCCGGCCTGCGTGGACGAGCGCACCGATCTCGAGGACGCGGCGATATTCTTCGACCGCCTGGATGAGCTGGACGATGCCGGCGACATCGAGGACCTGGGCGTGCTCGCCGCCAGCCTGGATGATCTGTATGCGTTGCCCGACATGGAGGCCGGCGACGGTGATGTGCAGATCATGACCATGCACAAGGCCAAAGGCCTGGAGTTCGATACCGTCATCCTGCCCGGGCTGGATCGCACGCCGCGCTCGGGCGAGCGACCGCTCATGGCCTGGAAGGCACAGACCGGCGATGCGCATTTCGATAACCGCCTGCTGCTCGCCCCCATCAACGCAACAGGCGACGCCAAAGAGCCCATGTATCGCTACGTGCGCGATGCGCTGCGTCAGGCCGAAGACACCGAGTCCGGAAGGCTGCTCTATGTGGCAGCCACGCGCGCGCGCGAACGCCTGCATCTGCTGGGCTGCCTGAAGCTCAAGGACGGCAGCGTGCGTCCGCCGTCGCGGCGCTCGCTGCTGGCGCAACTGTGGCCGGTGATGGAGGAGCAGCAGCTCTATCAGGTGGATGCTTCATCTGCTGTGGAAGTGACCAGCGTGTCCGGGCGCAGTGTGCCAACGACTGGCTCTGCCATGCGCCTGCCCGCGCACTGGCAGGCACCGTCTCTGCCTGCCGGACTGGCGCTGCCGGCCGCGGCACAGCCCTCGCGTACCGGCGAGATCATCGAATTCTCCTGGGCCGGCGAAACAGCGCGCCACACCGGCAGCGTGGTGCACCGCTGGCTGCAGCGCATCGCCGAAGACGGTCTGCAGACCTGGGGCGAGGCGCGCATCGCCGCGCTGCAGTCCGGCTTTCGCCTGGAGCTGGCGGCGCTGGGCGTGGGGGAGGCCGAGCTTGTCGGCGCTGCCACGCGTGTGGCGGCGGCCCTGAGAAGCGCGCTCGCCGATGAGCGCGGCCGCTGGCTGCTGGGCGAACAGCGCGAGGCGCGCAACGAGTATCGCCTGAGCACTGTCATTGGCGGCCTGCGCCGCCACTTCATCATCGACCGCACCTTCATCGACGAACAGGGCCGGCGCTGGATCGTCGATTACAAGACCGGCGGCCACGAAGGCGCCGACATCGAGGCCTTTCTCGATCGCGAGCAGGAACGCTATCGGGCGCAGCTCGAGGGCTATGCCGTTGCGTTCCAGGGAAGGGACGCGGCTGCGATATCCTTCGGCCTGTATTTTCCCTTGCTGGGCGGCTGGCGGGAGTGGGCCAGGAGAGAGTCCCGATGAATTTGAAGCTTCAGCACAGTACTGCGAGGTCATCTCCTGAGCACGGGCCGGGGCGCAGTCCCGCCTGCCCCCATCAATAACTCGTGGGCCAATTGGCCAGCTTGTGCTCGCTCAGCCCGTTCTTCAGCCGCTTGCGGTGCACGGCAAGCATGCGGATGAGGAAATCGCGTGTGTCGCGCGGATCGATGATGTGCTGCGCCTCATACAGTCGCGCAAGTTCCCATGGCGAGGTGTCGCGATCGACCTCCGCGACCAGCTTCTTGAATCGCTCGGGGTCGTCCTGCTCCTTGACACCGTAAAGCACGTTGACCGAGACGCGAGGGTCCATGAAACCCAGGTCGGCCGAAGGCCAGCAGGCCACCTCGTCGGCGTTGCGCCCTCCGCCCATGTTGATGTAGGCCTGGCCGTAGCTTTTTCGCATGATCACGGTGATCTTGGGCACGGTCATCAGCGACATCGCGTTCATCCAGTTGATGACCTTGCCGGGCATGCCGCGCATCTCGCCTTCGACGCCGATCAGGAAACCCGGCACGTCCACCAGGAAAATAACCGGGATATTGAATGAATCGCACATCACCATGAAGCTGGTGGCCTTCTGGCAGGCATCGGCGTCCAGCGCGCCGCCCTTGTGCATCGGGTTGTTGGCGATGAAGCCGACGGATTTGCCATCCAGTCGCGCCAGCACCGTGGCAAGCGATCGGCCGAAGCGCTCTTTCAACTCGAAGCAGGAATCCGTGTCCGCCATCGCCGTGATCACCTTGCGCACGTCGTAGACCTTGTTGCGCTCCTCCGGCACGATATCGAGTACTTTTCCGCATGCTTCTCCCGAGCCGGGCGGCACCGGCTGCTCCGGCGGCGCCTCCATGCAATGCGCCGGCATGTAGGAGAGGAAGCGCTTGACCGCGTCCAGCACCTGCTCGTCGGTGTCCACAGCGAGATCGACAAGCCCGGAGATGCCGGTCAGCAGTTTCCAGCCGCCCAGGTCCTCGGGGTCGATCTGCCTGCCGATGGCGATGGAGGTGACGCCGGGGCTGGCGATCGCCATCACCGAGCCCTTGCGCATCACGACAAAATCCGACATCGCGGCGTACCAGGTCGAGGACCCGTAGCTCTGGCCCATGAGCGTGGACACCCAGGGCGTCTCTCGCAGTCGCTGGTACTCGGTGGGGTCCTGCGCGATGATGGCGCGGCCCGCAGCGCCCATGCGGTCGGGCATGCGCGCGCCGGACGATTCTCCCAACAGCACAACCGGCATGCCGGATTTGCTTGCGGCCTGCTTGATGTGCTTGATCTTTTTCATGTTGATGACGCTGGAGGATGCGCCCAGCACGGTGAAGTCGTTGGCCACCAGCGCCACCTCGCGCCCATCGATTCGAGCAAAGCCTGCCACCTTGCCGTCGGCCGGGGTCTTGTTGCGGACTTCCTCCCGTATTCCCCGCGCATAGCGGCCCGATTCGATGAAGCTGCCCGGATCAACCAGGTAATCGATGCGCTCGCGTGCGTTCAGGTGTCCCTGTGCCTTGCGTTGCGCGAGTTTTTCCGGCCCGCCCATCCCCAGTACCTCGGCTTCCCGCTCCGCCAGGTCCTTCAACATGTCTTTTGCTGACATTCTTTGCTGCCTCCAGATTTGCCTGCCACGGCTTCGATGATCATTACTTTCCAAGTTCACGTATCGCCGCATCACGTGAATCGAACACCCGCTGTTCCGCCGCGCGCTGCGCCTGCGGACCATTGCCTTGTGTCACCGCTCATGAATGTAAGATAATTTACAAAATAAATCATGATATTAGGGAAGTTTGTCTTCGAGGTGTCAATCCATGAGCTGGTCTGAGGGGGGCGGCCTTGAGGAAAGAACAAGCAGGGGGATGATGACAATGGACAGCATTGGCGAGGCAAGGAAGCAGGGCCGCACCGCACTGGATGAACTGGCGGGAAAGCAACTGCTGGCTGGTTTTGGCATTGCGGTGCCGAAGTCGCGCATGGTGCGCGATGCAGCCGATGTGGTGGCGGCCACCGCAGCATTGACGCCGCCTCTGGTTTTGAAAGTCATGTCCCCCGACATCCTGCACAAGAGCGATGCCGGTGGAGTCAAGGTTGGCCTGAACTCTGCCGCCGAGGTCGAGGCGGCGCTGAGTGTGATGATGAAGATTCCGGCGATAGCCGGCGCGCGCCTGGATGGATTTGTGCTCGAAGAAATGGCACAGCCCGGACAGGAGATGGTGATCGGCGGACTGCGCGACCCCGATTTCGGTCCGCTGGTCATGGTGGGTCTGGGCGGTATCTTCGTCGAGATACTGAAGGACGTGTCTTTCCGCATTTGCCCGATCACCCGCCTCGATGCCGAGGAGATGCTGGGCGAACTGAAGGGTGCCGCGTTGCTCGACGGTGCGCGCGGGAGCAGGCCGGTGTCACGCGCAGCCATCATCGATGCCTTGCTCAAGGTGGGCGGCGAAGGCGGCCTGCTGATGACGCATGCACAGGACTTTGCGGAGGCCGACATCAATCCGCTCATCGTCTCCGAGAGCGGGGCGGTGGCGGTGGATGCCCGCTTCGTGCTGACGCAGACATGACCCGGGAAGACAATGGAATGAATGCAGACGTGCTCGATCGCTTCAAGCCGCTGTTCGAGCCGAAGACCGTGGCCGTGGTCGGGGTTTCCGCCAAGAGCATGGCGCTGCCCAATGTGTTCATCCGCCGTATCCGCGAGTTTGGCTACCGGGGCGAGATCTACCCCATCCATCCCTCGGCCGATGAGATCGATGGTCTCAAGGCCTATCGCAGCCTGGGCGACACGCCGCGGCCGGTGGACTACGCCTATATCGCCATCGCGGCCGCACAGGTGCCGGCGCTGCTCAAGGATGCCCGGGGGCGGCTGCGATTCGCCCAGGTCATTTCCAGCGGCTTTGGCGAGATCGAGGAAGGGCGCGAGTTGCAGGAGCAGCTGGTCCAGGCCGCGCGCGCCGTCGGCGCGCGCCTCATCGGCCCCAACTGCCTGGGCATCTACAGCCCGCGCGGAGGCGTGACCTTTGCCGAGATCGGCTCGAAGGAAACCGGGCCGATCGGCATCGTGTCGCAGAGCGGCGGGCTGGGCATCGACATCATCCGCCGCGGTTTCGGGCGAGGCCTGACGTTTTCCGGCCTGGTCACGGTGGGCAACAGCGCCGATGTCAGTCCCAACGAACTGCTGGAATTCTACCTGGCCGATGCGCAGACCAAAGTCATAGGCATGTACATCGAATCGGCAAAGGACGGGCGCAGGCTGTTCGAGATTCTGCGCAATGCCCGAGCTGCAAAACCGGTGGTGATCCTCAAAGGAGGCCGCACCCGCCAGGGCCTGGCGGCGGTGGTTTCCCATACCGGCTCGCTTGCCGGAGACGAGCGCGCCTGGGTGGCGCTGTCCAGGCAGACCGGCTGCGTGCTGGCCGAAACGCTCGACGAGTTCATCGACATATTGCACATCTTCCAGACCCTGACGCCGCGGCCGCAGGCCACGCGTCGTGTGGTGCTGTTGGGAAACGGTGGTGGGGCGAGCGTGCTTGCCACCGATTACTTTTCCCGCCAGGGTCTGGACGTGAGCCTGTTTGGCAAGGAGACCGTGGACCCGCTCGCGGCGATGAGACTGCCCCCCGGCACCAGCATCACCAATCCCGTGGATTGTCCGGTGGGCACTTTTCAGCAGGAAGATGGACGGGTGGCCGAGGAAATTCTCGACATCATCTATCGCAAGGGCCGGCCGGATGCGCTGGTCATGCACCTCAACATGTCCGCCTTCGTCGGCCGCAGCAAGCCCGAGGTGCTGGACAACCTGGTGCAGGCCGCATTGCGCGTGCAGTTGCGCTATCCCGGGCAGGCGCACTTCCTGCTCGTGCTGCGCTCCGATGGCGAACCGGTGCTGGAGGAAAGAAAGCGCGCCTTTCGCGCCAGCGCAGTGGCAATGGGCATCCCGGTCTACGACGAGAATGCCAATGCCGGGCGGGCGCTGGCGGCCATGCAGGCCCATGAGCTGTACCTGTCGGCGAGGAACGCTCCGGCTGGCGGCGACCAGCAGCGTCGCTGACGCCTTTTCGCCTCGACCCCTGCGTCGGCCATCACGCGGCATCCTGTTAAGCTTGCGCGCCAGGCAGGCCGCATGAAGCGCGTGAGTGGAGCAGATCATAGACAGGAACATCCAGGAGCCGCAAAGCCAGGCCGGCGAAGAGCACCGTTATCGTCATTGGCTGCGCAATGCCCGCACCCTGGCGGTGGGCAACATGGTGACCAATCTGGGCTGGACCGCGGCCTTCGCCTTCCTGCCGCTGGCGGTGAAGGCCATGGGCGTGAAGGACAACCTGGAGCTGTGGGTGGGGGCCATGCTGTTCGGCTACTACACCACCAGTTGCCTGTTCACACCGGTGTGGGGCGTGCTGGCCGACCACTACGGGCGCAAGAGCATGGTACTGCGCGCAGCGTTCGGCATGACCGTGGGCTTCACGCTGCTGTCGGTCACTCACGAGCCGCTGGTCTTTCTTGTCGTCCTCACCATCACCGGCATGGCCAATGGCTACATCCCGGCCAGCCAGGCGCTGGTGGCCACGACCACGCCGCGCCAGCATGCCGGCGGCGCGCTGGCGCTGACCCAGGCCGGTGCCTGGGCGGGCACCATGCTGGGTCCGCTGGCCGGCGCGGTGCTGGTGGTGTGGCTGCCCAGCATCCACACGCTGTATGCGTTGACCGCGGCGACCATCTTCGCCGCCGGGCTGCTGGCGCTGTATTGGGTGCGCGAGCATCACACCCGGCCGGCGCAGGCGATGAGCTTCGATTTTCGCTCTGACCTGAAGCGCCTGCTGGCCTTTCCCGAACTGCG
>CAXNIK010000109.1:0-10133 GCA_964202115.1 Burkholderiales bacterium
GATGTACAACCCACCCAGCAGCGCCAGCTTGTTCCAGCGCTGCCCAGCCCAGCCGAAGAACAGGCAACCCATGACGTTGAACGCGCTGATGGTGCCCAGAGCCTGGGCGCCCAGCATCGGGTCCATGCCGCACAGATCCAAATAGGTGGGCAGATGCGTGGTGAGGAACACCAACTGCATGCCGCAGACGAAGTAGGCGCCGGTCATGACCACGAAGGGCGGAAACTTCGCCGCCGCCTTCAAGGCCACCATGGCCGAGGTGCCGCCGATCTGGTTGCCGGTGGCCTTGGGCAGCGGAATTCTGTCGATGCGGCTGGCAAACCAGGCCGCTGGAATCATGCACAGCGCCAATACGGCAAAACCGCCCAGGCCGATGCGCCAGCCAAAGCCCTGGCTCAAGCTCTGGCCGATGGGCGCGGAGATCAGCGCCCCGAGCGACCCAACCGCCGAGACCATGCCCAGCACGGTGCTGCGCACCTGCACCGGCGCTGCGCGCGAGGCCACCGACTGCGCCATGGCCGAGGCGGTGCAGGACATGGCCAGCCCCATGCAGATGCCGCCGCCGAAAATCACGCTGGCCTTGCCCTGGGCAAAGGCCAGCAGCACCAGCCCGGTGACGTACAGCGCGGTACCGCTCATCAGCAGCGGACGGTAACCGTAACGAACCACCAGCGCCCCGGCATAGGCCTGGACCATGCCCCAGGCCAGGTTCTGAATGGCGATGGCCAGGGTGAAATCGGACATCGTCAGCGCCAGGTCGCGGGTGAGCGGCGGCGCGAACAGGCCCAGGCTCTGGCGTATGCCCATGCTCAGCGTGAGCATGATGGCCGCGCCGGCGAGGATGGAGATGTTGGGTCGTATGGCCTGGAAAAGTGTCACCGTTTCAGTTTCCTGTCATTCCTGCGAGCGACGCCACCGCTCCAGTTCATTCCACGCCGCCAGCGCCGCAAAACAGCGCTCCATGGAGCGGAACAGCGCCAGGTGCGGATCACGCTCGGCCACAGGCGCCCCGTTCTCCTCCAGGAATTCGGGCAGCCACACGATGCAGGCGATCTTGCCGTAGCGCGCCGCGGCATCGCTGTAGACCTTGAAGCGGTCGGTCCCGGTCTGATAGGCGAACACATGCGGCGCGATCATGGCGCCGATGTCAGCCTGGCCCATGAAGGCATCCAGCGATGCGTACAGCGCCTCGGGCGAAGCCAGCACCTGCGCGGTGACGTCGCAGGGATTGGCCGCCGAGCCGTACTCCGGGATGACTGCCTCCAGCACCTTGCGCGTGGCGGGCAGCGGCTGCGGCATGGGCACACCGAACTTCTCGGCCTTGTCCGCGGCCATGATGCCGGCCCCGCCGGAGGTGGCCACCACTGCCACACCAGGCGCCTTGGGCCGGCCGGCCTTGGCGAAGAAGGCCGCGGTCTCCAGCAGCGCTTCGTAGTTGTCCACGGCGACGATGCCAGCGCGCCTGAAGAGGGCCTGGTACTGCTCCACCACGCCGGTATCCGAAGCGGTGTGCACCTTGACCGCGATGCGCCCGCGCTCGGACACACCGGTCTTGTAGACCACCAGGGCCTTGCCCGCGGCATGCACGCGGCGCGCCGCCTCCTCCAGGCGTCGCGGATCGCGCATGCCCTCGAACACGCAGGCTATGGCGCGGCAGTTCGGCTCCTCGGCGAGATAGGCGATCTGGTCGGCCAGGTCCACGTCGCAGGCATTCCCCGAGGTGAGCACATGGCTGAAGGTGGTGCCGTGCGCGGTGGCCTGGCCCAGCGCGAACGCCAGTGCCCCGGACTGGCTGACAATGCCCAGGGTCGCGGGCGGCAACGGCGAGGGCGGCGGCCCGACACTGGCCACCAGCTGGAAGGTGCCCAGCAGACCGACATTGTGGTTGACGATGCCCATGCAGTTGGGCCCGATCACCGGCATGCCGGCGGCGCGCGCGATGTCGCGGATGCGCTCCTGACCTTCCAGGCGGCCGGGTTTGCCGGTCTCGGCATAGCCCGATGACAGGATCACCACGCCGCCGGCCTTGCGCCCGGCCGCCTCCGCCACCACCGCCTCCACCGCCTCGCGCGGAATGGCGATGATCACGCAGTCGGGCGATTCGGGCAGCGCCGCGATGGACGCATAGCAGGGGCGCTCGCCGATGCGCTCATACTTGGCGTTCACCGGATAGATGCTGCCGGTGTAGCCGCCGCGCTCCAGGTTGGACATCACCCGCGAGCCGAAGGCATTGGTGTTGGTCGACACACCGACAATGGCGACGCTGCGCGGCGCGATCAGTCTGTGCAGTTCGGCATGTGTGTACAGCGTGTCCCGGGTCATGACCCTCTCTCCTCCTGCAGTCTTGTTCGTATCTAGCGCGTCTATTGTGTCTGCCGACTCTCGCCAGGCGTTCCTGCCACGGCTGCCGTGCCTGGCGCCACCGGCGCGCGCTGCGCCAGGCGCGCCTCCAGCTCTTTGAGCTTCTCGCGCATGGCGTTGCCCAGATGCATCTGCGGATTGGATGGCTCGAAGCCTGCCTCCTTCTCGCGCTCGGCCACCAGGACCTTGGCCCGATCAAAAGCAGCAGTGAAGGAATAACCACCCTGCTTCACCTGCTCGCGCAGCGCCTGGTCGAAATAGGCCTTGCTGAACCAGGTGAAGTCGCTGCCGGTCTCGCAACCGAATGAAGTGTGGGTGGCCTCGGCGGCGGTGAGGATGAGGGTGTTGTCATCCTTGAGTGCCTCGACGAATCCGCCCGAGTAGCAGGCCGATATCACGATGATCTTCCACTTGATGCCGCTGTCGGCCAGCATGCGCGCCAGCGCCGTGGGATTGACCTGCTGCAGTTGCAGCGGCGGCAGCTCGAAGGACAGCTCGTGTCCGGCCGAGCCATGGGTGGTGAGAAAGAGCATGAGCACGTCCTCCTGCACGTTTAGCGTCTCGCCCAGCTCGGTCAAGGCCATGCGCAGGTTGGTGGCCGTGGCCAGCGGCGCCGCCTTGAGCGTGCCGGGGTGATTGATGAGCGACAGCGAGCGCCCGACGGTATCGAAGGACTCCTCCAGGAGCTTGCGCACCGCGGACAGTTCCCGCACAAAGGTGTCCTGCAAACCATAGGGCGCGACGCCGAGAAAATACAGGTCGGTCTCGCCGGGGCGCTGCGCCGACAGACGGTCAAGATCCCGCCCCAGCAGGCCATCCTGCGCATGGAACACTTCCTCCTGCAGCAGGCTTACCTGGCGCTCCTGGTCCGCGGGCGGGGCGGCCATCCAGGGCTCCTGCCGCGGGATGTACAGCAGCAACAGCACCATGCTCACCGACAGCAGGGCCACCGCCTTGGCCCCCGGCGCGCGCCACGGTGCCAGCAGCAACTGCACGCGCAGCCCCGTAACCATCACCCACAGCACATAGAGCCCATACAGACCAAACTGAGCCTGCGGCGGCAATGGCAGCCACTGCCCTTCGAGGCACAGGTAGATCAGCGAACCGACCAGCTCGAAGAGCAGATCGGCCGAGGCCAGCATGACGGCAAAGGCGACAAACAGACTGCCGTCGCGCAGCAGCCGTGAGGCCGCCAGGCAGAACAGCAGGGTCATCGGGATGTAGGCCATCAGGGCCGGGATGGCCGAAGGGATGAACACCGGGTCGGTGCCGCTGCGCAGGTAGCTGCCGGCTATCCACACCAGCAGGTTGAACACGGCCAGCGCCGCATACTCCACCGCGCCCAGGTGAAAGTCGGCGCGCGACACCGGCCGGAACAGCGCCAGCCTGAAGCCGCAGGCCAGGTTGTGCCGTAGAGAGGTGTGCAGCGCGGACATGATGTGCTTTCTAGGTCCGGTCCGATGCCGGGCCGGCATGCAATCGGGCCCGGGCCAGGCGGATCGAGGCAAGGCGAGCCTCGCGAACCTGCGCGCCGATATCGACATTGCGGTTGACCCCACCCTCGGCACCCTTGCCCGGGTCTGCCGCCGCTGCGATGCCTCCAGCATCGACCGCCAGCGCGGCAACCAGCATGGCCTGCATGATTGCCGCCGGGGGATAAGGCAAGTCCACCGAACCCTTGTCGCCGAACTCGGCCGATGCGCACACCGACAGCAGCAGACGTAATCGCTCCGGCCGGCGAAAGGCATCACCGGCTTCCAGCAGGCCGAGCAAGGCCTCGGCACTGCTGGCCGGGCCCAGCGCGCGCACCGCTTCGCCGTGCAATGCCGCCAGCAGCAAGGCATCGCGGCATTCGTTGGAGGCGCGCAGGCGCGCGGCCAGGCCGCGTGCCGCGCCCTCGCTGCGCTCGCGCAGGGCAAAGGCCAGCAAGGCGAAACGCGCTTCCAGCGTCTTGCGTTCACGCACCGCATGCCGCAGCGCGCCGATGAGGCGGCGCGTGGCCAGGTTGGCAGGCACGGCATCCTGCGCATTAATCTCGAAAGCGATGTCCAGCTCCGGCAACAGGCCGGGCAGCAGCCCGCAATCGGCCAGCACCTCGAACATGCGCGCCGCATGCGGCTCCATCAAGCCTTTGGAGAATTCCTGCCAGACTCGCTCGGGCACCAGGGCATCGGCCTCGCCTTGCTTCACCATTTGCCGCATCAGCGCCATGGTCTCGGGCGTCACGGCAAAATCGAAGCGCGCGGCAAAACGCGCCACGCGCAGGATGCGCACCGGGTCTTCGACAAAGGCAGCGCTGACGTGGCGCAACAGCTTCGCTTCAAGGTCGCGCGCGCCACCGTGCGGGTCGATGAGTTGCCCGTGCTCATCGCGGGCCATGGCATTGATGGTGAGATCGCGCCGCGCCAGGTCCTCTTCCAGGGTCACATCCGGAGCGGCATGCACGGTGAAGCCCTTGTAGCCGCGCGCCACCTTGCGCTCGGTGCGCGCCAGGGCATATTCCTCATGCGTGCGCGGATGCAGGAACACCGGGAAATCCTTGCCCACGGGCTTGTAGCCCAGCTTTTCCATGGCCTCGGGCGCGGCACCGACCACGACATAGTCGCGGTCCTTCACCGGCAGGCCGAGCAACTGATCACGCACCGCGCCGCCTACGCAATAGATTTTCACGGCGTGCCCTGCGCGCGCCGGATGCTAATGACGCACAGCGTCGGCGGGTGTGACAAGCAGCAGGGAGGCCAAGGCAGCTATCTTCCCGCGTGGTAACGGAAGGACTGGTAACGTGCTCGCGTCGCGCTGCCGCTTAGGCCGAGGCCCAGATATTGCGGCGCCACCATGGCGAGGGCAGTGGCCTCGATGCCAAAAGGCAGCGTGCAGCCGCAGACGTTGTCCACCTGCATGGAGCGGAAGTTGTCGCGCGACATGAGCTTGCCGGGCACAAACTCCATCATCCAGGCCTGAGCGTAGGCCATGCCTGGACGCAGGCCGATGATGAAGCGCGGATGGCCGCCCTGGCGCGCGGCATAGGACACCAGCTCGCGCAGCGTGTACACCTGCGGCCCGCACAGGTCGTAGGCGAAGCCGTAACTCTCATGCTTCCACAGGCTGGCTGCCATGACGCGCGCCACGTCGCCGACGTACACCGGCTGAAAGCGCGCATCGGCACAGCCCAGCAGGAACACCGGCAGGCAGCGCGCCAGGCGGGCGAAGAGATTGAGAAAACGGTCCTCGGGGCCGAACACCACCGAAGGCCGGAATACCGTGACATCGAAATCCTGTTGCCGGGCCAGCATCCAGGCCTCGGCCTCGCCCTTGGATCGCAGGTATTCGCTGGGCGCGTCGGCACGCGCCCTGAGCGCGCTCATGTGCAGGATGCGGCGCACGCCGGCATCGAGGCAGGCATCGGCCAGCTTGCGCGGCAGCTCCACATGCATGCGCGCAAACTGCGGCCCGTAGGGCTTGCCGGGGCTGCTTTGCAGCACGCCTATGAGGTTGACGACGGCATCGCAGCCGCGCACCAGGCGGGACAGCGATTGCTCATCGAAGATGTCCGCCTCCACCACATCCACGGTGGGCAGCAGGATGAGGTGCTTGGCGCGCTCGCGCTGACGTGTCGGCACGGTCACCACGTGCCCCTGTTCCACCAGCAGCGAAACAAGATGGCGGCCGATGAAGCCGCTGCCGCCCAGGACCAGGATTTTGCTCATCTAGATTACAGCCCGCGTCGGCGCAGGGTCATGAAAGATGCAGAGTTTATCGCAAGAACCTGCTCACCATCACGGCAGATCAGGACCCATCACGACAAATCAGGACTTATGCACACATCCGCGCTGCAATTTGCATATATCAGGGTGTGGTCAGGGCGTGGGATCGGTCTTCTGCGCCACGCTGCGATTGTCGGCGCTGCCCACCACGCCCAGCCGGGCCTTGAGCGAGCGCACCTCGCCCAGCAGGGCAGCGTAGTAAATCGAATTGGACATGACCTTCTTGGCGTAGTCGCGGGTTTCGTTGAATGGAATGGATTCGGCGTAGATGGCCCCTTCCAGCGGCTTGGTGTCGCGCCAGCGGCGCGCCCGCCCCGGCCCGGCGTTATAGGCCGCCGCGGCGACAACAGGAGATCCGCCCAGCTCATCCAGCACCTGGCGCAGATAGTAGGTGCCCAGTTTGGCATTGACATCGAGCTGATGCACCCGCGACCAGGCATAGTCGTTCATGCCCATCTTGCGCGCCACCCAGGCCGCGGTCGCCGGCATGAGCTGCATCAGGCCGGAGGCACCCACGCTGGACTTGGCAAAGTGCATGAAGCGGCTTTCCTGGCGCACCACACCCAGCACCAGCGCTTCATCCAGGGCACGCTCCTTGGCGGCGCCGGCCAGCACCTCGCGGTAGGGCGCGAGATAGCGCACGGCGAAGTTGTGTTCCCTCAGCGTGCGATCGGCGGTGTTGATGGCGCGGTCCCAGATTTCCCGGCTGCGCGCAACTTCAGCCACGGCCAGCAGCGCGCGGTCATTCATGCCGCGTATGGCCCACAGCCATTCGCGCAATCCTTCGGTGCGCATCTCCAGGCGGTACAGGGCCAGCGCCCGCTGCAGGCCGGGATGGGCCTGGGCGGCCGCCAGTTCCTCGGCGGTGGGTACGGGAGCGTTGTCGGGCAACACGGGCTGCAGGCCCAGCTCTTCAGCCGCCAGCCTGCCGTAGAAACTGTGTTCGGTGGAAATGCGCGCGAACTGCGCCTTGGCGGCGGCCTCGCCGCCGCGCGCCTTGTAGGCGCGTCCCAGCCAGTAGATCCAGGCGGCATCGCTGCGGCCGGAACTGGACATGGCGGCGATGGCATTGCGCACCTCGTCCCAGTTGTCCTGGCGCAGGGCAATGCGCACCCGCCAGGCCAGTTGCTCGTCGCTGAGTTGCGCATCGCCGCCCATGGCGGCGATCTCGCTGAACCAGCGCATGGCCTCGGGCATGTGCCTCTTCGCGGCGCTGGTGGCGATCAGTCCCAGGGCATAGGCCTGGTCCTCGGTCGAAAAGCGTTCCCGGACCCTGGCGTCCAGGTAGCTGGCGGCCAGCATCGGATCATTGCGCGCCGCCCGCGACAGCGCCAGGATATAGAGCTCGCGCTGGCTGCGCCGCGTGAGCTCGGCGGCCGGACGCTCCAGATACTTGACCGGCGAATTCCAGGCGCCGTCCAGCAGCTTCGCATCGGGCGCATCGCCGCGCGGCAACGACGCCAGCACACGCCTTGCCGCCGCACCCAGATTGGCTTCGCTCAGGATGCGAAAGCGTTCCCACAACTGGACCGAGGTCCAGCGCGGCATGGATGGGGTTGATTCCTCCAAACCCGGGGCCGGCGCTGCAAGCAGAGCCTGGACCAGGGGCGCACAGGCTTCGGGCAGTTCCTTCGGTATCAGCCACAGGCTTCGCAGCTCGGTGAGCGCGGTGACATCCTTCAACTGCCAGCGGGCTGCCAGGCTGTAGCAATTCACCTCGGCATCCTCACCCACCAGCATGGGCTGCTGTTCGCGGAAACGCTCCCAGTCGGCCTTGCGACCCAGCACCTTCAGCCAGTCGCGGCGCAGGTATTCGGCCAGCAACGTTCCGGAATGGCGATCCAGAAAGCGCAGCACTTCCTCCGCCGGCCGATCCTCCAGGCGCAGGCGCAGTTGCCAGAAATCGACATAAGGGGCGAGCACGTGATCGCCGATGGAGGCGGCAGCGCGGTTCAGTTTGGCGCTGTCGCCGGTGCGGGAGGCGTCGCGAGCCAGCAGGAAAGCAGTATCGCCGGCCGGAGCTGCGGCAACCTGTTTTCGCGTCTCAGGCTTGTCGGGAGGACCGGCGAGCGCCACCACCGCCGGCAGGGCCAGCGTCGCGCACAGCAGTGATATAGTGAATTTATTCTTCATGACTTGGTAAAACTCTTGCAAAGTGTAACCCAAGCCTTTCTTCCTTTTGGGATTTTTACGCCATGACCAGCCTGATCGATGTGGCTGCGTGGCGCAGCAGCCAGCGCCGGGAACTACTAAATCAACGCACGGCGCTGGATAAGGAAACGCTGTCGCGCTGGCAGTTCGCTATGGACCAGCGACTGGAGCGCGGTTTCCCGTTCACCATCACGCCAGGCGCAGTCATCGCCATATGCTGGCCACACCGCAATGAATACGATCTTCGGGCTCTGGCTGCGCGCTGGCGCTCAGCCGGCGCGACCATCGCCCTGCCGGTGGTGATGGAGAAAGCAGCGCCGCTGGTTTTCCGCGCCTGGGACACCGACACGGTGATGGCGGCCGGGCCTCAGGGCATACCTCATCCAGAGGATGGACCGGCGCTGATTCCAAATGTCGTGCTGGCACCGGCCGTGGGCTACGACCTGCAGGGCTATCGCCTGGGATATGGCGGGGGCTACTTCGACCGCACCCTGGCCGCCCTGGCCGACAAGGGTCAGCGGCCGCTCACCATCGCCACCGCCTATGAGATGTGCAAGCTGGACTCGGTGTATCCGCAGCCGCACGACGTTCCCATGGACTATGTGCTGAACGAAGCAGGGCTGTACCGGCGCGACCAGGACAGGCTGGTGCCAATCGATCCGGATTGAACTGGAGCGCCCGCCTCCTGCTGAAAGAGTGGTGGACTCGGTTTATACTCAGTTTTGATCCTGAGTCATTATCTCTAGAGGCTATACGAGAATAATATTATCAAGGGGAAGGTGCATGCACCAGCCGGCGCTGGCCATCCAGGTGCACCAGTTGGGTGGTCGGCTTGCCACTCAGCATTTCCTGGTGAATGCACTTGGACACCGGGGCCGCCTTGGCGATCTGGGTCCAGCGCTCACCATCCTGGTCGCCGTGCCAGATCTCACCGTCGGTGGTGCCGAAGAAATACTCGGCACCCGCCGGGCTTTCCACCTGGCACATGGCCTCGATGCTGGCGGTGATGCGCTCGGGCAGTCCGCCGCGCAATATCCTCCAGGTCTCCCCGCCGTCCTCGCTCTTGGCCAGGGCCGTTCCCGCGAACTTGCGATCTATCCAGGTACGCGGGCTGAACTGCGTGGCCCCCATGACCATGACATCGGGTTTGGCCTTGCGAACCACCATCTGGTCGGCATACTCGCCCACCGGGTTCTTCATGCGCGCCAGCAGCTCGCGCCAGGTCTTGCCGTCATCCAAAGTCAGCAGCACGCCGGCGCCGCCGGTGGTGAACATGCGCGAGGAATTGCGCGGATCGAACACGGTGCGATGCATGTCAGGATTGGTGACCGGGATGACCGTCCAGGTCTCGCCGCCGTCGGTGCTCTTCAACAGGCCGCCAACCTCGACGCACACGTACAGGGTACGCGGATTTTTCGGATCGACATTGATGGTCTTGGTATGGCCCACGAAAGGATCGGCCACGAATTTCCACTGCTCCACGCCGGGCACCTTGCGAAAGCCGGTCAGCTCGCGCCAGTTGCGTCCCATATCATCGCTGGCGAACAAATTGGCCGGTTCGGTGCCGGCATACAGGCGCACCTTGCCCCCCTCCGTGGCCGCAGCCAGGCTGTACACGCTGCGTATGCTGATGCCGTTGTCGCGCGGCGCCCAGGTGGCACCGCCATCTTCGCTGGCATAGACGCCATCTCGATAGGCGCAGGCAAACAGGGTGCCTCCGGGCGCCTCGATGATGGCCTGAATGTGCTTGCCGGCCAGCGCCTTGGCAGTGTTGTCCCAGCGCCCTTCTGCGGACTTCTTCAGCGTCTGGATGCCATCCATGGTCGCAAGCAGTATCTGCTGCGTCGCGCCCTGGGA